>CAYZPT010000009.1:0-28056 GCA_964480285.1 uncultured Bacteroides sp.
TCGGAAAAAATTCATTTCCGTCCCAGTTCTGACTGCTCAAAAAGCCTGACGATGACTTGCAGATTGAACATATACGCATAAGTGCCATCCATCGCCATCAGCTCTTCGTGCGAACCCTGCTCGATGATTTCGCCGTTTTCCATAACATAAATCCTGTCCGCGCTTACTGTGGTTGACAGCCTGTGCGAGATAAACACAACCGTTTTGTCCTGCGCCGCCTCAATCATCGACTGGTTGAGGTTATACTCTGCAATCGGGTCAAGATTCGCCGACGGCTCGTCGAGGATAATATAAGGACAATTCTTGTAAAACGCACGCGAGATTGCGACTTTCTGGCTTTCACCGCCGGACATCATAATGCCCTCATCGTCGAACTCGCGCAGCAGATATGTGTCAAGCCCGTCAGGTACCTCTTTGCTGAAACCGCTGTGCTTAAGCGCAGCCATTGCACGCTCCCTGTCAAGTTCGGGAGCAAGGGCAACATTTTCGCCGAGTGTGGCAGCAAACAGCTGGAAGTCCTGGAACACTGCGGAGAATCTGTCGCGGTGCGATTCTGTGGTGACGTCGCGTATATCCTGCCCGTCAATCATAATCTGACCGTCCGTCACATCGTAAAGCCGGAGCAGCAGATTCGTGAGCGTGGTTTTACCTGCACCGTTATAGCCCACAAGGGCTATTTTTTCTTTAGGGTGAATTGTCATATTTATATTTTTGAGAGTCGGGTGGTCATTACCGGGATAAGTGAAGCAAACGTTTTTAAGCTCAACTGTTTTCGGCTCGCCGACATCGGCAGTATCTTCGCCGTCAAAAATATGATTTTTGCGCTTCAGGAATTCGCGATACTTTTCAATAAGCCTTGCGCTCTCGGAGAACTGACGTACAACACCGACAGTGAGGAACGAGAACGAGCCTGCAATCTGCAGCGCACCGTTAAAGGTTGCTACAAAGTCGCCCGCCATCAGCGTATGCTTTTGCAGCACGCAGTAACCGAGATACATCGGAAGCAGCAGCATAAAGCCGACAATCTGCACACCGCTCTCCTGGAAGAAGTAAATCAGATCAATCTTGCGCACATACTTGCGCTGGTTATCGATAACATCCTGCGCCGCCTCGTTATAGCGTTCAAGAAGCAGCGGCTTGACATCGTTCATACGCACTTCCTTGCAGTAATCCTGCAGATAGAACACGCGCGCAAAGTAGTCTGCCCTGCGGTGCAGTCTGTTATTATCAATCTGCCTCTGTGCCTGCAACTTGCCGATTTTGCGGCTGACAGGCGTAAATATCGCCACAACAACAAGTATTATCAGCAGGCATACGGGATCAATCGCAAACAGAATAGATCCGATTGTGATAAGCGACACAACCTCGCCGATATACCTCTGCACAAGTCCGAGCACCATCGTAACACGCGCGCCCGAGGACTCGATAACAAGAATGAAGTTGTTGTAAAAATCGGGATCATCGTAGTTTTCAAGGTCAAGATCCTTTGCCTTTTTGTACAGCATTTCGGATAGACCTTTGGTGATTTTTTCAAGCTCGACGCTGAAGAAAAACTCGCGGTAAACGGCGTTTAAAACTTCGCTGACAATCAGCACAATCGCTATAATGATAACGGCTTTGACAATCTTCATTTTGTCGTCGCCGCTTGCGATAACGTCGATAACATACTTAACGCCGAGCACCGAGATGATTCGCGTAGGCAGGCGCATAAGCACGCCCCAGAAACACTCGCCTATTACGAGGAGAGGCGAGATTTTGAACATCAGCTTCAGGAAGAAAAAGATGTTTGAAAACGTGGAATGAGTGGGCTTATCTGCTCTGAAATCAGCCAACGTCGCTCACCTCCTCGCCTGTGTAGCGCGAAGCCTGCAACGTGAACATACGGCTGTATTCGCCGCCGGTCTGCATAAGCTCTGCGTGGTTGCCGGTTTCGATAACAGCACCGTTTTCAAGCACAAAAATTTTGTCGCTAAGCACTGCCGACGACAGCCTGTGCGATATGTAAACAACCGTTTTATCGACAGTCGCCTTGATAAGATTTTCGTACATCTTATACTCTGCAATCGGGTCGAGCGCCGATGACGGCTCATCGAGGATTGCAACATCAAAGTCACGCGCAAAAAGTCTTGCGGTGGCGGTTTTCTGTTGCTCACCGCCCGAAAGGCCTGCGCCCTTTTCGTCAAATTCGCGCGTTAAAACTGTGTCAGCACCATTGGGCAAAGTCTGAATTTTCTCCCACACGCCGCTCTGAATAAGCGCCTGCTGTGCAAGGAGTTTTTCTTCATCCGTGCCCTCGTGACAAAGCACGTTTTCATTAACTGAAAGCGCAAAAGTTTTATAGTCCTGGAACACTGTTGCAAATCGGCGGCGGAGTGATTCCGCATTGTACTCTTTTACGTTAATGCCGTTATACAGTATTTCGCCCTCGGTAACATCGTAAAAGCGGAGCATAAGCTTGACAATTGTAGTCTTGCCTGCGCCGTTAACGCCGACAATCGCCGTGGTTTCGCCCTTGTTAATCTTAAAGCTCACGCCGTTAAGCGAATACTTTTTAGCGGTAGGATACTTGAAATATACGTCTTTGAATTCAAGGCTTTCAAACTCACCTGCTTCAAGTCCGCCGTCCTTAACCTGCGTTTCGTATTCAAAGAAATCGCGCAGATTTTTGAAGTAAAGCGCAACGTTTGAAAGCTGTGCAATTGAGTCGGCAATCGTCATTGACGTCTGCCTTACGGAGTTGATTGATGACAGCACAACGGAAAAGCCTGAAATATCAAGCCCGCTGTTGTTGATGAACTGATACGACGCAAATGAATATGTTCCCACAATCGGCACAAGTTCGCCGAAGAACGAGCCTGTAATCGAGTAAAAGAACATCTTCACCCCGTATGTTCTGATAATGTGAATATTGTCGCTTACCGCCTTGCGGTAGCGGTTAAGTATAACCGAAAAGATATTTGATGTGCGCATATCCTTGGAAAAATCCTTAAGGAATACGGTACGCTGTGTGTACGACTTTATTCTGTTATTAGTCGTCATTGCGAGATCGCGCTTGTACATAAGCTTACTGCGCATATACTGCACGATAAACACCATGCCGACAGGCGCAAGGAACAGCAGATAAACCGGGTCGATAGTGGTAACGACTCCGATAACAAGCACCAGCGCAATCAGATTACCGAGCAGGTTTGACAGATCAACCGCAAACGCCATAAAGAATCCGCGGGTGAGGATATCGGTTGCACGCATATACGCATCATAAAACGCAGGATCCTCATAACAGCTCACGTCAAGCTCTGCTGCCTTCTGGAATATCAGATTGTTAAGCCCTTTGTAAACCTTTTTCCACGAAACATTCTGCATATAATCGCAGTAGATAATTATGACCTCATACACCATTCCGACTGCGAAGAACAGCAACAGGCATTTTACAAAGTACTCAAACGTCATCTTGTTTTCGATAATCGAGAGCAACACTTTCAGGAACAGCACGCCCTGAAAAAACAGCGTAAACACCGATGTTGCCGTCTGTGACAGAATAGCAAACGGAATAACGCCTTTATCAGATTTGAACAGTATTTTCACTGCATAAACCAGATTTTCCCATACCGGCACCTTTTCCTCGTGCGCCGGAACCCAACGCGGCATACCATCACCTCCGCAAATAATTTATGATATTATAACACAGATAATATTACAAGACAAGTATAATAATTTGTACAAATTTCAAAATTATATTGCATTTATTAATAAGTGTTGTTATAATCAACTTGAAAAATAATTTGCGAGGTACTTTTTTATGGAAAACAAGCCAATTACCGCCATAATTGTTGGCGCAGGTCACAGATCATTCGTATACAGCGAACTTGCAAAAACAAATCCCGAAATGCTTAAAATCGTAGGCGTTGCCGATCCGAATCCCGTAAGACGTAAAAAAGCGATGGAATACTTCGGCTTCGGCGAGGATATGTGCTTTGAGAGCGCGCAGGAGCTTGCTTCAAAAGGCAGACTTGCTGATACAGTAATCAACGGTACAATGGACGAACAGCACCTTGAAACTGCTGTTCCGCTTCTCAATGCAGGCTACGATATGCTGCTTGAAAAGCCGTTTGCCGTTAACGAGGACGAGATGTGGCAGATAGTCAACTGCGCAAAGAAGAATGACGCAAAGGTTATGATTTGCCACGTGCTGCGTTACACGCCTTTCTACTACGCTATCAAGGAGCGTGTTGCTTCAGGCGAGCTCGGCGACATTATCAATATTCAGACTACGGAGCATGTTTCTTACCATCATCTTTCAACTTCTTATGTTCGCGGCAAGTGGGCAAACTCCAAAAAGTGCCACACAACTATGCTGCTTGCAAAGTGTTGCCATGACCTTGACATTATGATGTGGCTGATGAGTGATACAAAGCCTTGCTCAATCAGTTCTTACGGCAGCAAGTTCCAGTTTAAACCTGAAAACGCACCCGAAGGCGCAGGCACAATCTGTATGAAAGACTGCCCGCACGTTGACACCTGCGATTTCTCAACCAAAAGACTTTACATCGACCATCCCGACCGTTGGTCATTCTACGTATGGGATGCGCTTGAGCATATCGACAACCCGACAATTGAGGACAAGATTGCGCTGATGAAAACCGACAATCCGTACGCACGTTGCATTTACAAGTGCGACAATGACATTGTTGACCACCAGAGCGTACTTGTTAACTTTGAATCGGGCGCAACCGGCACACACAATATGGTTGGCGGTTCAGCAGAACCGAGAAGATACATACATATTGTAGGCACAAAGGGCGAGCTCTTCGGTAACTTTGAGGAGAGTAAGTTCACTGTTCTCAAGATTAACCCGTCACCTGACGCTCACCACGAAGAATGCGATGTTGAAGAGGTTGACCTTCGCGTAACGGGCGATATGGTTGGCGCTTACGGTGGACACGGCGGCGGCGATGAAAGACTTGCTGCTGACTTTGTTAAGTTTGTTCGCGGCGAGGATCCGAGCCTTGCCTGCACCTCAATCTTTGACAGCGTTGCAGGTCACCTGTCTGTTTACCGTGCGGATAAGTCACGTGAGGACAATGGCGCTCCGCAGAAAATATCGTTATAAAACAAACAAAAAGAACGGCAAACGCCGTTCTTTTTTAATTCGGAATTATTAGTCAATTTCAATCTTGAAGCACAGGGGTGCGTCGGAGATTACATTGTTTTTGATAATGATTTCGTCCTCGGTTCGCTCGAAGTCAACTTCTTCACCTGTTTCGAGAAGAGTAACGCGGTTAACAAGGAAGTCGTGGCGGTTGCGCTTTTTGAACGCTTTAATTCTTACGTCATCGCCGTCAGGTTTCATCTGGAAGGCGTACACAACGCCGCCCTTGTATGTAAAGCGGAAG
Source organism: uncultured Bacteroides sp. (assembly GCA_964480285.1). Taxonomy (GTDB): domain Bacteria; phylum Bacillota; class Clostridia; order Oscillospirales; family Acutalibacteraceae; genus Eubacterium_R. Next base: position 5,394 of record CAYZPT010000009.1, read on the forward strand.
TCATTTGCGGTGTAGTTAACGCCGTCGCCGTCCTTGAAGAAGCCGCCCTCAACATTTGCTTCACCCTCGCCGAACTTTTTCCAGAATGTGGTGCCGTAAATACCCTCGCCGTTCTTTGCGAGCCAAGCGCCGATATCGGTAAGCACTGCAGTTTCCTCATCTGTGATGGTTCCGTCCGGCTTTGGTCCTACGTTGAGCAGGAGCATACCGTTTTTGCTGACGATGTCAACAAGATCGCAGATAATCTGCGTTGAGTTTTTATACTCGTTGTTACAGGTGTAACCCCATGAGCACTTGCCGATAGCTGTATCGGACTCCCACGGAATCGGTGAGATTCCCTCAAGCGCGCCGCGCTCAACGTCAAACGTTGCAACTGTGGGCGGGAACGCCTGATGCTTGTATACGATAGTTACCTCATCGCCCCACTCTTCTGCGCGGTTGTAATAATACGCCGCGATTTTTTTGAGGTAGGGCTTGAAGGTGTAATTGTGAATCCACCAGTCGAAGTAAAGGAGCTTTGGCTGATATCTGTCAACAAGCTCGCAGGTGCGAACCATCCAGTCGTCGAGCCACTCCTTTGTAGCACCCGGTGCGTAGGTGTCCTCTGTGGTTTTGAAAATATTATCGCGGTTGTACGCTTCCTCGCGAACTGCAGGACCGTAGAAATCGCGTGTTTCCTCATCATAAACATCGCTGTCACAGGTCGCGCCGGTGTTCATAAAGAAGTAGTGCTCCGCCCTGTGTGTTGAACTGCAGAAGGTGAGTCCCTGCTTTTCGCAGGCGGCTTTTATTTCGCCGGCAACATCGCGGTGCGGACCCATATCAACTGCGTTCCAACGGTTGAAATCAGTTGCGTACATTGCAAAGCCGTCGTGGTGCTCGCAAACGGGCATTACAAACCTTGCGCCGCTCGACTTAAAGAGCGACACCCACTTGTCCGCGTCAAACTTCTCAGCCTTGAAAAGCGGAATAAAATCCTTGTAGCCGAATTTATCCTGCGGACCAAAAGTTTTGCGGTGATGCTCAAACTCGCGATGGTCTGCGTTGTACATATTGCGCGAATACCATTCGTTGCCGAAACCTGCCACGCTGTACAAGCCCCAGTGAATAAAAATACCGAACTTGTCACGGTAGTACCAATCGGGTGTTTTATGGTTGCCAAGTGAATTCCAGTCAGCCTTGTATTTGCCGTTTGCAATCACTTCGTCAATCTGCTTTAAATACTCTTCTCTGGTCATAATTATCACCTCGCCCTCATTATACAAGGTAGCAGAATAAATAGCAAGAGTTTTTTGAGTGTAAACGTATTAATTAGAATATATACATAATAAGCGTGCATTTCTGATTTAAGTTGACGGAATTTTATATTGATGATAGAATAAAAACGCACCTTGTACTATTAATCCGACCGGAGCAAACACTATGAACGTATTTGATTTTGATAACACTATTTACGACGGCGAGAGCACGCTCGACCTGTTTTTCTTCTATATCGTGCGCAAACCGTGGCTGGTAAAACTTCTGCCTACTGTTCTAAAAGCATTTGCGCGTTACAAAAAAGTCGACGTCACGCTGCCTGAGGTGATTGAACGCTATGTGCCCATGGTTGAAAAGGACGCCCTGCGTGTGTTTGACTTTGAAAACGACCCAAAAGTGTTCTGGGATAAGCACGAGAAGAAAATCAAACCGCTTTACAATAAACTTAAATCTGATGACGATTTAATAATAACCGCCTCGCCCGACTTCAATATTGAAGAAATCTGCCGTCGCCTCGGTATCAAACATCATCTGACCTCGCGCGTTGACAGAACAACCGGCAGGATACTTTTTGTAAACATACGCGAAAATAAAATCAAGGCGTACGAGGAGGCTTACGGCGACATCCAAATTGAGAATTTCTACACCGACTCTCCTGAGAACGACGCGTGGATGATTGAAAAAGCCACCCACGCCTTTGTTGTAAAAAAGAATAATGTAACACAAATAAAATAGTATTATAAAACAAGAAAAAGCTGACACCTTTAACGGGTGTCAGCTTTTTTAAATGTCAATTATCTTTTGAATAATTTATCAGTTGTGTTACGGATAAGGTTACGGATATCAAAGATTTCCTCTTCCGTTGAATTGCTGTAAGCAACGCTGAACTGAATTTCAAGTTCAAGCTGCTTGTCGTTATATTCTTCGACGCGCTTGTTCAGCATATCCAGGAACAGCTCCGCCTTATCAGCCGAGCACTGCTCAAACAAGCCGAGGAACATTCCCTGGTTCCAACCGATAAAGCCATAGTTTCTGGATACTGATTTAAGGATTTCACCGAAGTCCTTCATCAGCATATCTCCGGCTGAATGGCCCAGGGTTTCATTAATTTTGACAAGACTGTCAAGCTTGACAACAAGGCAGGTGAACTGCTCGGGAAGCTCCTTTTCGCTCAAAGCATTTATGCGTACATCGCACATCTGCCTGTTCGGGAGCTTAGTGGTTTTATCCGTGTACATAATGTACTGAATAAAGTCGCTCAGTCTTCCGATAACAACTGCGCCTGCGCAGCCGAAGAACAGGAAGAATACAACTGCAAGCGCAAGGTAAAGCTTGATATTAACCTTTTGTGTGGTTACAACCGAGTTGAGAATATTAAGGTAGCTTGCGCCGATATATTCGTTTAACTCGGCAGCTGTAGCAGATACAACATCATATTCATCGTTGAGCATATCCACAAGCTCTTCAATATCCTGCTCAACTTCAGTGCTGAGGACCTCGTTGTTTTTGTTGTTAACAAATACGGATTTTATGTATTCGGCGTGTTTTTTGTCGATCTCGTCGTATTTGACTGACTCGTTAATTTCAACATATTCCTGCAAAAGATCGTCATAAGTGGTGGTAACGTCTATTCCGCCCTCGTCATTATAGCCGTCAACGTCCATAATAATGTCGGAATCGCCCTCTTCGCCGTCATCTTTTCGCTGGGTGTTGATATTCTTTGTGCTGTAGTTATCAATCAGATACTTTAATTTTTTCGACTTTTCTTTATTGTTTTTGATATTTATTTCGATATTTTCAATTTTTGACTGCTGCTTTTTAAGAAGCAGATCGTTATCCTTTGTATACTTGTTCTGGAGTATACTTGCATACAGATGAGGCACCTTGTTGTTGATAATATACTTGTAAATATTATCAAGATCCGTGAAGGTATAGCCCGTAGCAGAAGCTCTGAAATCGGGATAACTCGATTTTTTCTGCATCAGATAGTCGTCGATTTCTTTGATTGACGCCTGCAGAATCTCCGCACTTTCAATATAATCGTAATCGTTTGAACTGATATTTGACGCATTATTTGGAAGAATCAGCTGGTCAACGTATTTTTCCGAGTAGAAGGAATAATAGTTTTTAACTATTGCGTCAAGCATATTGCCCGCAAAGTTCATTGAGCGTTCCGAGCCGACCTCATAGGTAATCAGATAGTCGGTCGGAAAATATGAGTATTCCTCGCCTTTACTGATAGCGGTTGCCTTTTTTTCCTCCTCTTCTGCGGGGATAATAGGCGTTACTTTAACCTTTGAACGCACCTCGTCAACAGTACAGTTAAGCCCCAGATCCTCAATAGCACCTTTAATTACGGTTGACGAATAAATCTCCGAAACATCCAGCTTGGAGCCATTCGGCGTAAGACCCTGACCGATAGCGTCATTTTCATATCTGATAACCGTTGACGCGGTGTAGACCTGCTGTGAATTTGCGTAGAAATACACCCAGGACGCACCGAGAAGCGCAACGATCAATATAATAAACTTACCTTTTGAAAGGTATCTTAACAATTGGAATTCTTTCATTGCAATACCTCCCCTCCGCTAAAGTACCTGAACCTCAGCCAGATTACGGCAAATATACCGATAAACAGCACAGCCGCGATAATAATCACCTTTGTAGACTGCAGCTTTTGCCTTAATGAAGCATTCGTGCTTTTAAAGGTCAGGTAGTCTTTTGTTTTGTACTTAACATATGCTTTATCGACAGTTTCGATCTGCTTGGAAAGGTCGGTAAACTTTTTGCCTATGGATTTAATCATTCTGTCGGCTTTTTCAGCGTCGGTACTGCTGTTTTTGCCGGTTTCCATTTTGTTGATAATATCCTTGTTTTGTTTTACCTCTTTTGAAATCTCCTTTGCAGTTAACAGATGATTGTCCGCCTGTTTAGCCATATAGTCCATACCCGTTTTTGTTCTGGACATATAATACGAATTTTTCTCTCTGTCAATCGAAGGTATCATAACAACGTTAATCAGCGATTCGTTATACATCTTGATTCCGCTGTTATATACATTGTACGAAGCCATATCCTTGGAAAAGTCAATATCTTTCATACGGTTAACGTATTTAAGCGAATTGGTATAGCGTGCCTTATCGTGTGAGCAACCTGCCTCCTTGACGAAGGAACGGTATTTTTCAATATCATAAGTGCGAATATCTTCAACCTTCTGCACAAGAGATTTAAAGGTTTCGTCCGTCTGCTGCTCTTTAAAGGTTTTGCTCTGCTTAACCCTTGTGTTAAGGTATTTTTCAATCTGCTGCGCCTTAAGGTCAAACAGATCGGCAATAACCATATATTCCTTGTCGTTAAACTTCTCAATATCAAAAGAGAGGATTGAGCGGTTTTCGGTATAATTATTGTAAAGTTTGTCTTTATACGCCTTGCACAAAAAGTTCAGAAGCAGACGCACGTCCACATCTTTGATACACGCAGGTTTGTTCATTGTTATTCTGTAAGTGGTGGAGATAAAGTAGGTTTCTTCCTTATCGTCATCCTCACTGCTCTCTTTCGGAATCGCCTTTGTGTTGGTAGGACGAACGGAGATGCAATCAACAATACTGTTTATATCCACGGTTTCGGGGTCAATGCCGCAATAATCGAGCATTCCCTCAATAACCTCGGGACTCGTTATGTCGTGAGCGTAAAAACGTGTGGAGTTGGGATTAAGACCGTAAGCCGCTTCCTCATAGTTAAGACTCATTTCCGTAGACGCAGAATTGTTGCTGTCCCACAGAAAATAGCAAGCCGACAGTGCAACTACTGCAGCAAGGAAAATACAAATCGGGGCTTTAAGCTTTAGCATCGCGATGAGCGCTCTGCGGGTGCGTGAGCGATCGGAGTAATCCGTATCAACTTCATCGAGCACTTTTGTAATCGGAGAAAAAGCTTTTTTTGTAAGTCTGCCAAAGATTTTTATTTGCTTTTTGTTTTTTGCACCGATCAGCAAATCGCGTTCCTGCTCATCAAGTATATGCTTTTCATCTCTCATATACCGCTACTCCTTCTAGGCAGAACAAGACGAATCGTGACTCGGTTTAAAATGGCAGATTTGTCTTATCTCTGCGTTAATAATACTCGGAATACGCAAGTATTCCTGCGTTTTTTGCCTTGACCTAAACCAAATCTGCTCATTTTAAACTGCATAGCACCTAAATCGCTTGTAGTTAAGATGAAATTTGGTATTTGAGGCCGCAGCTTTACTGGCGTAATGCAAGAACGAAAATGCCTAAGTTCGCTTAAATACTGCGATTTAGGCGAATCGGATTCGTCTTGCTCTGCCTATATATTAATACCAGCAAATGTCAACAACAACCAATTCGGGCTGATTGTTGATTCTGGGAATTTCAACACCTTTGATTCCTGTAGCTTCGCTCGAGTTACCGAGACCTCTGCTTACAACCACCTGCGTTCCGTCCTCAGCCTCAACCACACCTGCGGTAAACTTTGGCAGGAATCCCTCGCCGGGGCTGAACAGTCCGCCAACATAGGGCAGGCGCACATGACCGCCGTGAGCATGACCCGTAAACGCAATGTCGATGTTTTTATTAAGCAGCTTTTCGTTGAAAAGCTCGGGATAATGCGTAAGGCAGATACGGCAGTTATCGGTGGGTTCGATTGAATTAATAAACTTTTTGGCGTTGTTTGTTTCAACGTCAAACTGATCCACGTTGTCCGAAATTGCAACAAGCTGAAGCACGGAGTTTTTAACTTCAACGTCCTTTGCCTCGTTACTGAGCAGGTTTATGTGGTGCTCTTTAAGCTGATCTTTGAAAGTCTTGTCAAAAAACAGCTGCTGATCAAGCTCGTTGTTACCGTAGCAGGCATATATCGGCGCAATCTCGCTGAGTTTGTCCGACAGGTCAAACATAACAGAATAATTGCTATCCTGCTCGTTCATCATATCGCCTGCATACACAATAAGATCAGGATGCAGGGATTTAATTTTTGCAATCAGCTTGCTGTTGTTTTTGCCATACTCAGAGTTGTGCAAATCGGAAAGTTCAATAATCCTGATATTGTCGGACACCTTTTCGGAAGTGATCTGATAAAACGAAACCTCAAAGTTACGGTTGACAACAATGTTTCCCACGAGCGTAAGAACAAAGGCAGCAATCAGAATAAGCACAACTGCCAATATTGCCTTTTTCAGTTTCTTATGCTTTTTTGGGGCTTTTTTTGTATCTTTAGTTTTACCCATAGGTTATTCTTCCTTTCCGTCCAGATTCAGGCCGGGAGCCAGATTTGAATGAGAGTTATTATCACTGATTTTTTTAGCAGGAGTTCCTGCAATAGTGATTCCGTCATCTTCAAAACTTTTGGTAACAACGGTATTTGCACCGATAGCAATATCGCTGCCGATTTTAATATCTCCGATAATTGAAGTACAGGGTCCGATAAAGACGTTATCACCTATCGTTGCCGCCTGGAATACACCGTTAGTAGCGCCGATTGTTACGCACTGATGTATGCGGCAGTTTTTGCCGATGCGCGCTGTAGGATGCACAACAATAGGGCCCCAGTGAGCGATTGAAAGTCCTTCCTCAAACGCGTTGGGCGGGATATGATATCCCCCGAGCTTCATACCTGCTTTGCGCAAGCGGTAGTGAAGCAAAACGGAAATCGCCTTGCCGACGGGGCTTTTATGGCAGTTCATATAGTACTCCGTTTTACGCAGAAGTATTTCATATCGCCATATTTCGTCGCCTGCAAGTCGCGGGCGATTTGTTTTTCTGTAAAGAGCGATTCTGTCCTGCTCTAAATAGCGCTTATAATCAGCCTTACTCTGTATCATCGGCTACTCCTTTAATCTGCTCGCCGCTGACAGCGCGGTACAAATAATCGCTGCTGCTGTCGCGGAGCTTGTCAATATATGCATAAACCTTGTCGTAATCAATATTTTCGCCTTTGTCAAGGAGTGCGTCCTCGGTCAAAGTTCTGTCGCCGATACCGAACTGTTCAAGCAGGGCGCCGATTTTTTTGATACGGCTTTTAATCGAAGCGTAAACCTTGAAATTCTTACGCGAAAGAATTGAGAATACAACGCCGTGGAATGTGCCGGTGTACACAAATTCAGCGTGCTTAAACAGCTCCGCCCATTCAAACGGAGTAATTCTTACGGAAACCTTGGTGTACAACTTATCGTATTCGCCTGCGCCGAGAACCTCGTAGCCCTCTGCACGCGCGTTTTCAATAATCTTTTCCTTCCACTTTTTCGACAGTCCGTTGCAGTAGTAGAAAAGAATGTAAGGATTTTTGGTGTAATACCTGATTCTTTCGTTATAGATAAACGGAGCGGAGAAAAGGAAGGTCGGATCGCACACCAGCTGCGGAGTTACACCTAAAGTGGTTTTGCAGAGATTCTGCGCGCCCTTATCCCTTGCGGAAAGCGCAGTGAAGCCTTTCATCGCCTCGTACACTTCTTTGGGAACGTCCTCAATGCCGTCTGCCTTGCCCGTGCTTGGAGCGTATGCAACTATGCTTTTTGCGTCAAGCCCCTCACTGTATTTAACGGGAAGATAACTCTTGGGGTCAAGATAATTCCACACCTCATCGCTGCCGATAACGATGCAGTCGAGACCGAGTGCATTTATGTCCTCAACGCTGTAAACCTTTGCGGTTTTTGCCATATACTGGTTACGCGCGTCGTGAAATACGATAGGCTGAAAGACCTTGCGTATCCACGACATAGGTGTTTCCTTATCGGGATAAATGCGGAAAAAGCCCGCAGTATTGATAAGGCTGTGCTTTTTGATGATATAGTTAATAACATAGACGTCATCGTGCGGAAAGAGTTCCCTCAACTTTTCCTGCAGGCAATAAGTCTGCATAAATGCGCCGTAGTTATTGATGTTGTGATGTGTAAGGATGCCAATTTTCATAATATCACTTTTCCTCTGTTATCTCAGAATACAGTTTCAGATAGAGCTCCTGCATTCTTTTTGCCTCGTATCTGATATCATATCCGGCTTTCTGAAATTCTGCCGCGCGGCTTACACGCTCGTCGGGCTGAATATCAAGAATTGCCTTTGCCCATTTAACGTTATCGTCGTAAAGTCCAAGAAACTTAACTCTATCGGTAATTTTAACCTCCGGTGTGATTGTATCGGTCAGCACACAGGGCAGATCCGCCGCCTGCGCTTCAACAGCGACAACGGGCAAACCCTCATAAAGCGAGGTCATTACAAAAACGTCCATAGCGCTGTACCATTCGTTTACGTTACTTAAAACACCGGTGTAGGTTACTGCGTCTTCAAGTCCGAGCTCGCGCGTCTGCTGACGGAGTTTATCCTCAAGTTCGCCCGTACCGATGATTACAAGCTGTGTTTCGGGGTTAATTTTGTGAATCTCGGCAAACACGTCAAGCAGCTTTTTCTGATTTTTCTGATCCATCATTCTGCCGACATTGCCGATTACAAGCTTGTCGCCGAAACCGTACTGCTCGCGGATCTCTTTACGCACCGCTTCATTAAATGTAAAGTTGTCTACGTTAATCGCGTTATGGATAAGCTCGTTTGCGTTATTCCATCGTTTTTCTGAAAAGTAGAATCTACCTGCCGCGTTTGAGCAGCCCCAATAATCCGTTGCCGCATATTTTATAAACGGACGAATCAGTTTTTTCACCTCATTCTTTAAGCCGACGGGAATCGCCGTTGCGTGTGCGTGAGCAATGCGAATCGGGATTTTATTCGTTTTGGCAGATTCAAGCGCATAAAGCATAAGCGAGCCGTTATGAGTGTGGATAATTTTGTATTCCGGGTGCTCGCTGAACAGCTTTGTCATATACTTCTGGTACTTGCGGTAACTCTTAAATCCCGGTGTGACAAATATCCTGCCGCCGAGTGCGCGGATTTCTTCATCGTAATCGCCCGGATTAGGCTTGTTGCACAAAAAGTCGAACTGCACCTGCTCCCTATCCACGTTTCTGTAAAAATTCATCAGCATAGTTTCGATACCTGCGCGGTCCATATTGCTGACTGAATGTAAAATCCTAATCATAGTTTAATTGCCTTTTTAAATAATTAAATCATTATCGCCTGACGGCGCTTTCATCCTCGGTTTAATCTGCTGTTTTTTATCCTTTTCCCTTTTGTTGTAGCGCCATTTCTGGTAGGTATTCATCTGTAATCTGTTGGTCTGACGAAGCGGCGCTTCCTTAACAGGGTCAAAGAAAAACGACAGCGGAATCATACGGATAATCATACTTGACCAATAGTAGAATGTGGTGTTATCCGTCATATAGGTTATAAGCATATACACGCTTATTGTCATAAAGCAGATGGCAACCTTCTCGCCGCAGCGGGTGATATACCAGTGCGTCTGGTAGACATAGTAAGTGAGAATCCAGACCAAAAAGCCCCAGAAGCCGAGTTCGACATATAGCTTCAGAATGTCATTGTGCACTGCGGTAATCGCGACAACCTGATCCTTAGTGCCCTTCATACTCTTAAGAAGCTGAACGCAGAATTCATATCCCTTGCCGCGGTAAGACGGCTTAAGCTCATAGAAATTCGAAATATAATCATATATCTTTTCTCTGCCGTTGAGTTCGATTTCGTGCTCCGTCAAAAAGCGGATGAAGGTGCCGTCCTGAATTATAGCAATGTAATAATAGCAAAACGCTACAATCAGAATCGCGGTAATCATCAGTATCCGTCTTTGATTCCTTGCACAAAAAAGTTTGCAAATAACCGCAAAAATTATTGCGAGAGACAGACTTAAAAATGCGATTCGCTTAAGTCCGGCAAAGAAAAGGAACATTGCAATTGCCGCATATACATAGCGGTATTTTTCACGCGGGCAGAAGAAAACAAAGTACAGGAAAAACACACCCATAACGAAGGTGATATCGTGAATCTCAATTGCACGGATAAAAGTCGAATTATTGATAACATCGTTATCACCGAACGAGGTGATGTTTGCAATCATATCCTTAATCGCACCGCCGATGCCTGTGGTTGCCGCACCGAGACCGATAATCACGAAGTTCGCTCCGGCAATACCGAAGAAGGTATATTTGGCGGCTTTTTCCTCAAACATATACGCCGCCGCCAGCACTATTGCTATATTCAGAAACTGATACGATATCTTTGATATTCCCTTAAATATATACGAAAAGGACTGCAAATCAATAATCCATATCAGAATTGAGCAAAATACAATCTCAACAATAATCGAAGAAAACAGAATTCCGAAACGGGAAAGCGCCTTGAAATTCTTAAAATTACCCGACCAGAGAATGTAAAGCACAGCCAGACCGAGCACGCCGGCAGATACAATCTTCGGCAATGCGCCGAGCTTGGTGTTGAGCACCTTATAGTCACCCATAGCAGCGCCGAAGATGAAGAATATGTATAAGGCTATGTATATTTTTGAGTTTTTAGTGTAAAGTTCCTTTACCTTTTCGCCCATTTAACCTATCCTAAAATCTTTGCGATGCGTTTATACGCGCCGCTTAATTTACTGAATGCCGTTTCGTTCCCGACAAATTTATCTAGCGCTGCAAAACGCTTTTTACGCATTAATTTAACAACTAAAAGCCATTCCTGTCTGTTAAATGCTTTAGCGTCAAAGCCTGCTATTGCGCTTTTGTACGGCTCCTCCTCAAAAAAAGCAAGGAACTCCGCTTTGCGCTGCTCCTTTAACTTTGGGTTATCCTTATGGAAGATGTTGAGTCTCATATTGTCAATAGCGCTTGCAACAACGCGATGGTTGCTGAAACGAGCGTCAACATCACTGTCGCCGGAATAAAACTTATCCTTATCAGCTGAAAGCAAACCGAGTAGCTTACCGTAAACCTCAGGCAAATCCTTGTTGTACCTTCTGGTGATGCCCTGCGGATTACCGCGGTAAAAATACATAACGTACGGCAAATAAGATATACGCTTTGCGTGGTAATATGCCTCGGTATTGAATACGGAATCCTGCGCCTTTTTCTGCCCCGGAGGGAACTGCAGAGCGTTTTCTGTAAGAAATGCCTTTCTGTAAAGTCCGCCCCACGCAGCGTGGTAAAACGCGCGGCTTGACAGACCGAACACTTTGCTGATATTCGGGTCAAGGCAGAGGCAGGAAATGCTGAGCGTTCTTCCCGCGTTTTCCGGCAGGAACGCAAGTTCGCTGACTGTGCAGGGTTCGTCCTGCGGCAGAGAATCAATAAACTTAAGGCGCTCGTGAATGATGATGTCCGCGTCGGTGCCGCAAAACTTCAGCGCAGTTTCAACAAAATGCATTGACAGCATATCGTCGCCGTCTGCAAAGAAAACCCACTCGCCTGCGGCTTCCTCAATGCTGCGGTTTCTCACGCGGCTTAAGCCGCCGTTTTCACCCATATTGATGTAGCGCACGTTTTCGTTCGCGTCGGCATACTCCCTGCAGACCTCGCCCGAATTATTCGTTGAGCAGTCGTCAATGAGAAGCAGCTCGGTTTCATCGGTCAGCTGGGCGCAGATTCTTTCAATATGAGCGCGAAGGAATGTTTCGTCTAAATTGTATACTGCTGAAGCTATGCTCAGTTTGAGAGACATATCAAATTCACCTTAAATAAATAATAGAATATAGTTGCACATAATAATAATATCAAAAATAAATAAAATTGCAATAGTAAAATTATAATTTTATGTTTACAAATCGGGGATTTTGTAACATTTTGCGATTCTTGACAAGATTTTCAGCGTGAAGTATAATAAAAACAGACTATTTTCTATAAAACTACGGAGAGTAAGTATGTACAAAATCAAACGAATTTTTATCTATATCCGCGTATTTTTAATTATGCTCGCAGCCGAAACCGCAAGCCTTTTTGTAAGGCGCTCAAAGGCGTACAAAAACCTATGGATAGTTTCCGAAAGGGGTATTGACGCGCGTGACAACGGCTACCATTTTTTCAAATATTTACGCAAAGAGCATAAGGAAATCAATTGCGTTTACATAATTTCAAACGATTCACCGGACAGAGAGAAGGTTGCGCCGCTCGGCGAGCTTGTTGAATACGGCAGCTTTCGCCACTATCTGTGCTACATTCTGGCGCAGGTTAAGGTCAGCACGCATATTGACGGCTATTCGCCCGATATTCTGTTTTTCCACAAGTTCGGCAAGTTCTTCCCCGACAAGTCGAAAAAGATATTCTTACAGCACGGCATTATGAGTAACGATTTGCCTTTCAGCCACGCAGACCAGACCGATATTGATATGTTCGTGTGCACCGCTGTACCGGAGTATGAATTCATCAAAAGCACATTCGGTTATCCCGAGGGCATACTGCAGCTGACGGGTTTGTGCCGCTACGATAATCTGAAAAAGACGGACGAGCCGACGAAAAAAATCCTCTTTATGCCGACTTGGCGTTCCAATCTCCGCACATGCAAAAAAGCCGCTTTTTTAGAAAGCGAATACTTTAACGCATACAATTCATTCCTCAACAGCAGTGAGCTTGAGGATCTGCTTGAAGAATATGACTACGAATTAATCTACTATCCGCATTATGAAATCCAGCGTTTTGTTGACTGCTTTAAAACTAACAGCGACAGGGTTAAAATTGCTGATTTCGGGCACAACGACGTGCAGGAACTGCTGATTAACAGCGACATTCTGATTACAGATTATTCAAGCGTTTTCTTTGATTTTGCATATATGCGCAAGCCCGTTGTTTACTACCATTACAACGATGAAGAATTCCGCAAAAACCATTACAAAGAGGGTTATTTCAAGATTAAAAGAGACGGCTTCGGCGACGTTGCAACAACAAAAGAGGCTGTTGTTAACAGCCTCCGTAATATACTCGAAAACGGCCTGAAGCCGGACGATGTTTATTTAAACAGAATGAATGAGTTCTTCTGTTTTAACGACACAAATAACTGTGAAAGAAACTTTGAAGCAATAACTAAACTCCTCGACTAATCGTTTGACGGTTTTTTGAGTTTCTTTACAAATTTATCCATACCCACGATGTGGAACGCGAAGAAAAATGCGTCCTTGAACTCGGGCAAAAAGCTGCTGCCAGCGGCGAATACCACAACGGAAACAACAGAACCGATTATGCCGTACACAATAATTGCCGGTATGCCTTCGAGCGCGATTTTTTTGCATATTAAATATACGATTCCACCTGATATTGCAGTAAGCAGCCACGACCACATCAGTTTGAGCATATATACAGACTGCTTTTCTTCGGTGAAATAGTGCTTGAACAGGATTCGTGTTCCCCACGTTCCCTCAATGCAGACCATGCAGAAAATTGTTGAGAACATAACGCCGCTCACGCCGAAGATTTTAACAAAAATAATATTCAGCACGAGGTTGGATACGGTTTCAACAATCGGGCGGTATCTGTCCTGCCACCAGAGACCAGCCGCCTGGCGATACAGATGACACACGCGGACAAAATGCGTTGAGAAGAAATAGATGCAGAAGATGAACATTATTCCGTCGCTGAACATCATTTTTTCGCCGAGCCAGAGTTTCATAAACGGCTGTGTACACGCAACGAGGCAAACGGTGAGCCACGAGGTCAGCGCCATATACAGCATCTGTAGCTTGTTGAAATCCTTATAATTCTTCGACTGCGATTCAACAACTATGGAATTACCGACGGACGCGGTAACGCTGTTTGACACCAGAATCATAATGCCGGAAATAGCGTTGATTATGTAATAATAGCTGTTGTACTTCGCGAGAATAGTAAGGCCTAAAAACGCTGAAAGCACAATGCTGTCAAGCGAATTCCTGAAAACGAAACTCAACTTGTGCAGGAACATTCCGGCGCAGCGCTTTTTAATTGCGTCAATCTCCTCTTTCGGCACAGAGCCCTCACATTTATACTGTGGGTACATTTTTACCGAAATGAGATATGTAGCGAGATTCTTGAGAATTGTCGTGAGAGGAAGGATGATGCAGTAAAAATAATAGTTCCTGAAAACTATTATCGCGATAACCTGAACAACCGTCGCTCCGATTTTGAATCCTGAATAAATATTGTTGTTAACAGAGTACTGCTGATCTGCCGTAAACAGCGAAGAACGGTATGCAAACAGCATATACGAGAGCACTGTGTTTGACAGATTTATGAAAAAGAGCACATACAGATTGACGTCTGACGGCAAATCTTTTTTGACAATCAGCGGCAAAAACGGAGTGATTATCAAGCCTAAAACTATCATTATCGCGGCTATCCAGCGATAAACTGTGCGGTATAATCTGAGCAGTGCGCAGACGGCTGGGGTGTCATTTTCGGCAAGTGGTTTATACATACTGTATACCATAGCCGAGCCGATACCAAGCTCTGTAAGCGACAGAATTTCAAGAATTGAAACAAATAAGCTGTCAAGTCCGAGGTAAACCTCACCCAGATATTTGATAAGAACCGTTCGCATAATAAAGCTGCTCAGCATAATGACCAGCTTGTTTATAACGGATGTAATTATATTGCGCCTTGCGTGTTGTGTTCTTGTTGCCATAGGACCTCCGTGAGTGTTGCAACAGTTAATAATGCCTTTGCTAAAAAGTAATTATATCATTAATTTGTCTATTAATCAACGAAATTTGTAATTTTATGAATAAAACGCAGAAATCAGTTGGAGGAAAAATGAAAGATTATATCAAAATTGAACAGAAAAAGGATTGCTGCGGCTGCGGCGCTTGCGTTAACGCCTGCCCGAAAAGCGCAATCACAATGAAAGAGGACGAAGCGGGTTTCATCTTCCCCGCTGTTGATGAAGAACTCTGCATTTCATGCGGAATATGCAAAAAGGTTTGCGTGTTTAATGAAAAGAACAGCGGCGCTGCAGACGGTGAGCCTGTTGTTTATGCTGCCGCTGCAAAGGACAGCGCGGTGCTTGAAAAATCGTCATCGGGCGGAGTTTTCACCGCTCTTGCAAACGCGGTTTTAGATAAAGGAGGCGCGGTTTTCGGCGCTGCGTGGAGGGACGATATCACCCTTGCGCACATCTGCGTTGAGAGCAAGGACGAGCTTAACAGACTGCGCGGTTCAAAATATGTTCAGAGTAATACAGGCGATTGCTATCAGCAGGCAAAGCAGATACTATCTGATGGCAGACCGGTGCTCTATTGCGGTACTCCCTGCCAGATTGCGGGACTTAAAGCGTTTCTCGGCAAGGATTACGATAAGCTTTTAACTGCTGACCTTGTGTGTCATGGCGTACCAAGTATGAAAATGCTGCGCGATGACCTTAAGGCTGTTGCAGGCGATAAGTATAACGAGATTAAGGACGTCCGCTTCCGCGACAAGAGCAAGGGCTGGGCGGTTAAAGGCTCAATTGACACCGATAACAGCCGTATTAAATACGATGCGGGTACTTCGCCCTATTACTTCTTTTTTCTTAAGGGCGGCGTTTACAGAGAAAGCTGCTACAACTGCCGTTTCCCGAGTGAAAACCGCCAGGGCGACATAACGCTCGGCGACTACTGGGGCGTGCCGCTTGACCTTGTGGCAAAGCTCGGCGATGTGAATCCGGACAAGGGCATCTCCTGCGTACTCGTTAACACGCCGAAAGGCAAAGAGTGGTTTGACGCTGTAAGCGACACGCTCTGCGTGGCTGAATCAAGCAGAAAAGACGCCGAAAAAAGGAACAAGCAGTTAGTCAGCTGCAGTACGCATCTGCCGGAACACGACACCCTGCTCGGCGGATATATCGAAAAAGGTTATCCTGCTTATAAGGAGGCTTACAAAAAACACACGAAGGATCACATCGTGCGCGGCGTTAAAAATATGATTCCTGCGAAAGTTAAAAGAAAAATTAATGATATCATTTCATAATTATTATTCAACAGATGTTGAAATATGTTGTTTTATGTGTTAGAATAGCAATATAGAATTTCCCGGCATAAGAGAGGTGTAAAAATGCCTTATCTTGAATATGGAAAAGTTGATGACGCAACCGAAAAAAGGCTGAAGGAAATTGTGGAAAACAAATCTTTCAGAACATATTGGCGTAAGAAAAGAGTTTTTGACGTTATTGTTTCTACAATTCTGTTGATTTTCGCCATTATTCCCATTCTGTTGGTTGCTCTTGCAATTTTCATTGACGATCCGCACGGCAGTCCGTTTTACAAGCAAATCAGAATCGGACGCCACGGCGAAGAATTTTATATGTACAAATTCCGCACTATGTACGTTGATGCAGACAAGCGTAAAGCTGAGCTTATGGAGCAAAACGAGATGGATGGTCCTGTTTTTAAAATGAAGGACGATCCGCGAATCACCCGACTCGGTAAGATTCTGCGTAAAACCTCGGTTGACGAGCTGCCGCAGTTTTTCAACGTACTCAGAGGCGATATGAGCATGGTCGGTCCCCGCCCGCCGCTTCCAAACGAGGTTGCGGAATATGAGGATTACCACAAGCTGCGCTTAATCGTTACGCCCGGCATCACCTGCGACTGGCAGATTGCCGACAACCGCAACGACATCCCGTTTGAGCAGTGGGTTGAGATGGATCTGAATTACATAGAAAACCGCACCACCTGGGGAGATTTAAAAATCATATTCAAAACGCCTTTTGCAATGCTTTCCGCAACGGGCAGATAAAAAACAAAACACCCGCCTGATGTTAATTCATCAAGCGGGTTATTTTTTTGCTAATCTCTTCTGAATAAATCGCGGGTGTAAACTTTGTTTTCAACATCGTCAAGGCAGGGGTCATATCTGTTTGCGATAATCACGTCGCACTTCGATTTGAAATCGTCGATATTGTTATTGACCTTGCTTCCGAAGAATGTTGTTCCATCCTCGAGCGTAGGCTCGTAGATAACGATAGTTGCGCCCTTTGCCTTGATTCGCTTCATGACGCCCTGAATGGAGCTCTGGCGGAAGTTATCGGAATTCGCCTTCATCGTCAGGCGGTAAACGCCGACTGTGACCTCTTTTTCAAGCTCGGCGCTGTATTCGCTGTTTTCCACGTAGCCGCCCGCCATTTCAAGCACTCTTTCAGCGATGAAATCCTTGCGCGTTCTGTTGCTGTCAACGATTGCGGAAATCATATTTTGCGGCACTTCGTCATAGTTAGCGAGCAGCTGCCTTGTGTCCTTGGGCAGGCAGTAGCCGCCGTAGCCGAAGCTCGGGTTGTTGTAGTGATTTCCGATTCTCGGATCAAGGCAAACGCCCTCGATAATCGACTTGGTGTCAAGCCCTTTGAGCTCTGCGTATGTATCAAGCTCATTGAAATACGAAACTCGAAGCGCGAGGAAGGTGTTTGCAAAAAGCTTAACGGCTTCCGCTTCACTGAATCCCATAATGAGAGTGTCGATGTCCTCTTTTAACGCGCCCTCTTTGAGAAGCTCGGCAAAACGGTTTGCGGCGTTTGTCAATTCATCGTCGTCCAAATCTGAGCCAACAATGATTCTTGAAGGATAAAGATTGTCGTACAGCGCTTTTGATTCGCGAAGAAATTCGGGGCTGAAAAGGATATTTTTTGCATTATACTTTGCCCTTACGCTGTCGGTATAACCAACAGGGATAGTTGACTTAATAACAATTTTAGCCTGCGGATTGTATTTAAGAACAAGTTCGATAACCGCCTCTACGGCAGAGGTGTCAAAGAAATTCTTTTTGCTGTCGTAGTTAGTAGGAGCGGCGATAACAACGTAGTCCGCGTCCTTATACGCACTTTCTGCGTCGAGAGTTGCTGTGAGGTTAAGCTCTTTTTCCGCAAGATATTTTTCAATGTAGTCATCCTGAATGGGTGACTTTCTGTTATTGATAAGCTCAACCTTTTCGGGAATTATATCAACCGCAACGACTTCGTTGTGCTGTGCGAGCAGAACCGCAATTGATAATCCGACATAGCCGGTACCTGCAACTGCAATTTTCATAAGTTATCCCCCAATTTCTAATTCATATAAAACATTTTATACCATTCGGCAAACTTTCTCAACCCCGTTCTGAGCGGAGTGCTCGGCTTGAAACCGAAATTTTCTTCAAGCGCAGAAGTGTCGGCATACGTTACAGGAACATCGCCCGCCTGCATAGGCACAAGCTCTTTGTGCGATTCAAAATCATAGTCCTGCGGCAGAACGCCGGCACGCACGAGCTCCTCCTGCAGTATGCTGACAAATTCGAGCAGGTTTTCGGGTGAGCTGTTGCCGATGTTATACACCGCATACGGAGGAATCGGCAGTCCGTCCTCGCCCGTTTTCTTTTCGGGTGCGCCCTGCATTACGCGAACAACGCCCTCAACAATATCGTCAACAAAAGTGAAGTCGCGCAGGCAGTTACCGTAGTTAAAAATCTGAATTTTTTCGCCCTTAATCAGCTTGTTTGTAAAGCCGAAATAAGCCATATCGGGTCTGCCCGCAGGACCGTAAACGGTGAAAAAGCGAAGCCCCGTTGACGGAATGTTATACAGCTTGCTGTACGCGTGCGCCATAAGCTCGTTGGATTTTTTTGTCGCCGCATACAGTGATACGGGGTTATCAACCTTATCATCGGTGGAATACGGCACCTTTTTGTTCGAGCCGTAAACGGACGAGCTTGAGGCGTAAACGAGGTGCTCCACGGGGTAATTCCTGCACGCTTCAAGTATGTTATAAAAGCCGATTAAGTTTGATTCAATATACACGTCGGGATTTGTGATTGAGTAGCGAACTCCCGCCTGCGCTGCGAGGTTAACCACAACGCTCGGCTTGTACTGTTCAAATACCTCAGTGATAAGCGCTTTGTCGGCAATACTGCCTTTAACAAAGACAAATTCACAGTCTTTTGCCACGGCAATCTTCCTGATTTCATCGAGGCGGAAAACCTTTAAGCTAACGTCATAGTAATCGCTCATATTGTCAATGCCGATTACCTTAATGCCATCAAACTCGCTGAGCAAACGCATAACAAGATTGGCGCCGATAAATCCCGCCGCACCTGTTACGAGAACTGTTTTGTTTTTTAATTCAATACTGTTCATAAGAAATCACACTAAATTATTCTTCTGTATTATTATCAATAAATCTTTTTTCAAAGTTTTCAGCTGTCAGCGGCTTTGAGAAATAATAACCCTGTGCAAGCGCGCATCCTGAATTCTTAAGTAAATCAAGCTGGCTCTGAGTTTCAACACCCTCTGCAACTACCGGCACCTTGAGGTTGTCCGCAATGTCAAGAATCATCTGAATCAGCTTAAACCGCTTTTCGCTGATGTCGGCGTCCTTGATGAATGCCTTGTCCATTTTCAGTGTGTCAATCGTCATTGCGGAGAGCATATTCAGCGATGAATAGCCCGAGCCGAAGTCGTCCATAACGATAGGATAACCTTTTTTGCGCAATTTTTCAACCACTTCTGTGATTTCAGTGATATTTTCTGTATAAACGGATTCGGTAACCTCAAGCTTGAGCATACGCGGTTCAAGCCCGTTTTCCTTAACAAGTGAATCGAGAGTTGCGTCAAGTTTGGAATCAAATAGATCCCTGCGCGAAAGGTTGATGGATACGGTAATTTCTGCTGAGTATTTATCTTTCCAGCGGGCGATTTGCTTTGCCGCCTCTTTCCAGACGAAGTAATCAACTGCGCCGATTTGCCCTTTTTTCTCAAACAGCGGCACAAAGTCGGCAGGCATAAGCATACCGAAATCGGGATGTATCCAGCGGACGAGCGCCTCTGCACCTTTGAGCTGCGGAGGATCGCTCTGAATGTCGAATATCGGCTGATAAAAGACTTCGAGCTCCTCGTTTTCCACAGCGTTGAACAGGTCGTTTTGCAGTTTTTGCTCAAACGATTCTCTCTGGCGCACATTCTCGTCAAACACAAGGATATGCTCGTTGTAAAGCCCGCGCACAAGGTTGCAGGCAATCAGCGCCTGTTCAACCATCTGGACGGGGTTGGTGCCCTCCTCCCAAGGCATAACGCCCATACGCACCCTGATATCGCTGCGGGATAAGAGCGAATTAACCCTTTTCTGCAAGCGGTCAAACAGGTCGTTGTAATCGTCCATATGCCGACAATACAAAGCATCTCTGTCGGCTTCAAAGTAACCTGCAATACCGCCGTTTTCGTGCGCAAATGTGTTTAGCTCTTCGCCGATTGCGAAAAGCAGCTTGTCGCCGAACTCGTAGCCGTAAATAGCGTTTACGGAATGGAACTGAATGAGGTTCACAACTATTGCGTCCATCGGAACGCCGGGATTTTCCTCAAACATACGGTTTGCATATTCGAAGAAATAGTTTTTCATATACAGACCGGTAAGCTCGTTGGTTTCGGTGGCGGAAATCAGCTTTTGACTTGCCTTTGCCTTTTTGAGAAAACGGAAAATTAAGATTAAGAAGAAAACGATTACGAGCATAAGCGGAATGATAATTATCGCCACAGTGCCCTCGTTTTCCTGGAGGTACTCAATTACGCCGCCTTCCGAATTATCAACGGCATAGCTTGAAAGTGCAACGCTCATAGTGTTTTCCGGCACAACGCAAATAACGCGGTTAAGCACAGAATAAAGAGTTGCGTTTTTCCTGTTGACTGCTATGTTATAATCCAGCTTTACGCCGGTGGGAATGGATACAAGGTTGTTTTTGTTGCAAAACGCAGCAATGTCGTTGTAACGGAAGGTACTGACAAGAACACACTCCGCCTTGCCCTGCGCAACGGCTTTAAGGCACTCCTCAGTGTTGCTGAAATACACGGAGCGCCATTCGGGGAAATTGTCAAGCAGGAACATATCGTAATTCGGGTTGCCCGCGTTAACGGCAACGGTAATGCGCTCTTTTTTGAAAAAGTTGTTCTGATCCTTTTCCGAAACGATGGCGACCATCTCGCTCGTCATAAGCGGGGACGTGATTGATATGCCCTCCTCTTCGCCGTAATAATCGGTCATATTAATCGGGAACATACATTCAATTTCGCCGGATTTGAGAGCTTCAATCGCCGCTTCGGACGTGGGATACGCCACGGGCTCGAACTTCAGTTCGGCATTGCCCATATAGGTGGAAGCGGTTTTAAGGTAATCCTTAAGCGCGCCGATAAGCTCCCCTGTTTTTTGGTCCTTTGCGCAAAAGGCAAGATAGTTATCCTGATAGCCGATTCTTATCGTGCCACGCTCCTTGAGCCAACTGATTTCGTGCGAGCTGAACTGGTCGTTAATGCCGGTGGTTTTAAGATACTTTGAATATAGCTGCTGATTGTAAAAGCGGTTATCGTTTTGGATACGCTCCATTGCGGAATTGAGCTCCGCTAAAATATCGGGGCAATTCTTGTTAACCGCAAAGTAGAAATCAGATGACGCAATTTTGCACACGGGAACGGTGCTTTGCGGGTCTGACACTGCGTCAAGAGTTAAATACATATCAATATCGCCCCTGTTGAGCTTTGCCATATTCTGGGATTCTTCGCCGGTCAGTTCAACAATCTCGGCTTTGACGTTATTTGTTTTTTCCCACTCTTTGAAGTAATTAATCTGAACGCTACCCTTGTTTACGCCGACCTTTTTGCCGTTAAAGGTGGTGTAATCGGAGGTTGAAATATCGCTGTTATCGGGAGTTGTGAAAAGGTAGTAATCCTCCGAGCCCATAGGGAGTTCGGAAAAGAACATTTTTTCAGTGCGCTCTTTGGTATAGGAAACGTCGCTCATCAAGTCGATTTTACCTTCCTCAAGCATCTGCATAAGCTCCGGCCAGCTGCCCTCGACATACTCATAGCGCCAGTTTGAATAAACCGCGATTTTCTGGGCGTACTCGTAGGCGTAGCCCGACCTTCTGCCGAGGTCGTCCATCATATTGAAGGGCGAATCGTACCAGCCGATGCGAACAACCTTCTCGTAACTTTGCATATTCGCCGCGACTGTAAAAACAGACGCAAGCGGAATGATTAACGAGAGTAAACACGCTATAATACGATATTTCCTTAATCTTTTGCCGTATTTCATCAGTGGTTTACCTTTCAGTTAGTTGTTGTCCTTAAATTTATTCCTATACATATATCTGTCCGCGCGGCGCGTTACGTCGTCAACGGTAGAATCGTCATTCTTATCGAACTCCGCAACACCTATTGCGATGTTTACCTGCTCCCACGGATTATCGTTTGTGGCGTTAATCCTTTCCTTATTGCTTTCAAAATTATGCATAAGGATTTCCCTGTAGTGGTAATTGTCGCCGCTTAATATTACTGCAAACTCGTCGCCGCCGATACGGAATACCTGGCACTGCCTGAACGCATTGCTGATTGCCCTGCCGGCAGTTTTAAGGTAGATATCGCCCTTGTCGTGGCCGTATTCATCGTTGATTGTTTTGAGCTTGTTGCAGTCGAAAATTGCAATGGCGAACTGCACATCGCCTTTGCTGCTGTCAATTTCCTTTTGCAGTCTGCCGCAGGCTTCAAGGAACGCAGCCCTGTTTTTGACATTGGTGAGCGCGTCGACAAAAACTCTGCTGTTAAGGGTG
>CAYZPT010000010.1:0-27524 GCA_964480285.1 uncultured Bacteroides sp.
AGTTGTTTTACCTTTGAGTTTCCTTTTTCGGACATAACTCCACTTTCCTTTCTTAATAATTACTTATACATTATAGCAGAGCATTAGTGAAAATGCACTAATTTTTTTATTATTTTTTAAAATTTTTAGTAAATAGCCAAAAACAGAGCCAAATTTTTGTGGAAAAACGCACCCCAATAGTGTATTATGTAATTGAAAACAAACCGAAAAGAGCGGATGTTTATGAAAAATACGGAAATACAAAGAAATAAAATCCTCTTTGCTCGTGCAGGCGAGCTTGTGAGAATTACCCCGGTTTGCGAAAACGCAATAAGGTTTGAGGCATTCTGCGACTGTAAAGAGTATGACGAAAACTTTACGCTTATGCCGCAGAGCACCGACTGCGTGATTGAAGATAAGGACTACTGCGTCTTTATGACAGTAGGCAGGCTCAGGGTGCAGCTTGAGCAGAACGGCAAGGTTACGTTTTACAGGGATAACCGCGTAATTATTGAGGAAAAGCCGGAACTCACGTTTAACGACGGTTTCAGGCATATTGAGGAAAACGGCGGCAGATGGTCGGCGAGAGTGACATTCAAGGCAAACAACGGCGAGCATTTTTACGGTCTGGGTCACGAGGCGTCGGGAGCATTTGACCTCAAAGGCTGCTCGTTTGACTTGCGCCATGTCAACGCAAAATGCACTATCCCCTACGTTTATTCTTCGCTCGGCTACGGTTTTATCTGGAACAACCCTGCTGTCGGCAATGTTGAGCTGTCCAACAACCGCACCCGCTGGAGCGTGGGCGCAACGCGTAAAATCGACTACGTTGTAATCGCAGGCAATCCACGCGAGGTGAGCAAAACGCTTGCCGATTTAACAGGGCACGCACCTGTTATGCCGCACTGGGCAACCGGCTTCTGGCAGAGCCGCCTGAGATACGAAACACAGGAAGATCTGCTCGAGGTTGCAAGGCGATATAAGGCGGAAAACATACCGCTTGCGGCAATAGTCTGCGACTACTTTCACTGGACTGAGCAGGGCGATTACAAGTTTGACCCACAGTACTGGCACGACGTGCCCCCTATGGCAAAAGAGCTACACGAAATGGGCACAAAGCTCGTTGTTTCGATGTGGCCTACGATAAACGAAAATTCCGAAAACTACTGGTATATGCGCGACAACAATATGCTTATCCGCACAACAAAAGGCTCTGACAGAGTGTTTAACTTTTACGGTCCGCAGGCGGAGATTGACGTCACAAATCCGCAGACGCGCGAGTTCGTTTTCGGCAAGTTGAAAGAGAATTATCTTGACAACGGCGTTGACGCGCTTTGGTTTGACGAAGCCGAGCCGGAAATCCACCCCGAGCACTTCGGAAACCTGATTATGCACGCCGGCAGAGGCGATGAGGTCGGTCTGATTTACCCGTATTACTACTCAAAAATGGCGTATGACGGATTCAGAAAAATCAGCGATGAGGTGCCCGTAACGCTTACGCGCTGCGCCTACCTCGGCAGTCAGAAATTCGGCGCTCTCGTATGGAGCGGCGACATTGAGTCAACGTTTGAAAGCCTGTCGCAGCAGGTCAAGGCAGGACTTAATATGTCTATGTGCGGCATACCGTGGTGGAACACAGACATCGGCGGCTTTTACGGCGGCGACACACAGAGCGATGAGTTCCGCGAGCTGATTGTGCGCTGGTTCCAATACGGTGTATTCTGCCCCGTTATGAGGCTGCACGGCACGCGCAACCGCCACGGTAAAAAGAAGCGCGATGTAAAAGAGCCGACCGGCGATCCGAATGAAATCTGGAGCTTCGGTGAGCGCAATTTCGGCATACTCAAAGATCTGATTATGCTACGTGAACGTCTGCGCCCGTACATTGAAGCGCATATGGCAAAGGCAGCAGAAACGGGAGTTCCCGTGATGCGCCCGATGTTCTTTGACTACCCCGACGACGAGGTTTGCTACACGCTCGGCGAGCAGTACCTTTTCGGCGACGACATTATCTTTGCGCCCATTGTGAACGAGGGGCAGACCGAGAAGCAGGTTTACCTTCCCGACGACGACTGGATTCTGACAAAAAACAAACAGCCCTACCCTGCCGGCTGGCATACGGTTAAGGCTGAAATCAACGAATTTATTGCTTTTGTCCGCAAAGATGCGGAAATTATAAATTGTTTCTAAAAACTATGGGCGGGTTCCCTATCCCGCCCGTTTTGTTTTATTTGAAATATATCGGCGTAAAGGCACCCAGAATACAGAACTTGAATATCGCTACAAAGTGCAGCGCGCTGCCGAGCAGTATGAACAAATGGAACACCGAGTGACAGTAACGCACCTTTGTGCCCTTTGCAAAGAATATTATTCCCAGCGTATATGCAAGTCCGCCGCCTATCAGCCACAGTGGCATCTCCAGACCGTACGCCTTGTAAAGCGGGTAAAACACCAGTATCGCCGCCCATCCTATTGCAAAGTAGCCGGTCATCGAAACATATGCGTACTTTTTCCAGTCAATCGCGGTAAACACAACGCAAACCGCACAGCCTGCGAGCACAAGCACCGAAACGATTATGAAAATCACGGTATTCTGTTCCCTTATTCCCGTAAACAGCACCGGC
Organism: uncultured Bacteroides sp.; assembly: GCA_964480285.1. GTDB lineage: Bacteria > Bacillota > Clostridia > Oscillospirales > Acutalibacteraceae > Eubacterium_R. The sequence goes on from CAYZPT010000010.1 coordinate 2,604, forward strand.
ACATACGAGCCAAAAATCATTGCAAAAATCGAGCAGTGATCGAGCACCTGCATAACCTTTTTCGGTTTTTCCGATATAAGCCCGTGATACACGCTCGAAATTGTGTAAAGGTAAATCATCATCACGCCGTAAATCGCACTGCCTACAATCGCCCAGACATCGTGCTTAATTGCGGAAAAAACAACGCACAGCACAAGCGCAACAACGCCGAAGCTCGCGCCGACAATGTGCGTGACCATATTCATTATTTCCTCCCCGCGCGTGTAGTCGGGGAGTTGTCTGTCCTCAAGTTTTGTTCTTTTCATATTATTTTCCTGTACTATTTGTATATTTGCACTATAATCAGCATCACAACATATAATAACGCGTATAATACCGGCTGGTGTGCAAGGTAAAACCAAAGGCTGTTTCTTCCGATGAATGCCAGCGGTTTCGCATGCTTTTTATACGTCCATTCGGGGAATGCGCCGTCCTTTGCGAACTTGCCGAGGAATGCGCCGAACAGGAACATAAACAGCCACGGTATCAGCGCAAAGTAGTCCGCGCTCTCAAAGCTTTTTGAGAATATTCCGAGCGGCATAAACCAGTTTGTTGTGTACCACTGCGCCGGCAGTTTAATCAGACCGAAACACAGCGTGCCTGCCGAAATGCCGTATGTCACCGCAAACAGCACAGCGGACACAAGCATACCGATTACGGGCTTGATTTTGTCTATCAGCGGCATCAGAAGTCCTGTAATTATCATACACGAACCGAGGCACGACAGTATGCCGAAGTAAATCTCTGCGCCCGTTATGCCCATTTTCGGCATAATTACAGCGGTCACAAGAGTCACTGCAAGCCCTGCACCGAGCACCATTGCTCCGCGCTTTATTGTATTGCGCGAAAGCCGCGAGCAGATGCCCGAAATTACTATAAATATTGCCCAGAATATCGGTTGCAGCACGCACAACGCGTCAAAGACCTTGTATCCCCAGTCAAGCCCGAGCACAAAGCCTATGTCGTAAAACGTATGATGCACGACCATTGCAAGTATCGCAAGCCCGCGCAGCTCATCAAGCAGTTCAATTCGTTTCATTTCCGATTTCAAAATCTATCCCGCCTCTACAAAATAATACATCAATTAATTGTTATTGTAAATAGCGAATTTTTATGTTATATTAATATTAGTATTTCACGGAGGTGAAAAGATGAAAGAATATAACGTAATGCAATACGGCGCAAAGGGCGACGGTGCTACCAACGACGCGTTTGCAATCCAGCATGCGATTGACGACTGCGCCAAGAACGGCGGCGGTCAGGTTGTTCTGCAGAGCGGCAAAACTTTTTACAGCGACTCAATAAGACTGAAGAAAAACGTCGACCTGCATATTCAGAAAGGCGCGCGCCTCAAGGCAACCTCGAACATCGACGGCTACATCCGCCCGAATAAGCTGATTAACGACCCTAAAACCGCACTGATAGGCAACCCCGTTACCGGCAAGCCGAGCTTTGTGTTTATCTACGGCTTTGAGGCTGACGGCTGCACAATCAGCGGCGAGGGCACAATTGACGCAAACGGTCACGCCTTTGTTCAGCGCAAGGATCAGTACTATGTTACGGGCGAATTCTATCCGCGCCCGACTGCGATTTATATAGAAAAGAGCGACCACATCACATTCAAGGACTTCACTGTCGTTGACGCTCCGTTCTGGACGCTGCACCCCGCAGGCTGCGACGACGTGCTAATAAGCCAAATCCGCATACTCAACGACCTTGACGTTGCGAATTCTGACGGAATTGACCCCGACCACTGCACCAACGTGCGTATACTCGGCTGCCACATCACCTGCGCGGACGACTGCATCTGCCTTAAAACTTCCAAAGGCAACAGCGAGTACGGACCGACGGAGAATGTTATCATCGACGGCTGCACGCTCGTTTCCACCTCCGCAGCTATCAAAATCGGCACCGAGGGCGTCGGCGATTTCAGGAATGTAATAGTTTCAAACTGCGTTATCAGCCGCACTAACCGCGGACTGTCAATCCAGATACGCGACGGCGGCAATGTAGAAAACGTATCATATTCCAATATTATCATTGAAACGCGCCGCTTCTGCCCCGACTGGTGGGGTACTGCTGAGCCGATTGTGATTACAACCTTCAACCGCGACGAAAACACAAAGAGCGGCAGCATTAAGAATATTCGCTTCTTTAATGTCACTGCTAAGGGCGAAAACGGTGTGCTTATCCACGGCAATGCCGACAATATAATCGAGGATGTCACGTTTGAGAACTGCAGCATCTGCCTGACAAAAACGTCAAAGTGGGACTGCGGACTTTACGACTTGCGCCCCTGCATTGACTGGGGTGTTGAAAAGTTCAACAACTCCGCCTTCTTCATAAGATACGCAAAAGATGTCACGATTATGAAAACAAAGACATCGTGGAGCAATCTCTGCTCAAACTACAGGCACGCGATTGACGCCGCTAATGTATACAATCTGGAGCTTCTGCGCTTTGAGGGCAAGGCTGTCAGCAGCGACGACGAAGATATTAAACTCGACAACGTAAAGTTAGTAAGATAAAAGTGAGGTAACAAAATGATTGAACTTAAAGGCTACAAAATCGACTCAATCCAGTTTGAAAACAACGTTCCAAACGGCACAGAGTTAAAACTGCAGAATCAGGTTAAGTACAACGTAAACTACGTTGACGCCGAGAACAGATGCATCGGTATACTCGATTTCAGAATCAGCGATTCGGATATGAATCCGTTTGAAATCCGCATTAAAATGGTGGCAGAATTCACCTACACGCCTGACGAGCAGAAGCCGGACATCCACACCGGCTCATTTGACCAGATGTTCCCCTTCCTGCGCCAGGCAGTAAATTCGCTTACAGCGCTCGCAGGTATGCCGGGTCTGCTCATCCCGATGATGAAGCTCGATAAGAACAGCGTTTCCGTCAACAACCGCGACGACGAGGGCGAAAGCTCTCCGCTCAACTGATATGGCACTGTGCGACGAATGCCGCTACAACGTGTTTGACGAGGAGAGCGAGGAATACTACTGCGACCTCACGCTTGACGAGGACGAGTATGTGCGCTTTCTTGAAGAAAACAGCCAGGGCAAGCCCTGCCGCTACTTCATCAAGGACCTCGGCGAATACGGCGTTGTACGAAAGCAAAATTAACCGAATTATAAACGGGCTGTTCCGCTTATTTTGGAACAGCCCGTTGCTTTATTTATTAAGTTTTAGTTTGCAGCAGTTGATGAACTGTCAGACGCGGTGGTGCCGGATGCTGTCGTTGATGACGAATCGGATGTGTCCTCAGTTGTTGACGGCTGAGTTGTCTGCACTTCGCCGTAAACCTTGATAATAACTTCCTCGCCTACCGCAACAACCTCGCCTGCAGCAGGTGCGCTGCCGAACGCCGATGCAACCGTGTTCGGTGAATGACCGCCGTCGTTGTAAACCTCAACGCTCGATACCTTGAATCCGAGCGACTCAAGCTCCTTAGTGGCTTCCTCAAGCGTTTTTTCGCTGACGTCGGGCACTTCAACAGTCTGGATACCCTTACTTACGGTAAGAATAACCTCGGTGCCGCTTTCAACCTTCTCGCCTGCCGCAACGCTCTGTTTGAAGATAACGTCCTTCTTGACGTCGGTTGAATAGTCGTACTGGAATGTGATTGTAAACTGCTGATTCCATGCGCCGTTATTTTCAACATCCTTCTTTGTATAGCCGGCACTTATAAAATCAGGAACCTCGTACTGTTTAATAGCCTGCGTAGTGCTTGTAGTTGTGGGTTTAACAATAAGGTCTGTAAACTGCACCACATAAATACCTGCACCGATAGCTGCCATAATCAGAATAACAAGAATAATGATTATTATCCTGCTCTTTGTGTTCTGCTTTTTATCATACTCCTGGTGCTTGGTGTAGTCTGTAGAAACCGCAGCCTGCGCCTGAACTGACGGAGCAGCGTCAAGACGTTCGCGGAAATCGGAGATATTCTTGATTCTCTTCTCGGGATAAATCTGCATACCGCCGCCGATTGCCTTGATAACGTGCATCGGAATAGTTTCCGCAATAGAATTGGGAATCATAATCTTGTCGTTATTCTCGCGTGCGATTGCACTTGGAGGATTTGTGCCGACAAGTGCGCGGTAAATCACTGCGCTGAATGCGTAAATATCAGTTACACCACCGATTTTGTGATTGTTATCGTACTGCTCAAGCGCTGCGTAACCCTCCTGCGCAGCGAATTCAAGCGCGCTTGTAATATCGCATGCCTCCTGAATGCAAAACGGCATCAGCCTTACTTTACCGTCGCGGCAAAGCACAAGATTATCCGGGCAGATTGAACCGTGAATAATGCCGTTGTTGTGCAGTGCTTCAAGCGTTGTGAGCACCGGCATAAACATAAGGCGGGCATTCTCCCACGGGATATTATTATCCTCATTACGAAGCAGATAATCGTGAAGCGGTATACACTCCATATGCTCAATAATCGCATAGTATGTGTTGTTTGCTTCAATCAGATCGTAAACCGGAACTGCAGCGGAGAGGCTGTGCATCTTCGCCATAGTCTGCCACAGTCTGAGGAAAGACTCCTTGTATCTCTCGCACGCGTCAGCAAACTTCTGACGGAAATGAATCTCACTCGAGCCCTCAAGCCTGCTTGAAATTCCCTTGGGGTAAAACTCTCTTATAGTAATAACCTTGTCAAGCTGAGCATCGTAACCTGCATAAGTAACGGCGTCGCTCTCGTGCTTAATTACTGCGCCGACAACGTATTTATCAGCAAGCACAGTCTTGCGCGCAAGGTACATTGTATCGTCGGGCAAATCATTGTCAAAGCCGCATTCTGCACAGACAGCGCCCTCCGTTAAATCCTTAAAGCAATTCATGCAAAGATTGTCTAAATCTTTCATAGTCATAGTACTCCAGAATAATAATTATTTTAGTATCACTAATATAATATATCAGCAATGCAGGTCAAAGTCAAGCGGTGAGTTGTGAATTATAAATAAATTTCCTTGAAAGTATGCACCGAATGGATTATAATATTCGTTAGAATGTTTTTTGGAGGCTGACTATGAATTTTAAACAACTCCCTAACGGTATGTGCGACGGCTTTGTTGTCCTGCGCAAATGCGAGGAAAAAAAGACTAAAAACGGTAGCACATATCTTGACCTGATTATCGGCGACAAGGATGGCGAAATGACCGCTAAGCTCTGGGATTACAGCGGCGCAAGCGGCGTGTTTGAGCAGGAAATGATTGTTAAAATCCGCGGCAACGTTGAGCAGTATAACGGCAAAGACCAGTTCCGCGTTATGCAGATGCGCCCTGTAAGCGACAACGACGAATACAACCTCACCGACCTTGTACCTGCCACCGACATCGGCGGCGAAATGCTGTTTGATATGATGGTGCAGAAGGTTGATGCGTTTACAAACGACAGTCTGCGCCGCATTGTACTTGAAATAGTAAACGAGAATAAAGAACTGATGGTTAAATTCCCTGCTGCACTCAAGCTGCACCACGCCGTGCTCGGCGGACTTATGTACCACACGATGAGCATTGTGCGTATGGCAGAGGAGATGTGCCGGATTTATCCGACAATCAACCGCGAACTGCTGCTGTCCGGCGCAATTCTGCACGACGTTGCAAAAACGTGGGAGCTGCAGGAGAGCAAAACGGGACTTGCCAAGGGATATACTACCGAGGGCGAGCTTATCGGTCACCTTGTAAAAGGCGCAATGATGGTTGACGAAACAGCTAAAAAGCTCGGCATAGAGGGCGAGGAAATCACTCTGCTTGAACATATGATAATCTCGCATCACGGCGTGCCCGAGTTCGGCTCGGCAGTGCGCCCGATGTTCCTTGAGGCAATTGTGCTGTCAATGCTTGACGATATGGACGCAACGATTTTTGAGGTAAATAATGCCACAGATAAAATTGATGTAGGCACATTTACCGACCGACAGTGGGCACTTGACCAGAGGAAGCTCTATAATCACGGTATGGGAAGCACTGAGCACAAGGTGAATTTTTAATGGGAATGACTAACGCGGTGTCCGAAGATAAGTGGACCGAAATAAAAATCACCGTTTCAACAAAAGACATTGAAACGGCAGGAAATATCGCAAATATGGTGGTGCCCTACGGCATTTACATTGAGGATTATTCCGCGCTTGAAGCGGAAACAATGGAGATTGCTCACATTGATCTGATTGAGGAAAGTCTGCTGCAAAAGGACAGGACAAAGGGCATTATCCACATCTACGTCAACCCTCACGAAAATCCGCTTGAGTCTACCTCTTTCCTCAAAGAAAGGCTCGACAGCGAGGGCATTAAATACGAAATAGAAGTCGGCGACTGCCTGACCGAGGACTGGCAGAACAACTGGAAGCAGTACTACCACGCAATGCCGATCGGCAAAAAGCTGCTCGTCCGTCCTCTGTGGGAGAATGACGTTGACGCAGGTGGCAGAGTTGTGCTGAACATCGAGCCGGGGCTCGCATTCGGCACGGGCTCGCACCCGACGACGAAGCTGTGCCTTGAAACACTGGAGAACTACATAAACAGCGACACCACAGTGCTTGATATCGGCTGCGGCAGCGGCATACTCTCAATCGCGTGCCTGCTACTCGGCGCAAAAAAAGCGGTAGGCGTTGACATTGACAGCCTCGCCGTCAAAACAGCAGTTGCAAACGCAGAGGAAAACGGTTTCACCGAGCCGGTTTTCACCGCCCTGCAGGGCAATCTGTCCGACAAAGTCAGCGGCAAGTTCAGCCTAGTTGTGGCAAATATCGTCGCCGACGTGATTATGCAGTTCAACACGCAGGTCGGCGAATTCCTTGAGGAAGACGGCATTTATATTACAGGCGGTATAATCGAGAATCGCGAAGTTGAAGTCCTCGCCTCTTTTGCAGAAAACAATTTTAAAGTAATATCACGAGCCGAAAACAACGGCTGGCTGGTGTTCGTACTGAAAAAGGCTTCCTGACGGAAGCCTTTTTTAGTGGACAGTGGATAGTTGTCGGGCGATTCGTGAATCGCCCCTACTTTTTGGCGGCGATTTTTTTCTTTTTTGAAACAAGATAATTTGCAAAGAACATTGACACGCCGAAGAGAATCAGCAGTCCACCCACCGTAAACAGTGAAAAATCAAGCTCGTTGAACACGAGAATCAAAAACGCAATAAACACTGTGATAATCCCTATGTTAAGCTCAAAAAGCGTCAGCTTGGTAATGCCCTTTAGCACAAACGATATACCGATTACTGCAGCAATTATAAGTGCAATGATTGGACTGTTATCATATGAAACACCCAAGTCAAACGCGAACAGCAGGCTGTTCGCAATGCCTACAGCACAGGCGGCATAAAGCAGAATATCCGCTATATCAGGCTTGTCGTCCGAACGAACAAAAGCAACGCTCAAGCCTGCAAGCATAACCGCAGCGAACGGAACAATAAACACATATACTTTATATACATCATCTTTGTAATATCCGCCGAATTCCAAGTCGTAAAACAATATAGAAATCAGCGACACCACGCAGATTCCGATGCGCCCGAGCACTCTGAAGGGCAAGGTGTAGCCTTTCTGACTTTCGCCGATTAAGCAAAAAGATACGGCTACTATAATCAGGCTCGGCAAAACGAACCATTCGACTGTTCCAACGCACAAAACTATAATGTTGACAACAAACGCAATCGCGCTTATCCACACGGCAAATTTGAATCTTGCATCGTCAGCCACCTTTTTGATAACGAATATCGTGTATGCTGCGCCTGCCAAAAACATCGGTATTATAGCAAGCTGAACAAAAACGTTAAGATCGGAATCTATAATCTCGCAGCCAAAAATAATCTGAAACAGATAATATACGGGCAGAATGCTTACGCACCTGAACAGCAGCATAACGGGTATCAGTAATATGCAGCAGATAAGCATTTTTGTGTGAAATTCAAAAAACTTTGTGCTGCTGCTAAACAGCGAAACGCTTGCGAACACGCCTACGCACCACACAATGCTGCCGATTTCGCGCCAGACAACGCTCTCTTTTTTGCTTTCGTTGATATAAACAATAATAGCAGCACCTGCCATAACAGGCAGAAACGATAATATAACCTTAAAAACCGACGGAAAATCCTGCCAGAACGCAACAAAAAGTATTATGATTCCAGCTGCGCAGAACAAGCCGCCGAAAACGGAAAGAACGATTTTCATCACGTTGATTCTGCTTTCCGAATTCTCCTCTGTGCCCACATTTTTCAGGCTGCCGTAAATCATTTCCTCAACAGAAACACCAAATACCTCTGCAAGCCTTGCCACACTTTCAATATCAGGCTGGCACTTATCGTTTTCCCAGTTTGAGATCGCCTGCCTTGTGAGGTGCATCTGTTCGGCAAGCTGTTCCTGCGTAAGACCGCTCTGCTTGCGGAACTTTTTTATGTTCTTTGAAACTTTTATCATAATATTCCTCCTGACTACACCTCAACTATAACCTCTTAAGCCGCAAAAAGTAAAGCAAGGATTTGTTGCATTCGCTATTTTGCGACAAAAAAGTGCTGCCCGACAGTTTTGGCAGCACAAAGCTTTGCTAATTAATTATCCAAGCATTGAATATCCGTAGCCGTTTGAGATTGCGTCAATCGGGTCGCCGTTTTTGCAAAGCGGGCAATCGTTTGCGTGGTAGAACTCGTACGCAGGCAGGTCAGACAAGTCAAAAATCGTATTGACATGTACACCCTGAATTGTGTCAACTGCGCTGAAAATGCTTGAAATTCCCGCAATTTTGCCGCCGTAGTATTCCACGCTTTCCATAGCGCGCTCGACGGTGCGACCGCTCGTGATACAGGAAATCAGCACAAGCACGTTCTGATCTTTAATCATTCTGATTAAATTGTCGCGAAAAATAAGATTACCCGACGCGTCGTATTCCGAGCCTATAACAAAAATCTCCCTTGTCGGGTTGGGGCTCATCATACTCGGGCGCGCAAGCTCATGCACAAGATATGCGCCGAGCACCTGCGTTTCATAAAGACAGAGTACTGTGTTGATTTCTATACCGTAAGTATTATAGTACTCCGCAAGCAGCATTGACGCGTCAACAGACACCTCGTGATTATGCTTGATATCCGAGGTACCGATATAGTAATTGATATGATTGTTTGCCGACACAAAGTGCCCCGGCATAGCATGAATAAAAACTCTTTTATCTCTGTTAGAGATTATTGTGTAAACAGGATTCAAAATACCACTCCTTTCCTATAATTTTACACTATATACAGATATAATGCAACATTTTCGGCTGTAAAAAATATATAGTGCGTTTTTGTACAACATTAACAAATTGTAGAAGCAACACACTCGCCGCTAGCCTACAATTAATTATTGATTAATTTATTATATTATGTTATATTAATCACCGAGGTAAGATTAATGAATATTGGTAATATACAATTCGGTCACATAGCCTTTCTTGCGCCGATGGCAGGCGTTGCGGACAGAGCATTCCGCGAGCTTTGCACACAGTACGGCGCGGCGTACACCGTGACAGAAATGGTGTCGTCTAAAGGACTCACAATGGGTGACAGAAAAAGCGGCGAGCTGCTGACTATCGGCAGCGAAAGACCGTGCGGCGCGCAGATTTTCGGCGACGATCCGGAGATTATGGCGCAGGCGGCGGTAAGATGCCTTGACTACAAACCCGAAATAATCGATATTAATATGGGCTGCCCTGCGCCGAAGGTTGCAATGAACGGCGGCGGTGCAAGCCTGATGAAGCACCCCGACCTTGCGTACGAAATCACAAAGGCGGTGTGCGAAGCAGTGGACATCCCCGTCACCGTAAAAATACGCAAGGGCTGGGATGATGAAAACGTAAACGCCGTGCAGATGGCAAAGCTTGCTGAAAAAGCAGGTGCGGCAGCGATTGCTGTACACGGCAGAACACGCTTGCAGATGTACAGCGGCGAAGTAGATTACGGCATAATCAAAGACGTAAAGCAGGCAGTGTCAATTCCTGTTATCGGCAACGGCGACGTGACCGACGAACAGAGCGCAACAATGATGCTTGAAAAAACGGGCTGCGACGCCATTATGATTGGCAGAGGCGCACTCGGCAACCCGTGGGTGTTCTCAAAAATCAACGCGTACCTTGATGAATGCAGGGTGCTCCCCTCGCCCACGGTTACGCAAAAGATGGCAGTTATGCTGCGCCACATCGAAAAGATTATTGAATACAAGGGCGAATACACCGCAATGCGCGAAGCACGCCACCACGCCGGCTACTACACAAAGGGTATGCGCGGCGGTGCGGCACTGCGCAAAGAAATATGCACGTTTGAACACTTTGAACAGTTAGAGGAACTCGCATTCAGAGTTGCAAAGGAGCAAGGCTGATGTTACTTAAAAATTGTACTTTTTTCAACGAGGTTTTTGAAAAAGAATTCGGCGACATTAAAATTGAAAACGGCAAAATCGCTGCTATCGGCTGCTTTGATGACGACGGCATTGATATGAGCGGCAAAATCATTCTGCCCGGCTTTGTGGACATTCACATTCACGGCGGTGGCGGCGGAGACTTCTCCGACGGCACAACGGACGCGTTTGACAGCATCAGCACCTACCTTGCAAAGTGCGGCGTTACGTCCTTTTGCGGCACGACTATGACATTGCCGCAGGACAGGCTGTTAAGTATTGTTAAGGAAGCGGAAGGCTACACCGCGCCGAAGACAAAGCTTGTCGGCATCAACCTTGAAGGACCGTATATCGCGCTCGGCAAAAAAGGCGCGCAAAACGCTGACTACGTGCGCCCGTGCAGCATTTCAGAGCTCGACGAGCTGACCGAAGCTTGCGGCAAAATCAAGCTGATTACAGTTGCGCCCGAGGCGAGCGACAGCGCTGATTTCATTAAACACGCAAGCGGAAAAATGACCGTTTCAATCGGTCACACCGAGGCTGACGAGGCGCAGTGCAGAGCAGGCATTGCAAGCGGAGTCACGCACGCGACGCACCTGTTTAACGCGATGACACCGATGACTCACAGAAACGCAGGCGTTGTCGGCACGGCGTTTGACAGCGATATAACCTGCGAGCTTATCTGCGACGGCGCGCACATCTGCCCGACTGTTTTGAGGAACGCGTTTAGTATTCTCGGCGAGGACAGAGCCTGCGTTATCAGCGACAGTATGCGCGCGGCAGGGCTCGGAACCGGCGAGTTCGAGCTCGGCGGACAGACTGTTTATGTTAATGAAAACGACAGCGTTGCAAGGCTCGCGGACGGCACGATTGCAGCTTCTATTACCAATCTGTTTGATGAATTCAAAAATCTGCTCGACTTCGGCATTGACTTTAAGTCGGCGCTCAAAGCCTGCACGATTAACCCCGCGCGCGTTATCGGCGAGGACAATAACATCGGCTCGATTGCCGCCGGCAAGTGCGCCGACCTGCTCGTGCTGAATGAAAATCTTGAACTTGAAAAGGTATACATAAATGGAACACTCGCTTAATATCGTGCTGATTGAGCCCGAAATACCGCAGAACACGGGCAACATCGCGCGCACCTGCGCAGCAACAGGCGCAAGGCTGCACCTGGTGGGGCTAATGGGCTTCCACATCACTGACAAGCAGGTAAAGCGCGCAGGGCTTGACTACTGGGACAAGCTCGACATCACGTTTTACGACACAAGCGCCGAGTTTTTTGAAAAGAACAAGGGCGGCGTGTTTTACTACTTCACCACCAAGGCGGAGCAAAACCACAGCGACATTGAGTACCCCAACGGCTGCTACCTCGTTTTCGGCAAGGAGACAAAAGGTCTTCCCGAGGAGTTACTCAAGGCGAATCACGACCACTGCGTGCGCCTGCCGATGCGAGGAATCATACGCAGCCTCAACCTTTCAAACGCCGTTGCAATCGGCACTTACGAGGTACTGCGCCAGTGGAATTACCCCTCCCTTTTGCAAAAGGGACAACTGCACGACCTCGAGTGGTAACCGGTGTCATTGGGGACAGTCCCCAATGACACATAAAAACCGCTTGATTATTGGTTTGTTTTATGTAATAATATAGTAACTTATTTTTTAGGAGAAAAACCGTGGATTACAAAGCACTTGCAGAGAGATTATTCCCGACTATAGACAAAACCCCCGATTTCTGGGAGGAAAAATATCCGCAGCGCGACCTTAAAGAAGGTGCGCGCGTAACGCGTTTTGCGCCGAGCCCGACAGGCTTTTTGCACTTCGGCAACCTGTTCACCTGCCTTGTTTCGTACAAGACGGCAAAGGATACCGACGGCGTTTTTTACATCCGCGTGGAGGACACCGACCAGAAGCGCAAGGTTGACGGCGCAATTGAGGTTATGCTCAAAGGTCTGTCCGTTTACGGCATAGTTCCTGACGAAGGTGTTGTGGGCGAAAACGAGCAAATAGGTGATTACGCACCGTACTACCAGAGCGAGCGCAAGGAGATTTACCAGACCTACGCAAAATCGCTTGTTGAGCAGGGGCTTGCTTACCCGTGCTTTATGACGCCCGAGGAGCTTGACGAAATCCGCGCAGCGCAGGAAAACGAAAGCATCAAGGGCATCTGGGGCAAGTGGGCAAAGCACCGCGATTTAACAATGGATGAGATTGAGGAACATATGAATAACGGCGAAGCGTGGACGCTGCGCCTTAAATCCCCCGGTACACTCGAGGGCAAGTGCCGCTTTGACGACCTCATCCGCGGCAAAATCGAAATGCCCGAAAATGTGCAGGACGTTGTAATACTCAAATCCGACGGCATACCGACCTACCACTTCGCGCACGCGGTGGACGACCATCTGATGCGCACCACGCACGTTATGCGCGGCGACGAGTGGATTGCAAGCGTGCCGATTCACCTGCAGCTTTTCCGCGTGCTCGGCTTCAAGCCGCCAAAATACGCGCACATCGCCCCGATTATGAAAGAGGAAAACGGCGGCAAGCGCAAACTCTCAAAGCGCAAGGACCCCGAAGCTAAAGTCACCTACTACGCCGAGCAGGGTTTCCCCAAGGAAAGCGTAACTGAATACATCCTCACCCTCGCTAACTCTAACTTCGAGGACTGGCGCAGGATGAACCAGAACGAAAGCATTGACAGGTTCCCCGTTAACCTCAAAAAAATGAGCGTTTCGGGCGCACTGTTTGATATGGTCAAGCTCACCGACGTGAGCAAAAACGTCATCTGCACAATGAAGGCGGAGAAGGTGTTTGACCTGTCGTACGAATGGGCAAAGGAATACTGCCCAGAGCTTGCGGCGCTATATGAAAAGGACACCGATCGCGCAACTGCGATACTCAACATTGACCGCGAAAACAAAAAGCCGCGCAAGGACATCGCCAAGTGGAGCGACATTCCCGACTACATCAGCTATATGTACGACGAAACCTTCGCTCCCTGCTTTGACCTCACGGGCAACGCAACGCCTGAGCTTGCAGTCAAGGTGCTTGAAAAGTACATTGACGCCGTTAACCTTGACGACGACAAGGACGCATGGTTCGGCAGGATAAAAGACATCTGCCCCAAAGTCGGCTGCACGCCGAACGTCAAGGAGTTCAAGCAGAATCCCGATGACTTTGCAGGTCACGTGGGCGACGTTTCAACTATAATCCGCGTGGCGCTTACGGGCAGAACTAACACACCCGACCTTTATTCAATCACCGCGCTGCTTGGCGAAAGCACGGTAAAAGCAAGGCTTGAAGCTGCGCTCAAACACTACAAGGAGGAAGCATAAATGGCTATTGACGAGATTAAGAACGAAGAAGTTGCCTCCAACTTTATTCACGATTTTATTGACGAGGATTTAGAGGAAGGCGTGTACTCCCGAGTACAGACGCGTTTCCCTCCCGAGCCGAACGGCTACCTGCACATCGGCCACGCAAAGGCTATATGCATCAACTTCGGCGTTAAAAACAAATACAACGGCATCTGCAACCTGCGCCTTGACGACACAAACCCGACCAAAGAGGACACCGAGTACGTTGAGGCTATCGAGGAGGACATCAAGTGGCTCGGCTTTGATTACGACAACGTGTACTACGCATCCGACTACTTTGACTTCCTCTACGAGTGCGCAATCAAGCTCATCAAGAAGGGCAAGGCGTACGTCTGCGAGCTCACACCCGAGCAGATGCGCGAATACCGCGGCACGCTGACCGAGCCGGGCAAAAATTCGCCGTACCGTGACAGAAGCGTTGAGGAAAACCTCGACCTTTTTGAACGTATGGCAAAGGGCGAATTTGAGGCAGGCTCAAAAACTCTGCGTGCAAAGATTGATATGGCGTCGCCCAACCTCAATATGCGCGACCCGATTATCTACCGCATTATGTACGCGCACCACCACCGCACCGGCGACAAGTGGTGCATCTACCCGATGTATGACTTTGCGCACCCGCTTTCAGACGCGTGCGAAAAGGTAACGCACTCTCTCTGTTCACTTGAATTTGAAAACCACAGACCGATTTACAACTGGTTTGTTGACCAGCTTATCGAGGGCGAAAAGCCGCGCCAGATTGAGTTTGCGCGCATGAACCTCAACTACACGCTCACCTCAAAGCGTAAGTGCCTGCAGCTCGTTAAGGACGGCATCGTTGACGGCTGGAACGACCCGCGCATGGCTACCATCAGCGGTATGCGCCGCCGCGGTTATCCTGCTGAGGCTATCCGCGATTTCTGCGAAAAAATCGGCGTTTCAAAAGCGTACAGCGTAATCGACTTTGCGCTGCTTGAAAGCTGCGTGCGCGACAGCCTTAACAAAAACGCACCGCGCGCAATGGCTGTAATCGACCCGATTAAGCTGATTATTGACAACTATCCCGACGATAAAACCGAGGAAATTGAGGTTGAATACCACCCCGACCACGAGGAGTACGGCAAGCGCACAGTGCCGTTTGGCAAGGAGCTGTGGATTGAAAGCGGCGACTTTATGATTGAGCCGATTAAGAAATACCGCCGTCTGTTCGTGGGCAACGAGGTAAGGCTTTACAAGGCATACTTTGTAACCTGCACCGGCTACGACCTTGACGACGACGGCAACGTTACTGCCGTTCACTGTACCTACGACCCCGAAACCTTTGGCGGCGACGCGCCAGACGGACGCAAGGTGCGCGGCACAATCCAGTGGGTATACGCTAACGACTGCAAAGAGGCGGAAGTGCGCCTTTACGACAGGCTGTTTAACGTTGAAAATCCGAGTAACGAGGAGGGCGTAAGCTCGTTTGAGGACAACCTCAACCCCGATTCGCTCGTTACAAAAACCGCTTTTGTTGAAAAATCACTCGGCACTGCAAAGCCGGGCGACAAGTTCCAATTTATGCGCACGGGCTACTTCTGCGCGGACATCGACAGCACCGAGGACAACCTCATCTTCAACAGAACAGTTGCCCTGCGCGACAGTTTTAACAACAAGAAATAATAATCTAATCTAAGGCTCCCCTGTGTAAGGTACTCCCCGATTAACGGGGAGATGTCACAAAATGACAGAGGGGAGCGTCTGCGCTAGCAAAGCTGCCGAGATTGTCGAGGCTGAGGGGTTGTTACAATCCCTCCGTCACTCGCTTCGCTCGTGCCACCTCCCTTTACACAAGGGAGGCTAAAATACTACTTTAACTTTACAAACAAAGGCAAACACTATGGAACGTTCAGGAATTAAAAACATCGCCATAATCGCGCACGTTGACCACGGCAAGACCACATTGGTTGACGAAATGCTGCACCAGAGCGGAATTTTCCGCGAGAATGAAGTGGTGCAGGAGCGCGTTATGGACTCCAACGACCTTGAAAAGGAACGCGGCATCACAATCCTTTCCAAGAACACGGCTATACATTACAAGGACACAAAAATCAACATTGTTGACACCCCCGGTCACGCCGATTTCGGCGGCGAGGTGGAGCGCATTCTCACTATGGTCGACGGCGTTTTGCTGCTTGTTGACGCGTTTGAGGGCTGTATGCCGCAAACGCGGTTTGTTTTGAGCAAGGCGCTTGCGCTGCACAAAACTCCGCTTGTTGTTGTCAACAAAATTGACCGCGACGGCGCACGTCCCGAGGAGGTTGTGGACGAGGTGCTCGACCTCTTTATCGAGCTTGGCGCTGACGACGACCAGATTGATTTCCCTGTTGTTTATGCTTCGGCGCGCGGCGGTTATTCAAGCCTTGACCCCGACGACAGAAGCGGCGATATGCGCCCGCTGCTTGACGCGATTTTAGAGAATATCCCATCCCCGAGCGGCGACCCTGACGGCGCGGCGCAGATACTCTTTTCCTCGCTTGAATACGACGACTACGTTGGCAGAATCGGCGTGGGCAGAGTTGAGCGCGGCACAATCAGAGTCAACACGCCGTACGTGCTTTGCAAGCAGGACGGCACAGAGGAAAATGTTAAGTTTTCACAGCTCTATCAGTTCGACGGCTTGAAGCGCGTTGCCTGCACTGAGGCGCAGTTCGGCGACCTTGTGTGCGTTGCAGGTGTTCCCGATCTCAACATCGGCGAAACGGCGTGCGACCCCGAGCACATTGAAGCGCTGCCGTTTGTCAAGATTGACGAGCCGACTATCAGCATGAATTTCATCGTCAACGACTCCCCGTTTTCGGGCAGAGAGGGCAAGTACGTCACCTCGCGCAACCTGCGCGACAGACTGTTCAAGGAGGTTGAAACCAACGTTTCAATGCGTGTGGAAGAGACCGACTCGATGGACACGTTCAAGGTATCCGGCAGGGGCGAGCTGCACCTTTCTATACTTATAGAAACCATGCGCCGCGAGAACTACGAATTTGCCGTATCGCGCCCGCAGGTTATCCTAAAAAAAGGCTCAAACGGTCAGACGCTTGAGCCTATGGAAAGCGCGATTATCGAAGTACCCGAGGAATATGTCGGCGCGGTTATGGAAAAGCTGTGCTCGCGCAAGGGCGAGATTGAAAATATGGACACGCGCTCCACAGGTATGACGCATCTTGAAATAAAAATCCCGTCGCGCGGACTCATCGGCTATCGCAGCGAGTTTCTGACCGACACAAACGGCAACGGCATTATGAACCAGCTTTTTGCAGGTTACGAGCCGTACCGCGGCGATATTGAAACGCGCAACCGCGGCTCAATTGTAGCGCACGAAACAGGCACCTCTACAGGCTACGGCTTGTGGAACACTCAGGACAGGGGCAAGCTGTTCATTGGTCCGGGCGTTGAAGTCTATGAAGGTATGATTGTCGGCGAGTGCGCCAAGGACGAGGATATAGTATGCAACGTCTGCAAGAAAAAGCACGTTACAAACACGCGCGCCAGCGGCTCCGACGAAGCGTTAAAGCTTGTGCCGCCGACCACGCTGTCGCTCGAACAGAGCATGGAATTTTTAGCGGACGACGAGCTGCTTGAGGTCACACCGAAAAGCATCAGGCTCCGCAAGACGATACTCAACAAGGAACTGCGCCTGAAGGCAGAAAGCAGAGCGAGAAGATAGGATATAAAGACCTAATTATAGAGGTTGAAATCGATGAAAAAACTTACAGAGAAAAAACGAATAATCATTATTGTTTTAGTCATACTGTTAGGGCTTTGCAGCATTAAGGCTTTAGACTTATTAAGTTATAACTACGTTAAAGCCAAAGCCGTGCATTATCTTTGCGATAAATATGATGCTGATAAGGAAGAATTTGAGCTTGTTGATTATCTTCATTCCGGCTTTCATGAGAAACCCAAAGGAGAATGGGTTGATTTTATCAATTGGCACGATTTTTCGTTTGAGTTCAAATATAAAGATAAAGATTTCTTTGTAAATAGATTTGACGGAAAATTCTATGACGATTATCAGATAGAAGATATTGAAACATGGTGCACTGATTGGCTAAAGCAAAATGTTGATAAACGTATTGATTCTTTCACAATAGAAACTGAAGATATCGTACGCTATTTAAATAACACAGGAAAAGGCAATCAATATGTTTTCAGCAGCAGCGATGCAAAGGATTTCATAACAAAATGCGTTTTAGATTCTGAAAATCCAAAATCAATATATATTTTCTATAATGAAAAAGCCGAAAAAGTATCAGGTGTTTATGGCGAAGTAAAGCCCAAAATGGACGATGTATTTGACATTGACAGCACACCGTTTTTAAGTATGACATCACATTCCGGGGGAAAATGGGAGCTCTCAAGGTATGTTGGCGGACCTTGGGAAAAATATTACTTTTAAATAATATTCTTTTTCAAGAACAATGAATGTAATATCCGATTAAAGGTAATAATTATGGATAAAGCAGGACTGTATTTTCATATTCCGTTTTGCAAAAATAAATGCCCGTACTGCGACTTTTACAGCGTAAAATACTGTGAGAGCGCGGCACGGGATTATTGTATTCTGCTCAAAAATGAGATTGCAAAATATCACGGCGAGTTCGACACCGTATATTTCGGCGGCGGCACGCCGAGCCTGCTCCCTGCCGAGCTGCTTTGCGGCGTTCTCGATGCGGCAAGAAAGCAGTTTGGCATCGACGAAAACAGCGAAATCACAATTGAATGTAACCCGCGCGAGGATTTGAAAGAATCATTTGACCTGTACCGCAAAAGCGGCATTAACCGAATCAGCATAGGTATGCAGAGCGCGGTTGACAAGGAGCGTTTTGCACTCGGCAGAGCCGCAGGCAAGGCGGAGGTCGCTCGCACAGTCACAGACGCAAAAAGCGCCGGTTTTGACAACATCAGCCTTGATTTAATGCTCGGCACACCGCACCAGACGCTCGCCACACTTGACGAAACGTTTGATTTCATTGACAAAATGCAGGTGCAGCACATTTCCGCATATATGCTCAAAATCGAGGACGGCACAAAGTTTGCCGAAATGCGTGACAAACTGCCGCTGCCGGATGAGGACGAAGTCAGCGAGATGTACCTCAAAACAATCCGCACACTCGGCGAGCTCGGCTTTAAGCAGTACGAAATCAGCAACTTTGCAAAGGACGGCTGCGAGAGCCGCCACAACTGCAAATACTGGGCGCTTGCGCCCTACCTCGGCATCGGCAAGAGCGCGCACTCGTTCTGGAACGGCAGGCGCTTTTACTACGATGAAAATATGCAGCCCATCGACGACGGCGAGGGCGGCGGCAAAGACGAGCAGATTATGCTCGGTCTGCGCCTGACAAAAGGCATTGACAAATCGCTCGTCACAAAGCCGTACGCACATCTGATAAAAATGGGGCTGCTGCGCGTAACCGAAAACCGCATCGCACTCACGCCCGAGGGAATGCTCGTATCAAATGTTGTAATAAATGAACTGATTTAGCACATAATGCTAATGAGGTGATAATAATGGGTAAAAAGAAGAATAAAAAAGACGTTTCAAACAAATACAAAAGCTTTGAAACAAACCCGACCGTTCAGCCTGACAGCGCAACTCAAATGAATGTTCCAATCCCGTCAGACGAGAACGTAAAAAACTCCAAAGACTTCGGCGAAAGCCACGAAATGTAAAAAACCCTTCCACACGGAAGGGCTTTTTTATAATTTTTCTATTGTTTTTGAATTGATAAATTTGTCAAATGTTTTTTGAATTTTATCGCCGAGCTTTTCACACAAAGTCGGCACGCCGAACAGCTTGAACAGCAGCCTCCTGAAGTACTCGAAGAATGCACAGAGGAAGAACACTGCAAGCACGCAGGCAATCATATGCAGCACGAAATACGGCGTGTCAAAGAACTTCATCGGCTCAACTCCCTTAGTCCAGAACCAGTTTGCGATATACCTGTTGTCGTGGAAAAGGTAAACGCCGAGCGTCAGTCCTGACAAAAACGTTGCAAATCCCGCAACGCGCGCCTTTTTGATTTTGAGGTTTTTGAACGCCGCAAACAGCATTACAGACGATGCAAGCGTGAGTATGAAATTGAACGCACGCACATCGATATACGGCGACAAATCGACCTTTTTGCCAACTGAGTCCATAAGCAGAGTTATAACCAGCATAACCGCACTCAGCAGCAGATAGTAGCCGATATACGAGCGGATTCTCCTTTTGAAAAGGTCTGCCCTGCGGATATATGTTGCCACAAAAAACAGCACAACAAACCACACAACGTGGCTACCGTAGTCAATTTTAGTCCACTGCCACGGCACAAGCGCAAATATCAGCACAAGCAGAATTGTTGTGATTTTAAGGCGGTTGATTGTCAGGCTGTTTGCAACTGCAACAAGCAGCGGCGAAATGAGATAGAATATAAAGTATGCAGACATATACCAGTACGCGTTTGATGTAATCGGCAAAAAGCATTTGATCACGCCGAGCACGGAGAATTTCTCCATACCGAGTGCAAACGATATTATCATACAAATCGCATTCACAGCAAAAATCTGCAGCCACAGATAAATTATTTTACTGAGGCGGAAGCGGTTATCCGTCATCAGATAGCCAGTGCAGAGTATAAAGCAGTTTATGCCGACAACACAAAGAATCTCCGCCATCCAAGCAACATAGTAGTTGCTGTCGTAAAGAGTCGCCTTGTCGATAACGCCACTCTTGCCGAGGTAGTGCAGGCACACAATCATAACCATAGACACAACCTTGAGCAGGTCAATATTAGCAAGTCTTTTGTTAGTGTTTTCCATATTAATCATCATCGTCCGAAGAGAGCTTGAGCACAGCGAGGAATGCCTCCTGCGGCACCTCTACAGAGCCGAACTGGCGCATACGCTTTTTGCCCTCTTTCTGTTTTTCAAGTAATTTTTTCTTTCGTGTAACGTCGCCGCCGTAGCACTTAGCAAGCACGTCCTTACGCAGCGCCTTAACTGTCTCACGCGCGATAACCTTGCCGCCGATTGCAACCTGAATCGGTATTTCAAACAGGTGGCGCGGAATGTGTTTTTTAAGCTGCTCCGCAATCTTGCGCGCTCTTGAGTACGCTTTTTCGCGGTGGATAATGAACGACAGCGCGTCGATAACATCACCGTTTAGAAGCACGTCAACCTTAACAAGCTCGCTCCTGCGATACTCCTTGAGCTCATAGTCAAACGAAGCGTAGCCGCGCGTCCTCGACTTAAGTGCGTCAAAGAAATCATAAATAATCTCGTTGAGCGGAAGCTCGTAGTGAATATCCACCCTCTCAGGCGTGATGTAGTCCATCGTCTTGAAGATACCGCGTTTTTCCTGGCACATATCCATAACCGCGCCGACAAATTCACTCGGCACATATATGTGCGCGTCTGCAAACGGCTCCTCACAGTAGTCGATATTTGCAGGGTCGGGATAGTTTGTCGGATTGTCAATTTCAACCATTGTGCCGTCGGTCATATGGATTTTGTACACAACGCTCGGCACAGTTGCAATCAGGTCAAGCCCGTACTCGCGGTCAAGGCGCTCCTGAATAATTTCAAGGTGCAGCAGACCGAGGAAGCCGCAGCGGAATCCGAATCCGAGCGCACCCGAGGTTTCAGGCTCGTAGGACAGCGAAGCGTCGTTGAGTTGCAGCTTTTCAAGTGCGTCGCGCAGCGCCTCATAATCAGCGCCGTCGGCAGGATATATGCCGCAGAAAACCATCGGGTTAACCTTGCGGTAACCGGGCAAAGGCTCTGCCGCAGGATTGGCGGTTGTAGTGATTGTATCGCCCACGTGAGCGTCGCCTACAGTCTTGATTGAAGCGGTGATATAACCAACCTCGCCGGCGGTGAGCTCGTCCGTCTTTTCCATAGTCGTGGCACGCATATAGCCGACCTCAACCACGTTGAACTGCGCGCCGGTTGACATAATGCGCATTGTGTCGCCTGCTTTGATTTTGCCCTCTTTAATGCGGACGTAAACGATAACGCCCCTGTATGAATCGTAGACAGAATCGAATATCAGCGCCTTGAGCGGCTTGTTGTCGTCGCCTGTCGGCGGTGAGATTTCGTTAACGATATACTCAAGCACCTCTTCCACATTTTCGCCCGTTTTAGCGCTGATGCGCGGTGCGTCCATGCAGGGAATACCGATAACCTCCTCAACCTCCTCGGCAACTCTGTCAGCGTCCGCAGCAGGCAGGTCGATCTTGTTGATTACGGGCAGAATATCAAGGTCGTGGTCAAGCGCAAGGTAGGTGTTTGCAAGCGTTTGCGCCTCCACGCCCTGCGAGGCATCAACGATAAGGATAGCGCCCTCGCACGCCGCGAGCGAACGCGAAACCTCGTAGTTAAAGTCAACGTGACCGGGGGTGTCAATGAGATTAAATATATATTCCTCGCCGTTTTTGGCGGTGTAATTCAGTTTTACCGCGTGCGCCTTGATTGTGATACCGCGCTCGCGCTCAAGCTCCATATCGTCGAGGATCTGCTCCTGCATATCGCGCTGCTGAACGGAGCTTGTTAGCTCCAGCAACCTGTCAGCAAGCGTTGACTTGCCGTGGTCAATATGGGCTATGATAGAAAAATTCCTGATGTTTTCTTTGTTAACTGCCACAGTTTAGTTGTCCTTTTTCTTAATTTCGTTAATATCTTTGATTTCCTTTGCCGCCTTGCCGCCGTCACGCACTGTTTTTGTGACAAGCCGCTGCAAGTAAAAGTACGGCAGAAGGTACGGCGCTCTGTCAAGCACCGGGTAAGTCCTGTGCATATATTCGCTTGGCGGAAACAGCCTTGACAGCGTGTATTTTGCCATAGATGTCGAGCCGCCGTGGCTCTCCTTAAACTGCTCAAAAAGCAGCTCCTTGCCGTGCTTCATATCGCCGTACAAGCCGAAGTTGAACACGTTCACCATAAAGTCAAGCTGCTCGTCAGTCAGCTCTTTTTCATCAACAACGGCAAAGGATAATTCCTTGATTTGCTTTTCAAAACCGGCGAGCTGCATACTATCAAGCTTTGAATCGATGTAATCAAAGTCGAGGTTCTGCGCCTCAGTCAGAATTAAATATGTGTCCAGCAGGAAGCGTAGCCCGAAACCGCCGAGCACGTGATGCTTATACATATGCGCAACCGAGTGGATATATAAATCCTCGTCCGTCATTATGCACTTGTGCGGATTTTCCTCATCGCGCGACGCATTGTCCCACACAAAAGAGAAGTCCTTTAGATTTTCAAAATCCTTAAAGAAAAGTTGCCGGTGGAATTCAAATGTGTAGTACGGCTTTTTGCTGAAATCGTCGGAGTTCTCGCTCCAGCCATAGAGCGTGTAGCCGTGGCTTTTCATAATCTTAAGCAACTTTTCGCGACCGCTCTCATCGTAAAGAATGTCAATATCGCTCATCTGGCGCATACTTTCTTTAGGGTAAAACTCGCGTATCCGCGCGCCTTTGAGCAGCATAAAATCAACGCCGCTGTCGCCGAGTTCTTCTTCAAGAAGTGCAAGCTCGCTCTTCATCGCAATCAGGCGCACAAGCTCGCTTTTTGAGTAGTTGTGCAGCCTCGTCGCCTGCTCCTCTGGCAGGAATTCCGGCGGCAGCACAGCCGCGATAACGGAATAAACCTCCTGCTTTTTGGCAGTGCTGACAAGCGCTTTCCAGTCAATCGGCTCTGTCGGCTCTTTGACCTTTTCGCCCTTAACGGCACAGCGTATTAGGTACAAAAAATATTCAGTTTCGGGGCTGAAATATCTTTTCATAGTCAGTCAAAACTCCGATGTCAGTCCAATATTCCGAGGTCATCAAGCTTTTGCAGCAGCTCGTGTACGTCAGCTGCAATAACCTCGCGCGGCGCGTCGTACTTTTCGCACATCGCGTCAACAATGCTCTCCTCGGTCTGCTCCTTTTTTAGCAGTTCAAATATATATGCCGCGGTCTTGTTGTTGTTCATCAAACCGTGAATTTTTTTTGACAGCTTGCCCGTCGCAATGGCAAAATCGTTGCCGTCAATATTGCCGAGCACAATTTCTTTTTTCAGTTTCATTTTACACTTTCTCCAGGATTTGTCTTGCTACGTAAATGCCGCTTGCCGACGCGTGCGACAGTGAGTGCGTAACACCCGAACCGTCGCCGATAACGTAAAGTCCCTTATGCGCGGTTTCAAGATTTTCGTCAATATCAACCTGCATGTTGTAGAACTTAACCTCCACACCGTATAGCAGTGTGTCCGGGTTCGCAGTACCGGGAGCAATTTTGTCAAGCGCGTAAATCATCTCGATAATACCGTCGAGTATACGCTTTGGCAGCACGAGCGAAAGGTCGCCGGGAGTGGCAGCGAGAGTAGGCTCAACAAGCCCTTCCTCAATACGCCTTACGGTGCTGCGCCTGCCCGACACAAGGTCGCCGAAGCGCTGCACAATTACACCGCCGCCGAGCATATTTGACAGCCTTGCAATGCTTTCGCCGTAGCCGTTACTGTCCTTAAACGGTTCAGAAAAATGCTTTGTAACAAGCAGCGCAAAGTTAGTGTTATCCGTCTGTTTTTCAGGATCCTCAAAGCTGTGACCGTTAACGGTAACAATACCGTTTGTGTTCTCGTTAACCACGCTGCCCTTCGGGTTCATACAGAAGGTGCGCACGTGATCCTCGTAGTTCTTTGTTCGGTAAACAATCTTGCTTTCGTACAGTTCGTCTGTAAGGTGGCTGAAGATAACTGCCGGCAGTTCAACTCGCACACCGAGGTCAACGCGGTTTGACAGCGTGTTAATCCCAAGGCTGTCGCACACACCCTCCATCCACTTGCTACCTGAACGACCAACGGAAATAATACATTTTTCGCAGGTGAAAGTACCGTTTTTGCAGTCTACCTGATAGCCGCCGTCAATCTTTTCAACGCTGTCGATATGGGTGTTAAAGTGCCATTCAACCTTATTTTCAAGCTCTTTGTAAAGATTATGGAGCACGATGTAATTGATGTCTGTGCCGAGATGACGCACCGACGCGTCAAGCAGGTTGAGCTGATTCTGCATGCAGAGTTTTTTGAACTGCGAGCCTGCCGTTGAGTAAAGCTTGCAGTCGTCGCCGCCGTGGGTTACGTTGATCGGGTCAT
>CAYZPT010000011.1:0-12930 GCA_964480285.1 uncultured Bacteroides sp.
ATAGTGTATATTGTGTAGGGGACTTGCGCTATGCACAAGTCGGTTAGCAGTTAGCCGTGAGCCAGTAGCAGATTTTTGAAAAAACACTTGACAAAACCGCAAAGTGTATGTATAATACATCTTGCAAATGCGGATTTAGCTCATCCGGTAGAGCGTCACCTTGCCAAGGTGAAGGTAGCGAGTTCGAGTCTCGTAATCCGCTCCATTTAAAGAACCGTATATTGCGGTTCTTTATTAATATGGCACCATAGCCAAGGGGTAAGGCACGGGTCTGCAACACCCTTATCCCCAGTTCAAATCTGGGTGGTGCCTCCATTAAAAAGAGGACGGTTAATCCGTCCTCTTTTTAATTCATTATTCTGCATTTTTCTCTATGTAAACGCTTGTAGTCGGGTAAGCAAATATTCCACCGTTTTCCTCAACGGTTTCTTTCAGATTAAAATTAATGTAGCTGCAGTATTCCTGGTATTCGTTTACTTCAGTTATCGTTGTGTAGCAGAATATATTTAATATCAGCGCAGAATCGTCAAGTTTTGAAAAGTTTACTCTGATAGGGAAATCTACAATCTTTTCTTCAGTTTTTAAGAATTCCATTATTGCATTCTGACATTTCTGCAGTGTTTCCGAAGTTGTCGAGTATAACAGCTGTAAGTCGGTATTTATAAGCCTTTTATCCATTCTGCTGATGTTAAATACTTCGCCGTCAGCTATCTTGGAGTTAGGAACGGTTACAATACTGTCTTCAAGTGTTCTGATCTTGGTTGAACGCATTGTTATATCAACAACGGTACCTTGCAGGGAATCGGTTTCAATGAAATCACCGACAAGAAAGGGCTTATCAAGCACAATTACAAATCCACTTATAAGGTTTGATATTGCGTCCTGAGCTGCAAGTGAAACAGCAAGGCCTCCTACGCCGATACCGGTGAGAAGTCCGTTTATGTTATAACCAAGTTCGCTGATAACCATTACAACGGCAATAGCAATAATAACGATCTTTAAAATATTAGTGATAAATTTAACCACAGTTGCATTTAACTTGTCATCTGTACTGTCGCCGAATTTAAAGAGTAACTGCAGATTGTCTGACATATAACTCACAATTGCCCAGGAAATTACAAAGATAGTGGCAATTTTAAAGCATCTTATAACAACAGCCGAATGAATGTTGATATATACTGCAATAAACAAGCCGAGTATCAAAAAAAAGAATGCAAGTGGGCGTTGCAGAGTGGAGATAAACGAGTTGCGATTGCGCTCGTTTTTTCTGAATGCAATAGATCCAATAAGTGAAAGAATACCTTTTGCCAGTTTTTTTCGCAGTAAAAACGATAACAAAAAGATTATAATTCCCACACCTATATAAATTATTTTTGAGTTTTCTTCAATAAAGCTTGCCAGTGTTCTAAAGAAATCATTCATATAATCAACTCCAATCATATTTATGATAATAAATATTAAATTAGATTTCAAGAATTATTTATCAAATATTATTCGATCCACAAAATATAGTGTAAAAATTCAATTTAATTAATAATATTTACAATTTGTTAACAAAAATATCGCATTTCATTGAAATTTGTTATTGAATTTTGTATTCTTTTATAGTATACTGTTTTTATACTTATAAGGAGGGGACTGCTTTGAGTAAAGAAACTAAACTTGCTAAAAAAGAAATGAAGGCAGCGAAAAAAGCAGCCAAACTTGAAAAGAGTCAGAGTAAACAATATAATAAACTGGTTAAGAAAATAGATAAAAAGAATGCAAAGGCTGAAATTAAAGCCAGCAAAAAAGGTAAACCGTTTGTTCCTACTCCGATTCCGACGCAAGAGGAAGCTTTCGCAGCAACTTCAGGCGGCGGCAAAGTAAAAAAGATAATCCTTATGATTATCCTCATTCTTTTAATCTGGTTCCTTGTTTATTTCTTCTATATGTTCTATACCTATGTAGCACCACCCGCAAAAGAAGAGACAGAGGAAACAACGAAATCTGAAATGGCTGAATACGACAGATATAAGAATCCTCACAAGATTACAACTACACCAGACTATAATATATCTGATGCTAAGGCATATCTTATGCAGGTTCTTCACGACTGTTACAGAGATCTCGGCTATACATACGATCCTTCGTCAGGACCGATCAGTTATTCATCAAATGTTATTGACATTAATAATGATGATTGCTATGTTTTCTATGCAAGCGGCAGAACATACGCTGTATCTGTAAAGCTTAAAGCAGCATATGTATACCGGAACGGCGAATACCAGCCGATCACATTCAGAGATACAGGTTATTTGTATTAATATTTTAAAAGGATACCTAAAAATCCTCTGCATACTCGCGTATTCAGAGGATTTTTAATTGTTTTAGGTGCAAAAGGACAAAGTCAAAACCTATCCTTCGTTACCGCACCTCGCCTAACAGTAGCCTTTTTTGTTTTTGTATGTAACAAATATTAATCCGCCGGGGAAATCCTCGGCGGACAGTTTAGTTTTAATATTAGTTTTTGAGAGAATGGAGCGGTGCAGGAATTTTGCCTCCGCGGTTAATAAACTTAGCAGGGGAGTTAGTATTAACTGCCATAACAGGACCGCTGCCGAGCAGACCTCCGAACTCGAGCTCATCTCCGACATTTTTGCCTATTGCAGGTATTACTCTCACAGCAGTAGTCTTACTGTTGACCATACCGATTGCGGCTTCATCAGCAATAATGCCACTGATAACCTCCGGGGATGTGTCACCGGGAATTACAATCATATCAAGTCCGACAGAACAAACAGCCGTCATGGCTTCAAGCTTTTCAATAGTAAGCGCACCGCTGTGAGCCGCATCAATCATTCCTGCATCCTCTGATACCGGAATAAATGCGCCCGAAAGTCCGCCAACGCTTGAAGAAGCCATCACACCACCTTTTTTAACTGCGTCGTTAAGCATAGCAAGGCATGCTGTTGTACCAGCTGCGCCGCATTGCTCAAGACCGATTTCTTCAAGAATATGAGCAACTGAGTCGCCAACGGCGGGTGTAGGAGCGAGAGAAAGGTCAACAATACCGAACGGCACTCCGAGCCTCTCGCTTGCTACAGAACCAACAAGCTGACCCATTCTTGTTACTTTAAATGCTGTCTTTTTAATAAGTTCGGCAATTTCGTTAATTGAATAATCAGGATATTTTGCAACAGTTGCTCTTACAACACCGGGGCCCGATACGCCAACATTAATAACACAGTCTGGCTCAGAAACACCGTGAAAAGCACCCGCCATAAAGGGGTTATCCTCAGGAGCATTACAGAATACAACAAGTTTACCGGCTGCTATACAGTCCTGATCTTTAGTAAGCTCAGCTGCTTCTTTAACCTTCTGACCCATAAGCTTAACAGCGTCAAGGTTAATACCTGCTTTAGTTGAGCCTACATTGACTGATGAACACAAGTGCTCCGTGCGTGCAAGCGCTTCAGGAATAGAATTAATCAGTTCTAAATCGCCTGCAGCAAAGCCCTTCTGCACAAGAGCAGAGTAGCCACCGATAAAGTTAACACCGATAGTCTGCGCTGCTTTTTCAAGCGAAAGTGCATACTTAACCGGATCACCGCCGCTGATACCTGCCATAATTGCGATAGGTGTTACAGAAACGCGTTTATTTATAATAGGAATACCGTATTCCTTTTCAATGTTATTGCCCGTTTCAACAAGTTTTTCAGCCTTGGTACAAATCTTGTCATATATCTTTTGGCAGGACTTGTCAATGCTGCTGTCTCCGCAGTCGAGGAGCGAAATACCCATGGTGGTTGTTCTTATATCGAGGCATTCGTCGTCAATCATACGGATTGTTTCAAGTATATCATATGTATTAATCAAGCCTGATGCCTCCTATATTCTGTGCATTGAGTTAAAAATATCCTCGTGCATTGCATGAATAACAAGGTTGTTATCCTTACCAAATTGTTCAAGTTTATCGCTGAATTCTGTAAAATCAATCTTTGAATCAGATGTGTCAGCCATCATAATCATACAGAACATATCCTGCAGAATTGATTGTGTAACCTCAATTATATTAACATTATCTTCAGCGCAGATGGTTGAAACTTTTGAAAGAATACCAACCATATCCTTGCCGACAACAGTAATTACCGCTTTCATTATTAATACCTCCATAAAAATATCACACAAATTATAACAGAACATAAGATATTTTTCAATAATTTATAAAATATTATTTTATTTTAAGAGATTTTATGTTATTATATATGAGATTAGGTGAGGGCAGATATGAAATATAAGAATATGATCGATATGCACACTCACTCGGATAACTCGTTCGACGGGCATCATTCGTGTGTTTTGCTGTGCGAAGGAACAATAAATAACGGCGGTAGGGGACTCGCAATTACTGATCACTGTGATATTGACGGAAAGGATTACGACTTCCGCGCGTTTTCTCTGAATCAGTTTGTGCAAACTTACAGCGCGAAAAAAGCCTTTGAAGGAAAACTTCTCGTTTTGCAGGGCCTTGAACTCGGACAGGGTATATATAAAAAAGAGAAGTCTGTTGACATTTTGAATTCATATAATTATGATTTTATACTCGGTGCGATACACAATCTAAAAGATATGCGCGACTTTTATTACCTCAACTATAATGATTATGATATTGATGATTTGCTGACAAGGTATTTTGAAGCGGAACTTGAACTTGCCGAGTGGAATATGACAGATTCACTCGCACATCTTACATATCCGCTTCGCTATATCACAGGTAAACACGGCATTAAGGTTGATCTGTCAAAACATCACGGAATAATCGACGCTATATTTGAAACTCTTATAAAGAATAATAAAGCGCTTGAACTCAACGTTTCAGGACTGTTTAATGAAATAGGGGAAACAATGCCAAATATTGAACTCATACAGCGTTACCATGATATGGGCGGACGTATGATCACAGTCGGTACTGATTCACATTATTACAACAAAGTTGTTATTGGTATAGACAAAGGATATGATATACTCAAAAAATGCGGATTCAGAGAGTTTACCATATTCAAAAACAGAGAACCAATGCAAATTGAAATAAGATAGGAGCATAATTATGGACAAATTATTAGGTTTAATCGAAAAGAATCCAAGGCTTTCAAATGCTGAACTCGCAGTAATGCTCGGAGTTGACGAGGATCAGGTAAAATCCCAGATAAAAACTCTTGAGGAAAGCGGAATTATCAAGGGCTATCGCGCTATTATTGATAAGGACAAAGCGGCAATGCAGAATGTTACCGCGCTTATTGAAATAAAGGTTCATCCTAAATTTGCGCACGGTTTTGAAGAAATTGCAGAGCGTATCTCAAAGTTTGATGAGGTTGAAAGCGTTTATCTTATGAGCGGTGGTTACGATCTCTGTGCTCTTGTTAATAACAAGACGTTTCAGGAGGTTGCTATGTTTGTAGCCCGCAGGCTTTCAACACTTGAGGATGTACTTTCTACTGCTACACATTTTATCCTCAAAAGATATAAAGAACAGGATATTATCCTGTTTGATGAACCGAAGGACGACAGGGGGAACATCTCGTTTTGATGAATTACGATAAGTATCTTAACCAAAACCTTGTGCAGGTGAAACCGTCGGGAATTCGTAAGTTTTTTGCTATCGCCGAAGAGATGGACAATGTTATTTCTCTCGGCGTAGGCGAACCTGATTTTAAAACACCTTGGCACATCAGGCAAAAGGGCATTGAGTATCTTGAAAAAGGTGTTACGAGATACACAGCTAACGCAGGCCTTCTTGAGCTCAGAATTGAAATTGCCAAGTATTATGAAAGAAAATACGGCATTAAATATGATGCAAAGTCCGAAGTTCTTGTCACTGTCGGCGGATCTGAAGGAATCGACATGGCTATCCGCAGTATTGTCAGCCCCGGTGACGAGGTTGTTATTGTTGAACCAGCATTCGTCTGCTACAGCCCGATTGTTGAGGTTTGCGGCGGAATCGCAAAGCCAATCATCACTAAGCAGGAAAACGAGTTCAGACTTATGCCTGAAGAACTTGAAGCTGCTATTACAGATAAAACAAAAATGCTGATTCTTCCGTACCCAAACAATCCTACCGGCGGAATTATGACGAAAAGCGATCTTATGAAGCTTACTGATATCATTATTAAAAACGAAATTCTTGTGTTATCTGATGAGATTTACAGTGAGCTTACATATACTAATGAAGGTCATACCTCAATTGCGTCGCTTGACGGTATGCAGGAGCGCACAATTGTCATTAACGGTTTTTCAAAGACTTATTCAATGACAGGTTGGCGACTTGGATATGCACTCGGACCGGCTCCGATTATTCAGCAGATGACTAAGCTTCATCAGTTTGCAATTATGTCATCACCGACTAATTCACAGTATGCTGCAATAGATGCTCTGAAGAATGGCGACGATGACGTTAAAAGAATGAAGCAGGACTACGATATGCGCCGCAGATTTACCGTTAAAGGATTCCGCGATATCGGACTTGAATGCTTTGAACCAAAGGGTGCGTTTTATGTTTTCCCATGCATTAAGTCAACAGGTCTTTCAAGTGAAGAATTTGCTGAAAGGCTCATTAAATCAAAGCGTGTTGCAGTTGTTCCCGGTAATGCTTTCGGCGATTGCGGTGAAGGGTTCATACGCGTTTCTTATTGCTATTCAATTGATAACATCAAAGAAGCGATCCGCCGAATTGGTGAGTTTGTTGAGGAATTAAAGAATGAAAGTTAAAACCCGGGCATATGCAAAGATTAATTTAATACTTGACATAACCGCGCAACGTACAGATGGATTCCACGAACTGTTCACAGTGATGCAGAGTGTCAGTGCAAACGACGTTATTACAGTTGAAAAGAAGAAGGGGCAGGGGATTGAGATCACCTGCAATAACCCTGATATTCCGACTGATGAGCGTAATATTGTGCATAAGTGTGCAACGGCGTTCTTCAAAGCAAACAGGATAAATCGCTACGGTATTCATATTGATATCAAGAAGAACATCCCACACGCGGCAGGACTTGCCGGCGGAAGCGCTGACGGCGCAGCCACACTTGTGTCACTAAACAAACTTTACGGTACCAAACTGACGCTTGACAATCTGTGCGAAATCGGTGAACGCATCGGAGCTGATATTCCGTTTTGCATTAAGGGCGGCACGCTTCTCGCACAGGGGAAAGGTGAAGTTTTATCAAAAATGAAGTCGTTGCGTAAGTGCTACATTGTTCTTGCAAAGCCGGATGTTGCAGTAAATACAGGACAAGCTTATAAATCTTTTGATGAGAATGGAAAGATAAGAACTCCCGATAATTTCGGTATGCTCTGCGCAGTTCAAAACAGAGATTTAAAGCAAATTGCGTCTAAGCTTGACAATGTTTTTGAGCAGTTCATTGAGGTTCCAACACGTGTCGACATTAAATCAACTATGTATAATAACGGAGCTCTCGGCGCTTGTATGAGCGGCTCCGGACCGACTGTGTTCGGCATTTTTGAAAATAAAAACTCTGCAGAAAGTTGCAAAGCTGAACTTGATACATTTGTAAAGGATGTTATTATATGTACGCCCGTGAGCAAGGGGTGTAAAATAATCAGTATAACTGAATAGAATTATTAAAACCTGCCAACAATTAATTTGAAAGGCAGGTTTTTTATGAAAAAGTCCATGATATTTGTTCCGATATTCCTTACTTTTGTATTTGCATTTACAGCAATTTCTCCGCAAATCGCAAAGAGCGAGAACATAAGCCAAAACGTTTTAAGAATGCACATTCTTGCAAACAGCGACTCCCTGTCAGATCAGGAGTTAAAGCTGAAAGTACGAGATAAACTACTCGAACTCTCTCCTGAAATCTACAAAGAATGCAACAATATAAATCAAGCGGTAAGTGCAACAAAAGCAAATCTCAACACAATCAAATCCGCTGCACAAGAAACACTTGCGTTTTACGCCAACTCTGACGATGTTTGCGTGTCTGTTTGTAAAGAGTTCTTCAAAACAAGGAAATACAGCGGATTTACGCTACCGGCAGGTATATATAATACCGTAAAAGTCACAATAGGTGAGGGCAAGGGGCACAATTGGTGGTGCGTTATGTTCCCGACAGTCTGTATAACAGGTTGTACTGATGATTTTGATAAATCACTGACGCCTGAAGAGCGCAAAATGATTGAGTCAAAAGGCTTTGCTGTGCGATTTAAAGCTGTTGAAGTTTACGAACAGATTAAAAGCAAAGTCAGAAGTAATGATTAGTACAAAAAATTATTGACATTTAACTGCAAAATCAATATACTATTAATTGCAGTTTGCCGGCGTGATGGAATTGGCAGACGTGCCGGACTCAAAATCCGGTCCTGGCGACAGGGTGCGGGTTCGACCCCCGCCGCCGGCACCAGAAAACCGCTTCTCGATATACTGAGAAGCGGTTTTTCTTTTATCTATATTTCTTTTTGTCAAAAGCTACAACTAATGCTAACGCTGGTAGAATAATACAAGCTGTACTGTTAATTCCTATACCTGTATCAGGGGAATAACTTGAGTTGTTTACTTTACCGGTAGTGCTATCATTTGATTGTGTAACCGTCGTCTGAGCAGTTGTTTCTGTCTGCTTTTCGGTTGTAGTTTCTGTCGTTGTCTCGGTTTCGTCTTCATTATCGTCTATAATATATGTATAATAATATTTATCATAAAGACCAAGGCACGCGTCTGCACCGGCATTTGTTGAGAAAGCTTTTTCAATTACAGTTTCCCACGAGCCATATTTTTTATAAAAATATTCCGGTGTACCGCCGTTTTCGTTTCCGTATGTTTCAAGATTGCTCTTTTTAAGCGCTTCAAGTCCGTCCGGGTCGTTAGCATACGCTTCCATTCGTAATTCATTTCTACGAGTACTTACAGCTCGCGCTATTCATATGAGGCATAGCTGCCGAGTCTCTTTGACTCAGGGTTAGGCGAATAACCATAAACGGCATCAGGATTTACAATAATATCTTCCGCTGCTTTTGGATTTTCCATCGGATTATGCTTATAATGAAACTCAGCATAAGCGCTAATAGGGAAGCACAGCATCATTATCACCGCAATTAATAGTGTAATTGACTTTGTTAACTCTCTTTTCATTATCCTGTTTCCTTTCAATATGTATTCGAACAATTATATTATAATAGTAGTATAAATTCTTTACAACTACATTTTGTTACCTTTAAGCTTAATTATTCTATAAAATAAACTGAATTAATTTTATAAATAGAAGAGAATCAAAATCGTGAATCTATTTTGGTTTTTGTAGAAATTTAAACTAAAATATTACCCATTAGTTAACAAAGAGTATATTATTCTAAAATAGTTTATAATTCTTTCATATAAATATATTGACTTTATTCATAAAAAGAATACAATATATATAGACTATAGAAAGGGCGATTTTATGAATAAATCCAAAAAAATATTTGTTACTTTAATAGCTGCACTGATGCTGATTATTTTACCTATTCAGGTTTTGGCATCGGCTGATTTTGGTTTTTTCAGTTTTAGTAATTCATTTGTGTCGTCACTTCCGAGCGAAAAGAATAATACGCCCGTGAAAGAAATAAAAAAAGAGAATATCAAAATTACAACCACCTCAACGGAAGCGCGCCTTAATTTTGACGCGTCAAATATGATTTACACCATTAAAGAATATAATATCCTGTTGAACAAGTGGGAGGATATTTCATTTCTTAATCATTCAAACTATCTCGAAATCGGCAATCTTTCACCAAATACATTTCATAAGATCAAAGTAATTGCAGGCAAGCGTGTAATCGGCGTTTATACTTTTACAACCAAACCTGCAAACATAAAAACTATCAAGGTTAAAACAACTCGCAAAGATGTCACTCTTTACTGGACAAATCCGGAAAATTATACCACTCAGGTATATAAGAGAATGCTTACTCCTGAAGAAGTTGACGAGATAGAGAAGGCAAAGCAAGCAGCCGAAGAAGCGAAGAAAAAGAAAGAAGAAGCGGAAAAAGAGACAACTGAAGAAACATCGCGTGACGGTGAGCAATACGCTGAATTAACAACAGAAGAAAGTACTGAAGAAACAACAATTAAAACATTTGATGACCTCACAGATGAGGAAAAAGAAAAATGCAAGTGGAAGCTTGTTACAGAAGTCAAAGATAAGAAATACATAGATAAAGACGTAGAAGGCGACAACTATTACTACTACAAAATCCGCTATGTATGTAAAACAAATAATTCAACACAGTATTCTGCTTTCAGGTATTTTGATGAACAACTTGTGCCGCTCGAGATTGAAAGTATTCAGCAAGTCAACGGCTTTACAATTATTCGCCAGAATGACCCTGTTAACCGTTTGATATCTTATCCATATACAAAAGGTGACGGCAAAACAATTGGTACAAGCGGTTGCGGTGCTTGCGCAGCACTTATGGTTATCAGAAACACATCCGATTATGATACTTCACTTGAAGCGTTTTCAAAAGAAGTTATTGCGGCAGGCGGCCGTGTTGCGTACGGCAGTGACCTTGACAAGATTTCCAAACTTATGAAGTCGAAGTATCACTTCAATTATGAGTACACAAGTGATATCGGCAAACTCAAGGAACACCTAAAAAAGGGTTATATGTGTGTTGCTAATGTTGGTGCAAGCCAGTATTTCTCAAATGGCGGTCATTTTGTAACAATTGCAGGCATCGTTAAAGATGAGAACGGTGAGGAAGTTGCTATTGTGCTTGATCCGTCATTCAGAGAAAGCAAATATAACGAAAAGCACCGAAAAGAAGCTGGCATTAAGTATTCAAAAGACGGAATCGTTACTGCACCGTTTAAAGTTATCAAGGCTGACGGAAAAATGCTTCATTATGCACTTTACACGCCTGAGGACGCTGATAAAAACACAGATTCAGATGAGTAAGAAGGAGAATTATGATTAAAATAACTCCAAATACTACACTAAAAAACGCCATGGTTAACCCCATGGCGAAAGATATTATTGAGAAGCTTATGCTTGCTTTGAGACTGCCGGGTGACCTGCCTGAAAAGAACAAGGTATTCGGCAAACTCAAGTTTAAAACGCTTACAACCCTTACTGCAGGACTTCTTGATAAAAGCACAGTGCAGACTATCTGTGATATGTTAAATCTCGAAGTTGATGAGGTAATCACTGATGTGGGCGAAATGACAGAAAAATGGTGGAAAGAAGCCATTATCTATCAGATTTATCCTCGTTCGTTTTACGACAGCAACGGCGACGGCATAGGCGATCTTAAGGGTATTACTGAAAAACTTGATTATCTCAAAGACCTCGGCGTCACCGCAATATGGTGTTCGCCTTTTTACGATTCACCAAATGACGACAACGGCTACGATATACGCGATTATCAGAAAATAATGGCAGAATTCGGCACAATGGCCGACTTCGACACCCTGCTGGATGAAGTGCATAAACGCGGTATGAAGCTGATTATCGACCTCGTTGTCAACCACACAAGCGATGAACACGAGTGGTTTGTTGAGGCGCTGAAATCTAAGGACAATCCGTATCACGATTACTACATCTGGCGCGACGCTACGGACGGCGACAAAACGCCGCCGAACAACTGGGTTAGTTTGTTCAAAGGACCCGCTTGGAATTACTACGAGAGCGTTGACCAGTGGGCAATGCACTTGTTCAGCAAAAAGCAGATGGATCTGAACTGGGAAAATGCTGACGTTCGTGAAAAGGTTCACGAAATGATGCTCTGGTGGCTTGATAAAGGCATTGACGGATTCAGAATGGATGTAATCAACTTTATCTCAAAACAACCTGATTTGCCCGATGCAAACTGGTTTTTGGGAATGTTAACCGGTTTTAAGGGTGCTGAATACTACTTTTACGGTCCGAAACTTCACGATTATCTGCGTGAAATGCGTGAAAAGACTTTCGGCAACTACGATGTTTACACTGTCGGAGAGTGCGGCGGCGCCGGCATTGAGATGGATAAAATGCTCACAGCTGATTTTCGCGGCGAACTTGACACGGTGTTCAACTTCGATTTTCTTATCAATCAGGGTCACACCGATTATGATAATTATACATATGATCTCTATAAGGTTATGGTCGAATTTGAACGATTCCAGACAGGATATACAAACCACTGCTGGCCGGCTGTTTTCTTTGAGAATCACGACAATCCGCGTATTGTCAGCAAGGTTGATAAGACGGGTGCTTACAGAGAAGATATTTCAAAGCTCTGCGCGCTGATTGAAATGACATTAAGGGGCACGCCTTATATTTACCAGGGTCAGGAAATCTCTATGGCAAACGGCGATTTTGAAAGCATTAACGAGATTGACGACAGGGAAGCTATAGGTCATTATAACGAGATGATAGAGAAGGGGAAGGATCCCGAAAAAGCGTTCAGACGAGCTAAGACCGGTACCCGCGATAATGCAAGAACACCGTTCCAGTGGTCTGACAGCGAAAATGCAGGTTTTACAAAGGGCACTCCGTGGTTACGTATAACATCTGACTATCGCAGATATAATGCCGAAGACGAAATCAATAATCCTAACAGCGTATTCAACTTCTATAAAAAGGCTATAGCGTTGCGAAAGAGCACTAAAGCACTAGTATACGGTGAATATATCAAGTCAGATGACGCGCAGAAACCTGTATTCTGCTATTTCAGAAAGCACGGTAAAGAAATGTATTACATCGTGCTTAATCTCAGTGCAAAGCCTCAAAATAAGCCTCTTTATACTGGTGATATGGAACTTATCCTATCTACAAAAGACACAAAATCATCACATCTTCGCCCGTTTGAGGGCAACATTTACAGAGTCAAATAGTATAAATTTATCTTGACATTATTATTAAAATAATTTATATTATTTAAAGACGCGCTGGTGTGGCGAAATCGGCAGACGCA
>CAYZPT010000011.1:12940-27166 GCA_964480285.1 uncultured Bacteroides sp.
AATTACAGTAAAGTTATTGTAGAAAATGAAGATATAAAAGAGGGCGAAATCAAAAAGGTTAAAATAGTAAAAAGCCTTGATACATACCTTTTGGGTACTATAGAAAAATAATCATTTATATCTTGACAAAACCGCCCTTTTACATTAAAATTATCTATGCTGCATATAAATAGATAATATGCCGATGTGGCGGAATAGGCAGACGCAAGGGACTTAAAATCCCTCGGTAGCAATACCGTACCGGTTCAAGTCCGGTCACCAGCACCAAAAAGCACAACCTGAAAAGGTTGTGCTTTTTGATATAGTGTTCAGTTTACAACGTTATGCGGGTTTCCTTCGAGATAAGCCTTAAGATTAGCTTCAAGTATCTCAAGCAACCTGGCGCGCGTTTCAACTGCCGCCCATGAAATGTGAGGAGTAATAACACAGTTTTTAGCATGGAGCAGGGGATTGTCCTCGCTTGGCGGCTCAACGCTCAATACGTCAACGCAGGCGGCTTTAATTCTGTTATTGTTAAGTGCATCGGCAAGCGCCTGCTCATCAACAACAGGGCCGCGGGACGTGTTAATAAGTATAGCAGTACGCTTCATCATTGAAATACTGTCAGAGTTAATCAGCTTTTCCGTTTTATCATTAAGAGGGCAATGACAAGTGACAATGTCGCTGTTTTTCATAAGTTCATCAAACGAAACAAAGCTTATATTATCATATTCCTCAAGAGGTATATGCGGCGTGTTTACAATTATTTTCATGCCGAAAGCATCGGCGATTTTTGCAACTCTTTTACCGATCGAGCCAAAGCCAATAATACCGATTGTCTTGCCGTTAAGCTCCTCAAGCGGCGCATTCCAGAAGCAGAAGTCAGGACAGCTGCACCATTCTCCATTATGAACTGCATCATCGTGCATGGCAACTTTATTTGTCAGATGCAGGATATAAGCAAACACCATCTGCGCTACTTCATTAGTAGAATAAGCAGGGATATTAGTAACTGTTATGCCTCGTTTTCTTGCTTCTTTAGTATCGATAACATTAACGCCCGTAGACTGCAATGCAACATATTGAAGCTTTGGCAACCTGTCAAGCATTTCGTTTGTAATAACGGTCTTATTAATCATAATGATGTCCGCATCTTTAATCCTGTCATAAATCTGATCAGGATCAGTGCGGTCATATACGGTAAAGTCACCGTATTTTTTAAACGGCTCCCAGGACAAATCGCCCGGATTTGTGCACACACCGTCAATATTAACAATTTTCATCTGATTCACCTCGTTGTGTCAATTATAGTACACATCAAAAATTAAATCAATAAATTATTGAAAGAATAGTAAATATAAGATATAATATATACATAAATATTAATGGTGATTAGATGAAACGATTACTGTTAGTATTATTATGTATCTCATTTTTATTTTCACTTTACGGTTGTAAATCTGTAAATACAGCAAACCAACAGCAGCTGACACGCTCAAGATACACTGTAGTTATTGATGCAGGTCACGGCGGTAAGGATGCAGGCACAATCGGAATTGACGGAACAGAAGAAAAGGGGATAAATCTTTCAATTGCTCTGATCCTTTACGATTACCTTATGGTGAGCGGAATTGATTGTAAACTCATACGTGACAAGGATTATGAGTTGTACTATAACGAAGAGCAGAAGCAAAAATCAGACTTATATAATCGACTTGATTTTGTTAATTCTGTAAGCAACAGCGCACTAATATCAATACATCAGAACCATTTCGAGAGTGAAAAAGAGTGGGGCTGTCAGATCTGGTACTCAAAGAATAACACCGAAAGCAAAATAATTGCCGATAATATTCTTACGTCTGTAAAACATCTGATCCAGCCTGAAAACAAACGTGAAAATAAAGAATCCGGCAGTGAATATTACATATTGTATAATGCAAAAGTTCCATCGGTAATGGTTGAATGCGGATTTATGAGCAATACAAGCGAGAATAGATTACTGCAGGACGTTAATTATCAAAAGAAATTTGCCTATGCTTTATTAGCAGGCATTTGCGGAGAATTATAATGGCTAAAGCAAAAAGTTTTTATGTGTGTGCCGAGTGCAGGTATGAAAGTGCAAAATGGTACGGAAAATGCCCTCAGTGCGGTGAATGGAATACAATGGAGGAGCATGCACCTGTTGCAGTGGGCAAAAAGGTCGGCGCTGCAAAAGCAGCTGTAGGCGTTGCTTCTGTTAAGAAACTATCAGAAATCAGCAGTGATATAGAAAAACGCCTGCTGACAGGCACTTCCGAGTTCGACAGAGTACTCGGCGGCGGCATTGTAGAGGGCAGCCTAATACTGCTTAGCGGTGATCCTGGTATCGGTAAATCTACTATTTTGTTGCAAATCTGCCAGAAACTCGGCGAAAATCACACAGTTTTATACATCAGCGGTGAGGAATCAGCAAGGCAGATTAAGCTTCGTGCTAACAGGCTTGGTGTTGATACTGATAATCTGTATATTCTTGCAGAAACTGATGTTGCAACAATAGTTGAAACTATTAAAGTTGAAAAGCCCGATACGGTAATTATTGACTCAATTCAGACAATGATGATTGATGATGTATCTTCTAACGCAGGCAGTGTAACACAGGTTAGAGAGTGCACAAATATCTTTATGCATCTCGCAAAAAGCCTTGGTATTCCTATATTTATCGTTGGTCACGTCAATAAGGATGGCGCAATCGCAGGTCCTAAGGTGCTTGAACATATAGTTGATACCGTGCTGTATTTTGAGGGAGAGAGGAACTATTCTTACAGGATTCTTCGCTCTGCTAAAAACAGATTCGGCTCAACTAATGAGATTGGCGTGTTTGAAATGACTCAGGAGGGCTTAAAAGAAGTACAAAATCCGTCATTATTGATGCTTTCCGGCAGACCGAAGAACACAAGCGGAACGTGCGTAGCTTGTACAATGGAAGGCTCCAGACCAATTTTAGCCGAAGTTCAGGGGCTTGTAACAGCTTCAGGATTCGGAACTCCACGCAGAATGAGCACAGGATACGATTATAACCGTATGAGTATGATAATAGCTGTGCTTGAGAAGCGTGCAGGCTACTTCTTTAACAATATGGACGCATATCTTAACGTCGTGGGCGGCTTAAAACTTTATGAACCGGCGGCAGATTTAACAGTAGCGCTTGCATTGCTTTCATCACTTAAAGACGTAGTAGTTAACGATAACACACTTGCATTCGGTGAAATTGGACTTGCAGGGGAGATAAGAGCTGTAAACAACTGCGAGCAGCGAATACAGGAAGCTCAGCGACTTGGTTTTACAAAATGCGTAATTCCGTTTCACAATTACAAATCACTTTCCAAAGAACTGAAAGCAAATGTTGACATTGTGCCTGTAAGAACAATTCGCGCTGCGCTTGAAGCAGTAACAGAGTAAAGGAGACGTTATGCCTTATATAATTATACTTGTAATCGTAATTGCATTTATTGTAATAGCAGTGCGACAGTCAAAGAAAAATTAATATATTAAAGCAGAGGGGAACGTCTCTCTGCTTTTAATTTCGCATATAGTATTTTTTACGTAATTTCGCAAAATTAATATTTTGCGAAATAGAGGGGGAGTCTTAACTAAGAAAAGCCAATAAATATGAAAACGTTGTAATATAGCGCTTTTCAGGCGGTTTTGATGAGAAATACACGTTAGTTCACAAATTTACCTCTGCTCTGGAGACGATAGAAATTTTTTAAACGATGAATTGTACTATTTGCTTCCTTTTATTCGATGGATTTTTTACTCATTATAATATTCTTTAATACAGACGATAGAATAATTTTGAATGATACATTGTGTTAGTAAATTAAATCTATTGGATAGTTATAATTAATGATTACTTAATACTATGAATCAATAATCTGCTACATATGATATCTGAGCAAAGCAACACATTTTATGTAGCTTGATGATTTTTTGGAATGATGGAATGATGTTTATATTGTTCTATCATTCTCATTTTATTTTAAAAACACTTGAAAAACTTTATCCCCTTTGGTATTATAATCCTGTACTCTTTAAAAGTTTTGCGAAATTGATGTGAGGTGTTTTCCTTTTGAAAAGAAGTGATTTTAATAGATTGCCGCCGCTTGTACAGGATTATCTGATATACATAGAAGCAATTAAAGGCCACAGTTCATTATCTGTAATTGAATATGCCAATGATTTAAAGAATTT
This sequence comes from uncultured Bacteroides sp., assembly GCA_964480285.1. Lineage (GTDB taxonomy): Bacteria > Bacillota > Clostridia > Oscillospirales > Acutalibacteraceae > Eubacterium_R. The sequence continues at coordinate 17,150 of CAYZPT010000011.1, forward strand.
CTTTATATTTATGGTTAAGCATAAGGGTATGTATCCGGACACAGCTGAAGAAAACGAGATCGATTTAACCTCAGTAGATATTGAATTTATTAAGCAGATTACGCTCAATGACGCGTATCAGTACCTTATTTACTGCCGTAATGTACGCAAGAATAATGAGGCTACAAGAGCGCGCAGAGTTGTATCAATACGCCGTTTTTTTGCTTACTTAGCTGATAATCTCGGTGTTTTACCGGTTAATCCGATGAAAAATCTTGATGCACCTAAAACAAAAAAATCCCTGCCCAAATACCTCACACTTGACGAAGCTCAAAAGTTGCTTTCTGTCGTAGACGGTAAGTATAAAGAGAGAGATTTTGCAATAATTACACTGTTTCTGAACTGCGGAATGCGACTTTCAGAGCTGATTTCGATCGATTATAACGACATAAGATCAGACGGAACTCTTGTAATCACTGGAAAAGGTAACAAAGAGCGTACAGTTTACCTGAATAACGCCTGTCTTGAAGCTATTGCTGCTTACAGACGCGTTCGTCCTAATGAAGGAGTTAAGGATCGCGCTCTATTCTTAAGCGCGAGAAATCAGCGCATGAATCCTCGTACCGTTGAGATTATGGTTAACAAAAACTTTGAAAAAGCCGGTCTGGGTGGCAGAGGTTTATCTGTACACAAACTGCGCCATACAGCTGCAACACTGATGTATCAGCATGGAAATGTTGATGTATTGCTACTTAAAGAGATTCTTGGGCACGAAAACTTAGGAACAACCGAAATTTACACACATATATCATCAGAAGCAACAAAGAGCGCAATTGAAGCAAACCCGCTTGCAAAGAACAAGGCGCCTAAATCTTAATAATATCTGATAATAGATATGTAAACAGCGCATTTACAAATGCTGTAACAGTCACTGCTAATGTGTAGGTTATGTACCTCCCGAGCAGTGATTTTATTTTTAACGGCTCCCCTGCTGCTTTTGATGACACGCAATTTAATATATATTTACTGATAATTGAACTCTGGCGTATTGTATACAGAACTACGGTCGTAAATACTGCTGCCTGAGGTATCACAAGCAACAATGCGTAACCGATCCCTTTTACTCCGTAAGTGACGTAGAAAAAAGTTACTTTTAACCCAATGCTGCACCCGATCAACAAAGGTACAGCGTTGATAACAGGATAACCGATAAGGAATAGTCCGAGAAGCACAGTAACAGCAAAAACAGATATATACAGCGCAAAATTACAGATGAATACCGAAGCCAGATTGCCAATTTGAGGAGTAAATATTGCTTTCATTGCCTTTGTTAAGGCAATGCTGTTAATCAGGTTAAACCCTAAGGATCCTACCAAAAGGCCTGCAATATAAAACAGAATTGAATAAATAATTTCTCTTTCTTCAGTTAATATCTCTTCAATTGACTTTTTAGGATTGAGATCTGATAAACTGATACTCATTTTTTCAGCCTCAGTCTGACTGTTTTCTTTGATGCAATTTGCCCGAAAAGCATCCCTACACATATTATTATAACTGCTTTTATAATAAAAAGCAGGAATGATGAGTCGTTAAAAATTACATTTAGTATACTGTAAAACACCAGTGGTATCTGTGCAACTGCGCCAAGTATAAAACCGTTGTTTTTTATTCCTACCACTGACAAAAACGCCGTAAATGCAGCGCATATTATGCAAATGAAGATTGCAAAATAAATATTATATTTTAGATCCAAATCAAATTTATATGTAATCTTACTAAATATATAAGTGAATAACAGAATTGTAATTACAGACGTGATTACTACTTTTAGTATATATTTTAACAGAATATTATTACTGCTGTTTGTGCTGATTTTTTTCATAAAAACAACGCCCCCGATATTCAATATAGAATATTCGGGAGCGTTATAATATATGCTATTATTTTTCGATTTTTTCCTCAACTTCTTTAACAGTATCGGACTTTTTCTCATCAGCATTCTTTTTGTTTTTCTTCGACTTTGAAGCTTCTCTTGCAGCCTCAACTTCCTTCTTGTGCTGTTCTGTCTTAGTAACATTTGTGTTAACAGCCCATCTCATAACCTTCATCTTGTTTCTGTCAGCGCCGGTTTCAATAACAATGTCTTCCTCACGGATTGTAACAACTTTGCCGACAATACCGCCGATTGTTATGATTTCATCGCCGATTTCAAGAGCTGAACGCATTTCCTGCTCTTCCTTCTGGCGTTTTTTCTGCGGTCTGATCATCATAAAGTACATAACGCCGACAAGCAATACCATAAGAATAATGTATGAGTATGAGCCTGCGCCGCCTTGCTGTCCTGATGCCTGCTGAGCACCAGCCATAAGTAAAAATGTATTCATAATAAATACCTCCAATTCAAATTAGCAATATAGATTATATATTATTATCAGCTATAATGCAAGAATTATTTTAAATTCTTGTATCAAGCAAGTCTGTATACTCTTTTTTATAATCCATAAAAGTACCGTTTTCAAGATTATCACGTATTTCCTGCATAAGATTATTATAAAAATGCAGATTATGAATAACCGCAAGTCGCATTGCAAGCATTTCGTTTGCTTTAAACAGATGCCTTAGGTATGAACGTGAATAATTACGACATGTAGAACAAGTGCACGTGTCGTCAATCGGCTTTTCGTCACGCATATACTTGGCGTTGTTAATATTAATAATTCCCTTTTTAGTAAACAGCTGACCGTGGCGTGCATTACGGGAAGGCATAACGCAATCAAAAAGGTCCACTCCCCTGCTGACCGCCTCAAGAATGTTACCGGGAGTACCGACTCCCATAAGATAGCGCGGCTTATTTTCCGGAGCATATGGCTCAACTGCAGAAATAATGCGGTACATATCCTCTTTAGGCTCACCTACAGCAAGTCCGCCGATTGCATAGCCGTCAAGATCAAGCTTAGCAATCTCTTTCATATGCTCGATACGTAAATCGTCGTAAGTGCAACCCTGATTGATTCCAAAAAGAAGCTGATCACGGTTAATTGTAGTTTCAAGTGAGTTTAAGCGTTCCATCTCTGCCTTACATCGTTCAAGCCAGCGCAGAGTTCTTCCGCAGGCTTCCTTAGCGTATTCGTAGCGCGCCGGGTTTTCAACGCACTCATCAAACGCCATAGCTATTGTTGAGGCGAGATGCGACTGAATCTGCATACTTTCTTCCGGTCCCATAAAGATTTTACGACCGTCAACGTGCGAATTGAATGTAACGCCTTCTTCTTTAATCTTGTTCAGCTTTGCAAGCGAAAAAACCTGAAAACCGCCGGAATCAGTGAGAATCGGTCTGTTCCAGTTTGTGAACTTATGCAGTCCGCCCATATCATAAACGAGGTCGTCGCTTGGTCTGACGTGCAGATGATAGGTGTTGCAAAGCATTATCTGTGCGCCTACATCCTCAAGATCACGTGTGGACAGACCGCCTTTAATAGCGGCAGATGTTGCCACATTCATAAAGCACGGAGTCTGCACCGTTCCGTGTACAGTTTCAAATGTAGCACGCCTTGCAAAACCTTCTTTTTTTAAAACAGTGAATTTCATAACAATTTCCTATTTAATAAACATCGCGTCGCCGAATGAAAAGAATCTGTACTTCTCATCAACAGCGGTTTTGTACGCGTTCATAATATTATCGTAACCTGCAAGAGCGGAAACAAGCATAATCAGCGTACTTTCCGGCAGGTGGAAGTTAGTAATCAGAGCATCAATGCATTTAAATTCATAACCCGGATAAATAAAGATGCTTGTGTCATCCTCATCCTCACAAATACAGCCGTTCTTGGTTGCAACTGATTCAAGCGTGCGTGTACTCGTAGTGCCTACGCTGATAATTCTGCCGCCGTTTTGCTTTATTTTGTTAATAGTATCTGCGGTTTCCTTGCTTATTTGGTAATGCTCGCTGTGCATTTTGTGCTGAGTTACGTCGTCAACCTTAACCGGACGAAACGTGCCTAATCCGACGTGAAGTGTAACATAGCAGACCTTGACACCCATATCCTCAATCTTTTTGAGCATTTCTTTTGTAAAATGCAATCCTGCAGTCGGTGCGGCGGCAGAGCCAAGCTCTTTTGAATATACAGTCTGGTATCTCTCGCCGTTTTTAAGTTCTTCTGTAATATACGGCGGAAGCGGCATTTTGCCGATTTTATCAAGAATACTGTAAATCTCTTTCGAGTCGCAGTTAAAACGAATAATCCTGTTGCCGTCCTCAGTAACGTCGGTAACTTCACAGTCAACAATTCCTTCGCCGAATACAAATTCCGTACCTATTTTTGCGCGTTTTCCGGGCTTGCAAAGGCATTCCCAACAATTATTTTCTTTCTGCTTTAAGAGTAAAAACTCAACTACCGCACCGGTTTCTTTTTTTATGCCGTAAATACGAGCTGGAATAACCCTCGTATCGTTTAGTACAAGGCAGTCGCCGGGTTTCAGATATTCGCTTAAATCATGGAATATGCGGTGTTCAATTTCGCCTGTATTCCTGTCAAGAACCATAAGCCTTGACGAATCACGCGGTTCAATCGGCGTTTGAGCTATCAAATTTTGTGGAAGTTCATAGAAAAAATCCGATGTTTTCATGAATATTCTCCGAAATTTGTAATTGACATATATATGTAATATAGTGTATTATATAAAATATATTGTGCAATATGTATGTTGTTGCGGTAACGTTCCTATATTATATTGCAAAATTAGCACGATTACAAGACATAAGGAGAAATTTGCTATGAAAAAGTTTAACGTCGGTGTTGTCGGCGCTACAGGTATGGTTGGTCAGAGATTTATGACTCTGCTTGAAAATCACCCTTGGTTTGACGTAGTAGTTCTTGCTGCGTCATCAAGAAGCGAAGGCAAAACTTACGAGGATGCAATCGGCAGTAAATGGTGCATGGATACACCTCTTGCTGATAAATATAAAAAGATGGTTATTCTCGACGCAGAAGCTGATATAGAAAAGATTACCTCTATGGTAGACTTCGTTTTCTGCGCTGCTAATATGAAAAAAGATGAAATCAGAGCACTTGAGGAAAAATATGCTAAGTTTGAGTGCCCCGTTGTTTCAAACAACTCGGCGCACCGCTTTACAGACGATGTTCCGATGGTTGTGCCTGAGCTCAATGCTGATCATATCAATATCATTCCCGCTCAGCGCAAAAGACTCGGCACAAAACGCGGCTTTATCGCTGTTAAATCGAACTGCTCGCTGCAGTCATATGTGCCTGCCCTCTTCCCTCTTCATGAGAAATACGGCGTAAAAGATGTACTCGTCTGCACATATCAGGCAATCAGCGGCGCAGGCAAAACCTTTGAAACCTGGCCTGAGATGATCGATAACGTTATTCCGTATATCGGCGGCGAGGAAGAAAAGAGCGAGAAAGAGCCGCTCAAACTCTGGGGTAAAATTGAAGGTGACAAAATTGTGTCTGCCGACAAGCCCAACTTTACTGCTCAGTGTATCAGAGTTCCCGTGTCAAACGGTCACCTCGGCGCTGTGTTTGTAAACTTTGAGAACAAGCCAACGGCAGACGAAATGATTGAGATCTGGGATAACTTCAAAGGCAGAGCACAGGAGCTTGACCTCCCCTCTGCTCCGAAGAAGTTCCTCAACTACTTCACAGAGCCTGACAGACCGCAGATTAATTCTGAAAGGAATCTTGAAAACGGTATGGCGGTTTCAATCGGCAGACTCCGTGAAGATACTCAGTACGACTACAAATTTGTTTGTCTTTCACACAACACCCTTCGCGGTGCTGCCGGCGGTGCAGTACTTCTTGCTGAACTGCTTGCAGCTGAAGGTTATATGGACTAATTAATTACTGATAGGAGAATTTATTATGAAGACACCGGTATTTACAGGATCAGCAGTAGCAATCATCACACCGATGAATGATGATTTTACTATAAATTACGACGAATTTAAGAAGTTTATTGACTGGCAGATCGACAACGGCACAGACGCTATTGTTATCTGCGGCACAACAGGCGAATCGTCAACACTCAGCACACAGGAGCACCTTGATGCAATCAAGTTCTGTATTGACTATGTTGACCACAGAGTTCCAGTTATTGCTGGCGCAGGCTCAAACAACACGCAGTACGGTATTGATATGGCTGTTAAGTGCTGTGAGTACGGTGCTGACGCACTTCTGCTTGTTACACCTTACTACAATAAGTGTACTCAGAAGGGCTTAATCAAGCACTACACAATGTTCCACGACGCTACCAATATCCCGATTATTCTTTACAACGTTCCGTCAAGAACGGGCGTTAACATCACACCTGAGACTTGCAAGGAGCTTTCAAAGCTGCCTCGTATCAACGGCATTAAGGAAGCGTCTGGTAACATCAGCCAGGTTATGAAGATTCGCGCTCTCTGCGGCGACGAACTTAACATCTGGAGCGGTAACGACGACCAGATCCCTGCAGTTATGTCCTGTGGCGGTAAGGGCGTTATCTCTGTACTCTCAAACGTTTGCCCGCAGGAAACTCACGATATGGCAACAGCATATCTTGAGGGTGACGCTAACAAGTGTACAGACATGATGGCTGAATATCTTGAGCTTGCAAATGCGCTGTTTGTTGAGGTTAACCCGATTCCCGTTAAGGCTGCATGCAATATGATGGGCTGGAATGCAGGGCCTTGCAAGATGCCGCTTTGCGATATGACAGAAGAACACACAGAATATCTTGAAGGAGTTATGAAGAATTACGGTCTTATCAAGTAATTCTAAGAGGATTTATAAATGACAAGGATTATTATAACAGGTGCCTGCGGTAAGATGGGCAAGGTTATTGCAAGCGTTGTAGCAGCTCGTGACGACTGTGAGGTTGTTGCAGGAGTAGATAAGTACAACGATAACACTGCACCCTTCCCTGTTTACGCGACACTTGAAGAAGTTAATGAAGAAGCAGATGTAGTGATCGACTTCTCTAACCCGTCTCTGCTTGACGACTTGCTCACATACTGCAAGAAGAACAATACTGCAGTAGTAATTGCAACTACAGGTTACGATGAATGCGAGAAAAAGAAGATTGCAGACGCTGCAAATGAATGCCCTGTATTCTTCACGTACAATATGAGTCTTGGCATTAACCTGCTTGCAAACCTTGCTAAGAAGGCCGTTAACGTGCTTGGTGACAGCTTCGACATCGAAATTGTTGAGCAGCACCACAATCAGAAGATTGACGCACCTTCAGGCACAGCGCTTATGCTTGCAGACGCTATCAGCGAAGAGTTTGATAAGCCGATGAAGTATGAATACGACCGCCACTCAAAGCGTGAAAAGCGCACAAAAGACGAGATCGGTATTCATGCTATACGTGGCGGCACAATTGTCGGTGAGCATGAGATTATCTTTGCCGGCAGAGATGAAAACATCACCCTTTCACACTCTGCACGCAGCAAGGAAGTATTCGCAGTCGGCGCAGTTAACGCCGCTGTATTTATGAACGGCAAGCCTGCAGGTATGTACGATATGGGCGAACTTGTAAAATAAATAACAGACATTATTAAAGGGCAGATATTACATCTGCCCTTTTAGTTTATTCAAATAAATCCGGAATGCCGCGTTGCATCCATTGAGGTATATCAATTTGTTGCGGACAGTGCGATTTACACTTGCCGCAGTTAATGCACTCGTTTGCTCTTACTTCAATCTTGTCATACTCTGCCTGAGCCTCAACATTTGTCAGCTCTTCATTCTTCAGTTTATTGTAAATTGCAAAAATGGAACTGATTCTTATACCCTTAGGACAGTCAGCGCAGTAATCGCATCCAGTACAGGGAACGATGTCTGCTTTATTTAATATTGAAGCTGCATTTTTGCATATATTAAATTGCTGCTCGTCAAACGGTTTAAAGTCAGTCAATGTATTAAGATTGTCAAGCATCTGCTCCTCAGCATTCATACCGCTGAGAATTGTAAGAACATTGTCAAAGCTTGCGTCAAAACCGATTGCCCACGATGCAAATGACTTATCAGGATCTGCATTTTTGAAAAGTTCCTGTGCAGCCTTAGGCGGATTTGCAAGCTTGCCGCCACGAACTGGTTCCATAATGATTACCGGGATTCCCGCGTCAGTCAGAATCTGATACTGTTCTTTTGCATTCTGATTCTTCCAGTCAAGATAATTCATCTGTATCTGCGCAAAATCCCAGTCATGCGCTGCTACAATTTCACGAAGACAGTCAACAGTGCCATGGAATGAAAAGCCAAAATACTTAACTTTATCCTCTTTTCGTTTACCCTCAACAAAGTTGATGGCGTCGTACTTTTTACATTTTGCCCAGTTGCCGTCATCAAGAGAGTGAAGAAGGTAAAAGTCAAAGTAATCAACATCGCACCGCTTTAACTGCTTATTAAAAATCTTCTCAAGATCTGATTTTTTTAAGCACATCCAAATGGGTAGCTTGTCAGCGAGGAAATATGAATCGCGGGGATACTTTTTGAGTACAGAGCCGATAAACGCTTCGCTCTTACCTGCATGATAAATGTACGCAGTATCAAAATAGTTGACGCCGTTTTCATAAGCGAGATCAACGAGTGACTGACCTTCTTTATAGTCAATCATCGGGTTTGCTTCCCTTTTAAGCGGAGTTCTGACGGGAAGCCGCATTGTGCCGAGGCCAAGTCTGGATACTTCTGTATCCTTGAACTTAACTCTGTCTACCATAATTTTACTCCTTATAAATTATTCTTTTGTCCACGTAACGCCTTGTGGGGTATCCTTGAGTATAATGCCTTTTGCCTTTAAATCATCACGGATTTTGTCCGCTGTTGCCCAATCTTTATTTTTGCGTGCCTGCTGGCGCTGCTCGATAAGTGCTTCAATCTCGCTGTCAAGGTCGTTTGACTTGCGATTATATAGAATGCCGAGCACATCGCAAAGCTCGTCAAACAGCTTTGCAGCAGCCTCACAGGTGACTTTTGAAACGCCTTTGTCAAGAATCTTTGTATTGATGTCTTTAACGAGGTCAAATATTGCAGCCAAGCCGTCTGCGGTGTTGAGGTCGTCGTCCATAGCGTCAATAAACTGCTGGCGGCGGCTCTCAATAGTTTTAAGGATTTCCTCGTCGTCTGCAACGTCTGCAGGCGCATTTTTTATTGCAAAATCAAGCGAGTCGCGGCAGGTGTAAAGCCTTTCAAGCGCCGATTTGCACTGCTCGATAATTTCGAGGTTGTAGTTAATCGGTGAACGGTAGTGCGAGGAAATGAGGAAGTATCTGATTACCTCATAGCCGTATACATCAGCGATTTCACGCACTGTCTTGAAGTTGCCGAGCGACTTGCTCATTTTAACGTTGTCAACGTTGATGTAGCCGTTGTGCATCCAGTATTTAGCAAAGGGTGCGCCGTTAGCAGCCTCGCTCTGTGCAATCTCATTTTCATGATGCGGGAAGATTAAATCCTGACCGCCGCAGTGGATGTCAATCGTGTTACCAAGGTACTTTCTGTTCATCGCGCTGCACTCGATATGCCAGCCCGGTCTGCCCTTGCCCCACGGTGATTCCCAGTAAGGCTCGCCCTCTTTAGCAGCCTTCCACAGCGCAAAGTCAAGCGGGTTTTCCTTTTTTTCACCTACTGCAATCCTTGCGCCGCTCTGCAAATCGTCAATCGGCTGATGCGACAGCTTGCCGTAACCATCAAACTTAAGTGCACGGTAGTAAACGTCGCCGTCAACCGCGTAAGCATAACCCTTGTCGATAAGAGTTTCGATGATTTCTATAATTTCGTTGATATTCTCTGTTGCCTTCGGGTGAACGTTCGCGTCCTTGAAGTTAAGACCGTGAGCGTCAGTCCAGAACTCGTCAATGTACTTCTCCGCAACCTCTGTAAAGGTCAGACCTTCCTCGTTTGCTCTGTTAATAATCTTGTCGTCAACGTCGGTAAAGTTCTGCACAAACTTTACGTTGTAACCGCGGTATTCCATGTATCTGCGTAGCACGTCAAACACGCAAAGCGGGCGCGCGTTGCCGATGTGAATGAAATT
>CAYZPT010000012.1:0-27129 GCA_964480285.1 uncultured Bacteroides sp.
ACCTCCGAACAGGGTATTGACGACGGCGGTGACACAGGGGAAGATGTAAACTTCTGACAAATTATTACAGGGACTGCAAACGCAGTCCCTGTTTTATATTGGTTAGTTATCTGTTTGCATAATAGTATTTTTGTGATATAATATAGGCGAGCTATTAGTTTATTATGGAAGGAGACTATTAATTGAAAAAGGTATTATCTGTTATATTAGCGTTGATTCTGGCGGTAAGCTCGTTTGCTGCGCTTGCCGTGGAGGTTTATGCTTCAAAATATGAAATTACAAGCGTCACTTTGTCAAAAACTGTTTGTGCGTATAGCGGCAAGGTGCCGAAGCCTGGTGTTGTGGTAAAGAACTCTCAAAATCAAATTGTGGCACAAAAGGGTAACTATACGCTTAAATATCCCGAGAATGCCAATGTCGGTAAGCGTTATGTATTAGTTACTTTTAAAGGTAAATACAGGAATAATAAGCCTGTTAAAAAGTGGTTTAAGGTGATACCTCAACGCACAAAGATTAAAGCTATTTATCCAAGACCTCGCGGTTTTGCGGTTGAATGGGCGGCTGTGAAAAAGCAAGTAACTGGTTACCAGATTCAGTATTCTTTGGACAAAAGATTTTCTAAAAAAACTCGTAAGACTGTAACTGTTACTGACAAAACAAGAAAAGTAAAGGCTGTATCAGGTCTTGCAAAAAAGAAAAAATACTTTGTTCGTTTAAGAACATACAAGTCTGTTAAGGGTAAAAGATATTATTCATATTGGAGCGCTGTAAAATCTTTTACAACAGATAAAGGACTTTACAATCCTTATAAAGTAAATGCTAAGCGTAAAATGGTTGCGCTGACATTTGATGACGGTCCGGGGTACAATGACGCATCCGACAGAATACTTGACGTGCTTGAAAAATACAATGCTCGCGCCACCTTCTTTATGGTCGGCAATAATGCTGCCAATATGCCGGCAAATGTAAGGCGCAAGGTAGAAATCGGATGTGAAATCGGGAACCACACATGGAATCATGAACACTACGGCAGCCAGGTGAAAGCCTCGGATATTAAAAAATGTTCCAACGCGCTCTATAAAGCCTGCGGCGTACGACCTAAAGCGTTCCGCGCTCCGGGTGGAATGTCAACCAAGCTGATTGCCAAAGAGTGTAAAAAAGAGAATATGGCGATATATTTCTGGTCAGTTGATACGCTTGATTGGAAAAACCGCAATTCAAAAACGGTATATAATAATGTAGTCAATAAGGCGAAAAACGGCGATATAATACTTATGCATGAGATATACATATCAACAGCAGATGCGGTTGAAAGGCTTGTACCAAAACTTATTAAAGAAGGTTATCAACTTGTTACTTGCGAGGATTAATTCGCGCAAAAACAGGTAAGTCACCGACACCCGGCGTAATGTATTATGACGGCAAACGCGCAAATAAAAGAGGATATTAATAATAAAAAAACTCCTGATGCAAATGCATCGGGAGTTTTTTGCTTATAAGCACTTATGCTGCAAGGTCGTACCAGTCGCTTTGTACCTTTGCTATTTTTTCACGTCGTGCATAATGGCGCTCTTCGCATTTTGCCTGCTGCTCTTTTTTCTTCTGCTGTACAACCAGAAATATCATTCCTATTGTAAGATAGATAATCAGTTCGCCGATGAACACCTTTTGCATCATGCTTCTTTCAAGTGTGTCAAAAAGCCTGAACGGCAGGGAAATTGCTGCGTATCCTACTGCGAGTGAAAGTACTGAAATAACTAAACCTTTAACAAAATTCTTCATAATGATTCCTCCTTGAATTATTGTGATTTTTCCTTACACTCACAGTTTAACTCAAGTCGAACGGCTGTTCAATACCCTCGGGTAGCACTGTCCTTAAAATGGTACTGTAAATAGCGTTATTATGCTATAATATGTCGCTTTTATGTATTAATCCTATGCCGATACCGAGTTTTCCGCCCTTCATCATAAAGCGTTTCGCCTGTTTTTGCAGTGATGTTTTTTTGGGGTAGAGTAATGGTAGAATATGTTTTTTGTCGAAGATTCGCTCGATTGCCTGTTTGTCATCCGGCGCACTGTAAACAATGTCAAATAGTAGCTGAAATTGCAGTATGTTTGAGTCAGGGCTCATAAAAAGTTGATTTTCACGGTAAAGCAGCCAGCTCTCACAGAAAAAGTAGGTGTACTCAAATTCGGGGAAGTACTCCTCAAAAAAGTGCTTTGCCTGTGAAAGAGACTGCAAACAAGCTTCATAGCGCAGCTTTTCACCTTGCGGAATATGAATGTAAACGAGATTGTCGCCATAGTCAAACGGCAGGCAGACGTAGTCAAGCGTGTCGTTTTCGCATTTATACATCTGATACTGTAGCCTTCCGATTTTAAATAGTTTAAGTAGCAGGTGATTGCATATCCACTTGTGATTTTTCAATCCCTTGTTACCGTTATTCTCGCACCAGATTGCAATATCTTTCATTGTATCAATAAATACTTCACGCGGTATAGCGAGTTTTTCATACTCTTTCTGCGTAATGTTCTTAGCATATTTCAGGCAAACGGCAAGCTTTGTCAGGTCGTTATAATTATCTAAATTGTCTAACGTATTGTCGGTTATATCGGTTTTTTCAAGTTTGTCAATCAAAGCTTTGTCAAGTCCGATTTCATTTGCCAGTTCAATCATTTTCAAGTATCTCCTTAATCAACTGTACAGCTTTAGGTATCATTTCGCTCTCAAGCGCAGAGGGAATAAGCGCTACATTTATCTTACCGTTTTCTATACCGTAAATGTATATAGATATCCCTTGCTTTTCAAATTCATCAGCGTTACCGTTAAAAGTCGCTGTCATCTTTACAGCAAGTCCGTTATCTGATAAATGCGTGTCAGCTTGGGGAATTTGCGCTTTTATTTCTTCAATAAGCATCTTAGCCTTGTTAGTGTAGTGGCGGCGTATTTTCCTTGTCTGTGCGGCGATATGACCGTCGCGTATGTAGCCGCAAAGTGCGATCTGCTCGGTTTTGCTGGCTGTTTGTGCAAAGCAGTGCTTAATTTCATTGTATCGCCTTATGAGGTCCTCTGTAAGCACCATAAAGCTTATACGGATACCGGGAATAAGCACATTAGAAAAAGATCCCATATACACCACGTTATCGCAGTCAGACAGTGCAAACAGGGCAGGTGTGGGCTTTGACTGATAAAGAAAGTCGCTGTCATAGTCGTCTTCAATTATCATACTGCTGCTTTCGTTGCTGTGACGCACAAGCTGAAGACGTCTTTTTATCGGCATAACATCACCGTAGGACGTCATATGAGAGGGCGAAACATAGATTATATCAGCATTTTTATCCCTTGTGTGAACTTCATAACCGTAACTCTCAAACTGAGAAATTCCCTGAATAAACCCGGCAGTAGGGAAAGACACTGTCCGTCTGTCTTTGAGCAGTACACAGAGTATTGAAAGCAGCGGCTGCATTCCTGCACCGACAATAATTCTGTCCGGAGAAGCAACAACGTTTCTCTTTTCTCTTATGTACTTTGATAATGCTTCGCGCAAATCCTGCTCGCCCTCAGGCGCACTGTATGAAAGCAGGCGTTCTTTCTGCCGCAGAGCGCTTTTTATATAACGCTGCCAAAGGTTTATGTCAAAGCTTTCGCTGTCAGCGTCACCGCTCTTCAAATCAAAAACTACAGGTTTTTCGGATATAGCAGGCGTGGGTTCTTCAGCTACTTTAGGAGCAGAGTAGGAAACATAGTAACCGCTTTGCGGCTGCGCTATTATATAACCGTCTGCCTGCAATTCAAAGTATGCGTTTTCAACAGTCGTTTTGCTCACTGACAGCAGTGCGGTGGACTTGCGAACTGACGGCATTTTGTCACCTTTTTTGTATTGACCTGACTCAATCAGGTCTTTGTAATGCTTGTAAACCTCTATGTATTTTTTCAAAACTGTACCTCAAAATATTTTTGATTTTGTATATTTTATTGATGTCAGTTATAGTATATACTGTTTACAACACAAATGCAATACCTGTTTAAGAAGGTGATAATATGAATAATAAACTAAAAAACATTATAGTTACTGCTGTGTTCAGCGCAATGATTTTTGTTTTGACGGCAGTGCTTCACATTCCTGTTGCAAGCGGTTATGTTCACCTGGGCGACGCTCTTTTGTACGTCAGCGCGCTGATGCTCGATATGCCTTGGGCGCTTGTTGCGGGCGCACTCGGTGAAGGTCTTGCCGACGTTGCAAGCGGCTTTGCGGCTTATGCCCCTGCAACTGTGATTATCAAGGTTTTGATTGCGCTTTGCTTTACTCTGATTAAAAAGAAAAGCGGCAAATTGCTCTCTGCCTTTTCGGCGCTTATGACTGTTCCTGCCGGCGTTATCACAGTCGGAGGTTACTTCCTGGCTGACCTCGTTATCAGCAGGGAATACGCGGTTGTTGATATTGCAGGAAATGCGATTCAGGCGGTTGCGAGTGCAATTATTTTTATAATTATTGCCGCAGCACTTGACAAGATAAAAATAAAGGATAAAATATATAAAAAATAAATTTAGAGGTATTATATGGCTGATATAATATATAACCTTGAGGGCGGAACTTATTTTAATATTACCAACAAATGCCCGTGCGCGTGTGCGTTTTGCATACGCAATAAGCGAGACGCTGTGGGCAGTGCAAAAAGGCTGTGGTTTGACGAGGAGCCGACCTTTGAAGACATCAAAAATGCTGTTGACAATTACGATTTTACGGATGTTGAAACCGTTGTCTTCTGCGGTTACGGCGAGCCTACAAATGCGCTTGACAACCTGCTTAAAACCGCAAAATATCTTAATAGCATAAAGCCGTCAATCAAGCTTCGTCTTAATACAAACGGGCTGTCAGACCTCATCAACGGCAGACCGACTGCAAAGGAAATCTGCGATTGCATTGACGCGATTTCCGTGTCTCTCAACGACCCCGACAGCGAGAAGTACGATAAAATTACAAAGAACATTTACCCCGGAAAAGCGTTTGACGCAATGCTCAAATTCACGCGCGAGTGCGTGGAACAGGGTAACGATGTGCGCATGACGGTGGTTGATGTTATCGGTGAGGAAAACATCGAAAAATCACGCAAAATTGCCGAGTCACTCGGCGCAAAATTCAGAGTTCGATCATACTCGCGCGGCAGATAAACAATAGGCTGCTTACTGCATACTGCTAACTGCAAACTATTAAAAATCTCCTGCAAGGGAGATTTTTTTATTTTCCTATTGACAAAGTAGGAAATAGCGTGTATATTATTTAGCGAAAACCCTATAACTTTAATAGGAATAAAGAAATCAGGTGACAAAATGAACACTGTTTACGTTGATAACGCGGCTACCACGCAGGTTAGCGAAACCGCTTTAAATGCGATGCTGCCGCTTTTAAAAGAAACTTACGGCAACCCGTCGTCACTGCACCATATCGGTCAGGTTGCAAAAGAGGTGCTTGAGGACGCAAGAGCGCGCGTCGCAGCGTGCATCGGTGCTGATCCTAAAGAGATCTATTTTACCTCCTGCGGTACAGAGGCTGATAATCAGGCTATTCTTTCCGCTGCATATAACGGTAAAATGAAGGGTAAGATGCACATAATCTCCTCAAAATTTGAGCATCACGCTGTGCTTCACACGCTCGAAAAGCTAAAGAAAGAGGGTTTTGAGATTACGCTTCTTGATGTTTACAATGAGGGCATCGTCAGAGTTGATGACTTAAAGGCCGCCCTTCGTGATGACACCGCACTTGTAACAATTATGATGGCAAACAATGAGGTCGGCACAATTCAGCCGATTAAGGAGCTTGCGGCAGTTTGTAAGGAAAAGGGCGTAACCTTCCACACTGACGCAGTTCAGGCTGCAGGTCACATCAAGGTTGACGTTAACGAACTCGGCGTTGATATGCTTTCGGTATCCGGTCATAAGTTCCACGGCCCTAAAGGCGTCGGCTTCCTTTACTGCAAAAAGGGTGTGCCGCTTCAGATATTTATGAACGGCGGCGCACAGGAGCGTAACCGTCGCGCTGGTACGGAAAATATGGCAGGTATCTGCGGTCTCACCGCTGCGCTTGAGGAAGCGTGCGCAAACCTTGATAAAAACGCGGCGCACATCACTGCGCTTCGCAATAAGATTATTGACGGCGTTAAGGATATCGAGCTTTGCACCGTTAACGGCGACCTTGAAAAGCGCCTGCCCGGCACGGTTAATATGTGCTTTGAGGGCATTGAGGGCGAGGGCTTGCTCCTCCTCCTTGACCAGAAGGGCATTTGCGCGTCGTCAGGTTCGGCCTGCACAAGCGGCTCGCTTGACCCGTCGCACGTTCTGCTTGCAATGGGTGTACCCGTTGAAAGCGCGCACGGTTCGCTGCGTATTTCGATGAGCGAGTACAACACTGAGGCAGAAGTTGACCACATCATTAAATCAATCCACGAAGTTGTAGCGTATCTTCGTTCAATTTCACCCGTATGGGAAAAGATTCAGAAAGGCGAGGTAGTTGAATAATGGCACTGTATTCGGAAAAAGTAATGGACCACTTCACAAATCCGCGAAATGTCGGCAAAATTGAGGATGCAGACGGCGTAGGTGAGGTAGGCAACGCTAAATGCGGCGATATAATGAAAATTTATCTTAAGGTGGACGAAAATCAGATTATCACTGATGTTAAGTTCAATACGTTTGGCTGTGCGTCTGCAATTGCGTCAAGCTCAATGGCTACCTGCCTTATCAAAGGCAAGCCGATAAGCGAAGCAATCGAACTTTCAAATAAGGCTGTTGTTGAGGCGCTTGACGGTCTGCCGCCGGTTAAAATTCACTGCTCCGTTCTTGCGGAGGAGGCAATCAAAGCCGCAGTTAAGGATTACTACGATAAAAACGGCATTGAGTACGACCCTGAAATGTTTAAGGAAAAAGACATTGACTAATTACATTAATTAATATATTATGTAGGGGAGGGTTTCCTAACCCTCCCAATATTATTTGTAGGGGGCGACGACCTCGGCGCCCCGTGAAGGAATTTGTTATGGCTATTAAAGACATTCAGCAGGAAATATTAAGACTGAAAAAAGAGAACGACATCTGCATTCTCGCGCACTGCTATGAGGAGCCCGAGATACTTGAAATCGCAGACTATACGGGCGACAGCTTCGGTTTGTCGGTGTCCGCTTCAAAGGTGCCGAACAAGACCGTTATTATGTGCGGCGTGCGCTTTATGGCGGAAACCGTCAAGATTCTGTCACCCGATAAAAAGGTCATTCTCTCTAACGCTGACGCAGGCTGCCCGATGGCGGAAATGATGGATAAACAGCTCATTTTGCAGGTTAAGGAGCAGTACCCCGACCACACTGTGGTTGCGTACATAAACACCACAAGCGAACTTAAAACCGTTTGCGACGTTTGCGTAACTTCATCGTCTGCGCTTAAAATCTGCTCGCAGCTTGAAAGCGACAAAATCCTCTTTATTCCTGATAAAAACCTTGGCTCGTGGATTGCTGAAAAACTGCCCGAAAAGGAGTTTAAGCTTCTGCACGGCTGCTGCCCGACCCACGCAAAAATGACGGCTGAGGACGTGAAGAAAGCTAAGTCGGCGCACCCCGATGCACTTTTTCTTGTTCATCCCGAGTGTGACCCTGAAGTCGTTGCGCATGCCGATTATGTCGGCTCGACAACCGGCATTATGGACTATGCAAAAAACAGCGACGCAAAGGAATTCATTATCGGCACAGAAAACAGTATTGTCACTCATCTCCAGCTTGAATGTACCGATAAGATGTTTTACCCGCTGTCAAAGGACTGCATTTGCCATAATATGAAGGCTACAACGCTTGTTGACGTGCTCAACTGCTGCAAGGGTATCGGCGGCGAGGAAATTGAGCTTGACGAAGAAACACGTCTCGGCGCAAAGCGTTGTATTGACAATATGATTGAACTGGGATAATTATGAAAAAAGCAATTATTGCAATGAGCGGCGGTGTCGATTCGAGCGTCGCCGCTTATTTTATGAAGCAAAAGGGCTTTGAGTGCATCGGTGCTACAATGAAGCTCTATGACAATGAGGAAATCGGCGTCAGCAGGGAAAAGACCTGCTGTTCACTTGACGATATCGAGGATGCGCGCGCAGTGGCTCACAGGCTCGGTATGCCTTATTATGTGTTCAATTTCAAGGACGAATTTGAGCAAAAGGTCATAGATAAATTCATCAGAACATATGAGCAGGGCGGCACGCCGAATCCCTGTATCGACTGCAACAGATATCTGAAATTTGAAAAGTTGATGCAGCGTATGAAGGAACTGAAATACGACTACATTGTTACAGGTCATTATGCTGATATCGAACTTGTTAACGGCAGATATATGCTCAAAAAGGGTGCTGACGAGAGCAAGGATCAGAGCTATGTTTTGTACTCGCTTACGCAGGAGCAGCTCGCACATACTCTGTTTCCTCTCGGTAAATGCTCAAAGGCTGAAATCCGCGAAATTGCTGAACGCGAGGGCTTTATCAACGCAAAAAAGCGCGACTCGCAGGACATCTGCTTTGTGCCCGACGGCGACTACGCAAAGTTTATTGAACAGCACAGCGGCAAGTCGTATCCGAAGGGCAAGTTTGTTGACACAGACGGCAACATTATGGGCGAGCATAGCGGAATAATCAAGTACACAATCGGTCAGCGCAAAGGGCTGGGTGTAGCGGCAGGTGTGCCTGTATATGTATGCAAAAAAGATCTTAATAATAACACTGTTATTCTCGGATCGAACGATGATCTGATGTGCAGTGTTCTTGAGGCTACGGACTTTAACTGGATTGCCGAGCCTCCCGAAAAACCGGTAAAATGCAAGGCAAAAACACGCTATAATATGCGCGAAGTCCCTTGTACTGCAGTGCGCGACGGTGACAGGGTAATTGTTACTTTTGATAATCCTGTCCGTGCTGTTACAAGCGGTCAGGCAGTTGTTTTGTACGACGGCGATTATGTTCTCGGCGGCGGCACAATTGTATAAAGTTACAGTTTGTTTACAAAATTCGTAAATTGTTAACTGTATTTGCAAGCTTTATTAAACATTGATGTGTATAGTGTAGATGTAATGAATAGTTAATTTGATTGATTTCATTGTTATTTTCCTTTCTTTTGGTGGAAGACAGCAGGGCATTCTCATTGTCCAGGGAGTCGGAGTTTAAGTTTCTCTTTTCATTGTTTCTCCTCTTTCCGCAGTCTTTAATAATAACTCCAATCCACCACAAAAAGGCACTCTGTAAAGGGTGCCTTTTTTCTTACCTAAAACAGCAGATTTTGTGTAAAAAATGTTGAAATATTCAATTTGTTATGATATACTGTACTTAACGAGGTGATAATATGAATGAAAAGTATGTTAAGCCGGAAACTGAGTTTGTTGAGTACCGACAGGCGGATGACATCCTTACCGTATCAACAAATAACAATAATCTTAATAATGACGATAATTACGAATACAATCCGTAATATGTAATTTTAACAGCGCTGTGCCGTTTTTGGCATAGCGCTTTTGTCGTTTTGTACAAAATATTTAATTTTTGTAATTATCTGTAATTTTCTATTTATTTTATTATAATTTTATGTTACAATGTCTTCATATGTAAATTGTTAAAGGGGGATGGGCTGTGAAATCTGCAAAGATAATTGTCCTGATACTGGTTGTAGCGGCAGTTTTCAGCAGTTGCAGCCTGCGGATATCGTCTTCAATGGACGATCTCATATCTCCTGTTTCACCGTTCGGCGATAATGCCGACATAAAAGAAGCGTTAGATGAGTTTGCAGGTAACGGGTACTCGCTTAAAACTCCGCGTCAGGGCAAATATATAACTGCGTATAATTTTTTTGATCTTGACGCTGACGGAACAGATGAAGCTGTAGTGTTTTACGAGCCGTCTGATAATCTCGGCACAACCAATATCGCACTGATTATTAAAAACGAAGACGAAGATGAGTGGCGAGTAGTTGACAAAACAAAGGGCTTAGGCGTTGATGTTAACTCTCTGAGCTTTGAGGATGTCGATGGTGACGGTGCCTATGAAGTCATAGTATGTTGGGATGCTATTTCTAATTCAACCAACCACGAACTTGCACTTTACGAATACCGCAGTAACAACAAGCTTCATTGTTTTTACAACGGATTAACAGTTAACAATTACATAGCAGTTGACCTTGTTGACGATAAAACGCCTGAACTTTTGATGTTTGAACTCAACTCCGGTGACTATTCGACTTCTAAAGCGGAACTGTATTCGTTTAAATCTAAAAAGGCTCAGCTCATCAGCGAAACAAAACTTGATTCACATATATCTTCATATGTTAAAATTCAAACGGAAAGAGTTAAGGGAGAAAACCGCGTTTATGCTGATGCTATCGGCAGTAACGGTTCATCAATGCTGACTGAGATTCTGCTGTGGTCTGACGGATACAACGCAATCCTGTCACCGTATTACAGTTACAACTCCGGCAGAACTACCGAAACAACGCGAAGCAATATGATTTTCTGCCGGGATATCAACGGCGATAAGCGAATCGAAATGCCGGTTGACGATAAATCAATAAAAAAACTGCCCAAAGCAGTCTCGTGTCTTAACTGGAGATATTACGACGACGGACCAATGGTGCATACATGTTATTCGCTAATGCCGAAAAACGACGGATATCTTGTTATAATTCCGGATGACTATATCTCAAAGATCAGCGTACGGTATGACCAGAAGCAAAAGCTGATGACTGTCTTAAGCAAAAAAGATAAAAAAGAAGTTTTTTCCGTTAAACCGGTGCTGAAGGTTAAGTATTCAAAAGAGAATTACCCGGGTTATGACCTGATGTTTGAGGAAAAGGGTTATTATTTCCTTGCAAAAACGGGCGACAGCAATGCAATTAAAATGTCGCTGCTTGAACTGAAAAAACAGGTTCGCTCAATTGAGCAGGACTGATACACAAATATATTTTTATGGGAGGAATAAAAATGAAGAAAGTACTTGTTGCAGAAGATGAAGAATCAATCCGCGAGTTTATAGTTATTAATCTTACCCGTAGCGGTTATACAGTAGAGCAGGCGCAAAACGGCGTTGTAGCACTGCAGAAGTTCCACGAGGACGAGGCGGGCTTTGATGTTGCAATACTTGATATTATGATGCCTGAACTTGACGGATTGTCAGTATGTAAAGAACTGCGCAAATGCTCATCAGACCTCGGCATTATTATGCTCAGCGCAAAGACGCAGGAGATGGACAAGGTTACAGGTCTGCTTTTTGGCGCTGATGACTATGTAACAAAACCTTTTTCACCGTCTGAACTTATGGCGCGTGTAGATGCTGTTTACCGCCGTGTTGAGATGACTCGCGGCTTCAGGAAAAATGATACAACCGGCGACAGCATTATACTTGATGAGTTTGAACTCAATCTGCGTAACAGAACTCTTACCAAAAATGGTCAGAGCATCGAACTCACACAGGTTGAATTCCAGATTATCGAATATTTCTTCAAGAATCCGAATGCTGCACTTTCGCGTACAGACATTCTCAAGCAGGTATGGGGCGATAATTACTTCGGTGATGAAAAAATCGTTGACGTTAATATTCGTAGACTGAGAATGAAAATTGAGGATAACGCATCAAGCCCCAACAGACTTGTTACAATCTGGGGACTCGGCTACAAGTGGATTACTGACGTTAAATAAACCCGCATAGCCAAAAATAATTACACCGATACGGACGTACACAATGGACAAACAAGTTATCAATACCGCGATTGAAAAACTGAAAAGCCTCAAAACAGAGGGCATTACACGGCGCTGGTTAATCAATATCATCGGCGTTATTGTGGCGTTGTTTATTGCTACGTTCATTATTGCCTCTATCGGCATAAAAACTTACTATTACAACAGCGTTGAGGATATTATTAAAGCCGGCGCTTCGGACAGTGCGGTTAACTACTTTGTTAATAATCTGTCTAACGGTAATTCAATTGAATCTTCCGCTGCAGAGTTTGTGAATTCTTATTCTTATAAAAGTCGTACAACAGTCTGGATTGTTGATGACGAGGGAAACATTGTACTGTCATCAAGCGGTTTCCATGTTGAAAAGCAGGATATGCCTGATTTCCGTGAAGCGCTTGAAAATCACAATTCAATAGCTTCATATGTAGGCAAAATGGATTCAGGCGAAAAGATAATGGCTGTAAGCCGTGCGATTACCGATAAAGAAGGCGCCGAATACGGTGCGATTCGAGTTATGACCACCATTGATTCTGTTGATACACAGATTCGGACGCTTCGCTTCGTGTTTTTCCTGTTGCTTGTGCTTGTAATGGTAATAATTGTTTTTTCAAATCAGTTTTTCATCAAATCAATTATCATTCCTGTGCAGGAAGTCAAAAATGCTACCAAGCTGATTGCCGACGGTAACCTCGATGTACGTATTGAAAAGAAGTACGATGACGAAATCGGTGATCTGGCAGATAGCATCAATACTATGGCAACAGAAATTTCTGCCGCCGATAAAATGAAAAATGACTTTATTTCCACTATCTCGCACGAATTGCGTACACCGCTCACATCTATCAAAGGATGGGGCGAAACACTTACACTCGGCAACAAAGATAATGTTGATGAGCTCACACAAAAGGGCTTGCATGTTATCGTAAGCGAAGCAAGCAGGCTTGAGGGCTTTGTTGAAGAATTGCTCGATTTCTCACGTCTGCAAAGTGGCAGAATGCAGCTCAGACTCAGCAAAACCGATATACTTGCAGAACTTGAGGAAACTCTGTTTACCTTCCGTGAGCGTGCTGTTCGTGAGGGCTATGAGGTGCGCAGCAGTATTCCTGAGATTCCGTCAGTTGCAAATGCTGATGCAAACAGGTTGAAGCAGGTATTTATGAATATACTTGATAATGCCCTTAAGTATTCGCGACCGGGCAGCAAGATTTTTGTCAAAGCTGAGTTTATCACAAAGGATGACAAAGATTTTATTCAGGTTGCGATTGCAGATCAGGGCTGCGGTATTTCTGAGGAGGATCTGCCGCATGTTAAAGAAAAGTTTTATAAAGCAAATATGAGTGTCCGCGGATCAGGTATCGGGCTTGCCGTTACTACTGAGATTGTTAATCTTCACGGCGGAACTCTTGATATAGACAGCGTTAAGAACAAAGGTACGCTTGTCACAATACAGCTTCCTGTTGAGGAAGTTGCAAAACCGCAGTAGGAAGTATTCAGCGCTGATTTCCTCCGGCTGCTAAACAAATTTTTACAGAAAGCGAATTAATTATGCCCAAAAAATGTCACAGAACCTCTGTCGGCGGACAGGCGCTGATTGAGGGAATTATGATGCAGGGGCCAAAGGGTATGGCAACTGCAGTCCGTAAGCCGGACGGCGATATACTTACTGAATATCACGAGGTCAAGCACCTGCGCGATAAGAATAAATTCTGGGGCTTGCCTCTTATACGCGGTATTGTTGGCTTTATTGAGTCGATGATTACCGGCTACAAGTGCCTGATGTATTCAGCTGAGGTCTCAGGTATGGAGGATATTGAGGAAGCCGAGATGAGCAAGTTTGAAAAGTGGCTCACAGATAAACTTGGCGATAAGCTTATGAGTATTATTATGGGTATTGCCACAGTGCTCGGCTTTTTGCTTGCGTTCTTTATTTTTGCATATATGCCGTCAATGCTGTTTAAGTTTATTAACTCGCATACGGCTGCAGATCTTGAACCGCTTCGCGGCACTTTTGAGGGCGTGCTCAAAATCATAATCTTTGTTTTGTATATGCTTGCAGTGTCACAGATGAAGGACATCAAGCGCGTGTTTAAGTACCACGGCGCAGAGCATAAAACAATCGCATGCTATGAGTCCGGAATGGAACTTACCGTTGAGAATGTTAAAAAATGCTCGCGTTTTCACCCGAGGTGCGGCACTTCTTTTATGTTTGTAATGCTTATACTCAGCATAATAATCATATCAATTCTGTCGTTTTTCGTACCTGACGAGATTAAGAAAATCACAATCCTCTGGGTGCTTATCAGACTGCCTATGATTCCGATTATTATGGGAATCGGCTATGAGTTTATCCGCTATGCAGGACGTCACGACAATGTGTTTGTTAAAATTCTTTCTGCTCCCGGTCTCTGGATGCAGCGTATAACGACCAAGGAACCTGACGATGATATTATCGAGGTAGGTATCGCGTCCCTGCAGGCGGTAATAACCGAAAACCCCGAGGATGACGAGATTAAGTAATGACTTTTAACGACGCTTATTTATACGCTCTGAACTGCCTGAATAAGAATGGCATTGACGAGGCAGAATTCAAATCGCTATGCCTTGTGTGCTCACTTGCAGGTATCTCTAACAGCGAGTTTGCTCTGCATAAAGGCGACAGTTTTGACGAGGTTAAGCTCACCGAGCCGCTTCTTGATTTGTTGGCAGGTAAACCTTTGCAATATATTATCGGTGCCTGGGATTTTTACGACAGTACATTTGAAGTCGGCGAGGGCGTGCTCATTCCGCGACCTGAAACGGAGGAACTCGTTGACCTTGCAATTGCAGCGGCAGGAGATTACGACAATCCTGTGATTTATGACCTCTGCGCCGGTAGCGGATGCATAGGCATAAGCATTGCAAAGGCTGCGCCTTCCGCCACTGTTTACTGCGTGGAAAAGAGCAGGGAAGCTATTGCTTATTTGTACAAAAACGCAAAGTGCGTCGATAACGTGCGCGTTATCCTCGGCGATATCACAAAACCGCTCGATCTGAACGCTGCGGATATAATCGTATCCAATCCGCCGTATATCAAAACTGCCGACCTTGCAGATTTGCAGAGCGAAGTTCAGTTTGAACCGAAGATGGCGCTTGACGGCGGCGATGACGGACTTATGTTTTACAGGGCGATTAATAAAATTGCAGAAACTAACCTCAAATCCGGCGGTACGCTTTTGCTTGAAATAGGCAACGACCAGAGCGAAGATGTGCCGAAGGTACTCACAAACCTGAATAACTTTGAGGTTATCAAAGATATTTACGGTAACGACCGTATGATAAAATCATTTAAAGAATAGGGTGCAACTATGTTTTCACTTATTTCATTAATACGACAGGGCGACACACTCGGCGCAGTAATTTTTATTCTTACAGGCTGTTTTGTTGTGTTTGTCTGCTCACCGATTCATGAGCTTTCACATGCATTTGTCGCATATAAACTCGGCGATAACACTGCAAAGCGTGAGGGCAGACTGACATTTAATCCGATTAAGCATATCGACCCAATTGGTATGATTATGATTTTGCTTTTTGGAATAGGCTATGCAAAACCTGTTCCGGTTGATATGCGTAACTTCAAAAATCCTAAATCAGGTATGGCGCTTGTTGCGCTTGCAGGTCCTGCGTCTAACTTAATTATGGCGTGGATAAGCTGCTTCGGTATGTATGCCGTAGGTTCGGTTCAAAGCGACAGTACACTGCTGAAATTTGTATATCTGTTCTTTATGTTTTCAACATATATCAATATTTCGCTCGGCGTGTTCAATCTTCTGCCGATTCCGCCGCTTGACGGCTCAAAAATCCTTGCGGCTGTTCTGCCGGATAAGGTTTATTACAAATATATGATGTACGAAAGATATGTTATGATTGCGCTTATGCTCTTGCTTTTCTCAGGCGTGCTCGGCGGTGTAATCAGCGGACTTTCAAACATTATGTTTAATCTGGTCTCAATTATTCCAAAACTTATTTTCGGAGCGTAATTAATGGCAAACCCGACATATAAAATTGAGGTGTTTGAGGGTCCTATGGACCTGCTGTTGCACCTCATAAGCAAGCATAAACTGAATATTAATGACATTCCGATTGTTGAGCTTGTTAATCAGTATCTTGATTATGTGCGTCAGATGGAGGAAGCCGACTTTGACGTAGCAGGCGATTTTCTTGAAATGGCTGCAAGGCTTATTTACATCAAAACCGTGTCGCTTCTCCCTCGTCATGAGGAAGCGGAGGAATTAAAGCGCGAGCTTACAGGCGAGCTTATCGAGTATCGCGACTGTAAGATTATGGCTGAAAAGTTATCTCATCAGACCGACGGATTCAATCGCTATGTCCGCGAGCCGCAGGGTGGAATGGTCAATTACGATTATGAGCGCTTTCATGAAGGTGAAGAACTCCTGAACGCTTACATTAATGTTGCGGGTAAGGCTCAGCGACGCCTTCCGCCGCCGATTGATTCTTTCAAGGTCATTGTGGCACGAAAGTTCGTTAATGTTGCGTCTAAAGTCCGCACGGTTATGCGTAAGCTCTGGAGCGGAAAAAAGGTTGAATTTATGTCGCTGTTCGACGGAGCTCAGTCCAAGAGCGACCTTGTCGCTACCTTCCTTGCCGTGCTCGAGCTTGCCAAAACAAAGCGCATCACCATTGAGGGAAGCATTCAGAACCCGACAGTACAGATTGTTAACGAGGTAGAAGAAGTTGAATAAAACAGACGATTACATATCAAAATTGGAGGCAATGCTCTTTGCGGCAGGCGACCCGGTAGAGGGTACTAAGCTTGCAGAGGTGCTTGACATCGACCTTGAAACCGTGACAAAAATGCTCGGCTATCTATCCGCTATGTACGATGAGCGTGATTCGGGTCTGATGATTATCAAGATAGAAAACAAGTATCAGCTCTGCACTCGTGAAAAGTATTCCGAGGAAGTCCGCAGACTCCTTGAAATCAAGAAAAACACACCGCTTTCAAATGCAGCGTTTGAGGTGCTTGCAATTGTGGCATATAATAAAACCGTTACAAGGGCGTTTATCGAGCAGGTAAGAGGCGTTGACTGTTCCGGTCCTGTGTCCTCGCTTGTGCAAAAAGGACTTATTGAGGAAAAGGGCAGGCTTGATCTCCCCGGCAGACCGCTCATTTACGGCACAACGGACAGATTCCTGCGCTGTTTCTCGCTTAACTCTCTTGAGGATTTGCCCGATCTGCCACGAACAGAGGAAATCGAAAAGATATCCAAGGATTCCTCCCAGACTTCGCTGTTTGATACTCAGCAGGAAGAGGAACGTGAAAGCATTTTAACAACTAACGACGACGGAGAGGGGGATTAAATGAAGGTTTTACTTATAATTCTGGCTGTTCTCGTTGTTCTGATTGCAATAATACTTTCGCTTTCTGCGGAGTTTGAGGTAGTTTTCGACAACGGTTGGTCAACAAAAATACGAGTTCTGTGGATTGAAAAGGACATTGAGCTTTCTAAACTCCTGAATTTTATCCTCTTTCCCGAAAAGGCTGCAGAGGAGGTCATAGATGAGGTTGCTGAAAAAGCCGAATCGGAAAAGCCCTCTGAGGTCAAAGAAGAACCGCATGAAACTCCTCAGGCAGAACCTGTAATTGACGAAACTGTTAAGAAAGAGGAGATTAAGGAAGAAATCGAAATCCCGCCGCCGGATGAGGAACACCACCTCACTGACGAGGAAATTCAGCAGATTGTAAAGCAAATCAGCGAGCAGGAGAGCAGTTCCGATGATAAACCTGCCGAGGAGCCGGCAAAAGAAGAAAAACCGAACTTTATCAAGAAGATATGGCTTGAGGAAGGTATAGTCGGAATCCTCGATTTTGTCACAAATTTGCTTGAAACCGCACATTCTGCAATAACAACTTTAATTAAAGGTTTGCATATTTACTCATTATATGTTAAAATGATAATCGGCGGTGGCGATGCAGATGATATTGCTGAGAAATACGGCTCTCTCGCCGGTCATTACTATCCGCTTAAAGGTATAATACTAAACCAGATGAAAGTCGACCAATACGACGATTTAATTGAGCCTGACTTTATCGCACCGAGCAGCGAGTACGAATTTCAGATTATCGCAGGTCTTAACGTCGGCTTGCTCGTAAAAGTTCTGCTCCGAGCAGGCAAAGTATTTTTGTTAAATATTATTAAAAATAAAAGATTAAGTAAGAAATTTAAATAACATTATATAAGGAGACATTGAGATGAAAGAGACACCGGTAAACAAAATTATGGAAAGCACACTTGAAAGATTGCGTGATATGGTTGATGTTTCAACTATTATCGGCGAGCCAATGGTAACAGGCGACACCACACTTATCCCTGTATCAAAGGTATCATACGGCTTCACATCAGGCGGCACAGACCTCCCGTCAAAGCAGAATAAGGAGCTGTTCGGCGGCGCAGGCGGTGGCGGTGTATCAATTACACCTGTTGCGTTTATCGTTATCCAGGACGGCAAGTGCAGAATGATGCAGATTAACAACTACACTTCATCTGCTGACCGTGCTATCGCTATGATTCCGGAACTCCTTGATAAACTTACCGAACTCCTTGAAGCTAAGAAGGATGACAAGGAAGAAACTGCAGAATAATTATTATAATCACCTGCATAGTATTAGCAGGTGATTATTTTGTTAAAAAGGTTTTGTGTTGTGCTGTGTTTAGTGCTTATTATACCGCAGACCTCGATGTTTGCTATGAACGGTATAAGCGCTGCATCTGCAGTTGTTACAGATGCGCATACAGGTAAAGTTCTGTATTCTTTTAACAGCAACAAACCGCGCCCGATTGCGTCAACCACAAAACTTATGACTTGCCTTATCGCTTGTGAGAGCGGCAGACTTGAAGATGTTGTAACTGTGACCGACGAGATGCTTTACGGCACCGAGGGCTCGCTGATATACCTTAAAGCAGGCGATATGGTATCGCTTTTTGACCTTGTTAAAGGCGCTATGCTCGCATCGGGTAACGATGCGGCAAATGCTATTGCCGTGTATGTCGGCGGCAGCCTCGGCGCGTTTGTTGATATGATGAACCGCCGCGCCGCGCAAATCGGGATGAAAAATACGCACTTTGAAACTCCGTCGGGGCTTGATAAGGGCAACCATAAATCTACCGCTTACGACATGGCGCTGCTTGCAGGCGAAGTTGTTAAAAACAGTCAGCTTATGCAGATTGCCTCCATGACTGCGGCGGAAATCACAGTAGGCGGCAAGGTGCAGACAGTGTACAACCACAATAAGCTTCTTACCTATAACAAAAATTTTGTCGGTCTTAAAACGGGTTACACTCAAAAAGCGGGTAGATGTCTTGTAAGCGCTTACAAATACGGCGACAGTATGATTATTACCGTTACACTGTCCGCCCCTGACGATTGGGAAGATCACAAAAAACTTGTATTAAAAGCAAAAAAGTGTTATAAAAGGATAAATGACAGAAAAGCAGTGATGATAAATACGGTTGGCGCAGATAAAAACTCAGTTAAAGCAGATTACAGTTACGATTGCAGAACTGTCGGCGACATATATATCCAAGAATACTACTACCCATTTGTCTATGCACCGATTATTAAAGGTCAGGTGCTCGGCAGGGCAGATATCTACGTTGCAAACAAACTTATAAAATCTACTGAAATCAAAGCATCAGAAGGTATAAATTATGGTAAATAATGAAGTCAGATTGCAAAAATTTTTGGCTGAGCAGGGCGTAGCCTCACGCAGGAAGAGCGAGGAGCTAATCAAAGCCGGCAAGGTTAAGGTCAACGGCCACGTTGCCGAAATCGGTCAGAAGATTAATCCCCGCACAGATTTGGTAACTGTCGGCAAGCAGAAAATTACACGCGTTAAAAAGCGCAAGTTGGTTTACGTTATGCTCCACAAGCCGCGCGGCTACGTCACCACCGTGTCGGACGAGCACGGCAGGAAAACCGTTATGGATCTGGTCAGCGATATTGACGAGCGCATTTATCCCGTCGGCAGGCTTGACAAGGACAGCGAGGGGCTGCTGATTCTCACAAACGACGGCTCATTCACAAACGCAATGACGCACCCTTCGCACAACTACGCAAAGGTTTACCGCGTTACCGTGCGCCCGTCTGTGAGTGACGAAGCGCTTTACAATATGAAAAACGGAGTTGAAATCGACGGCAGAAAAACTGCGCCGTGTGAGATTACAGTTCTTGAAACACAGGAAAACCGCGTAGTCCTCGAGTTCGTACTGCACGAGGGCAGGAACCGCGAAATCCGCAAGCTCTGCGAAAGTCAGGGCTTGGAGGTTGCACGCCTCAAGCGCACCTCAATCGGGTCGCTCAAACTCGGTATGCTGCCGCAGGGCAAGTACCGCGAGCTGTCCGAGCAGGAGGTCAAAAGGCTTCTTCGCTCAGCAGGACACACGGAGGCAAAATGATTACTGAAATACTAAAGACAATTGATGTCAATATCCCTGACGGAATACTACAAGATCAAGGCTTAAAGAGTATTTCTCTTGAAGGCAGAACACTCAAAATGGAATTTGATATTAAATGGTTTAGGGATTACGACGATATTGAGCAGTTGCAAAAGTACAAAGGCTTTAAAAAGTGTACAGTTGAACTGCTTGTATCTGAGGATGAAGAGGATAACGAGGTTTTGCTTGAAAGCTCGGTGAGGTGCAAAAGCAACCGTTACCACGGCATTGTTCTGCCACTTTATGAATTTGTCAAGATTGCAAACACAGAAGGCATTACAGTAGGATACTGCGGTACTGCGGTTCTTTACGGTTGCTATGTCGAAATGGAACTGACATTTTACGCAAAGAAGGGGAAGTACAAGAAGTACTTTTCCGCCGAGCTGCACACAGTTACCGACGAAATAAATTACATCTGGGAATAATCACGGGCGGGCACATTGACCCGCCCGTACTTTTTAATAAAAAACTATTGCTATTGACTAAAATAATTGTTATAATCAAAATAGGTAAATTTGAGAATTTGCTTATTTCCCATAAAGGAGGATAACAAATGAGCAATACTTCAAAAGCATTTGAAAGACTTGTCGCACTGTTTGACGGCGGCAGCTTCACCGAAATCGACCCCTTTGCAAAATCTGCCGAGGGCGAAATCGAGGTGGTTGCAGGCTTCGGTCTTATAGGCGGCGCGTATGCATATGCTTTCTCACAGGATAAAGACGTGTGCGGCGGCGCAGTAACCGTTGCACAGTGCGCTA
This sequence comes from uncultured Bacteroides sp., assembly GCA_964480285.1. GTDB lineage: Bacteria > Bacillota > Clostridia > Oscillospirales > Acutalibacteraceae > Eubacterium_R. The sequence goes on from CAYZPT010000012.1 coordinate 20,994, forward strand.
AAATCAAAAAGGTTTATGACCTTGCGCAAAAAACGGGCTACCCGATTATCGGCGTTTACGATTCAAACGGCGTAAAGCTCACCGAGGGTTTTGAGGTACTCTCCGCTTACGGCGAAATCGTTAAGGCTTCTGCTCGTGTGTCGGGCGTAGTTCCGCAGATTTCAGTTATCGCAGGCGCGTGCGTCGGCACATCGGCGCTTATGGCAAATCTCGGCGATGTTGTAATCGCTGTTAAGGACGCGGATTTCTATGTAACCGCACCGAGCGAGATTGCAGTTGATTCCAGCGCTGAAAACGGCGTTGTTGACATTGTAGCTGACGACTTTGACAGCGCGGCAAATTACGCTAAAGCAGTAATTGCAATGCTACCGTCAAACAACCTTGACGTTTCGGGTTACTTCAATTTCAGCGAACCTACCGCAGCAGTCAGCGAAGGTCTTGACGCAAAGGCTCTTGTTGAAGCGATTGCAGACACAGGCAGCATGGTTGAGCTTAAAGCTGACTATGCAAAGAATGTTGTTACCGCCCTCGTTTCAATCGGCGGCGACGCTACAGGCGTTATCGCATTCGACGGCAAGAATCTTTGCCCGAAATGCGCTTATAAGGCGGAAGCTATGGTTAAGCTCTGCGACGCGTTCAGCATTCCGATTGTAACAATCGCTGATGCAGACGGCTTTGCTAAGGATTGCGAAGTGCAGATGCTCACGGCAGCTACAAAGCTCACTTCTGCTTATGCATCGGCAACTTGTCCGAAAATCAGCCTTATCACAAAGCAGGCTGTCGGCGGCGCGTACGTTGTGCTTGCAGGCAAGGGCGCAAACGCAGACCTCACCTTTGCATGGGATACAGCTGTTGCTTCACCGCTTGACGCTGACAGTGCAGTTGCATTTTTGTGGAACGACCGCCTTGCAGCAGGCGAGGACAGGGAACTGCTTGAAAAAGAATATGCTACAACTATCGGCTCTGCTTACACAGCAGCGGCTTGCGGCGCAGTTGACGACGTGTTCACACCCGATATGACAAGAGCTAAGCTCATCACAGCGCTTGAAATGCTCTCCGGCAAGAGAGAAACTACCTTACCAAGAAAACACTCTGTTAAATAAAAGGAGATTAAAAATATGAAAAACTATAAAATCACAGTAAACGGCACACCTTATAACGTAACAGTTGAAGAGGGCACAGGCGCAGCTCCTGCACCCGCAGCAGCTCCGGCTCCTGCAGCAGCACCCGCACCGGCAGCGGCTCCCGCTCCGGCAGAAACACCTGCACCGGCACCGGCTCCGGCAGCACCTCAGGGCGCAGCAGGCGCAGTTAGCGTTGACGCACCTATGCCGGGTAACATTATCGAGGTTAAGGTTGCAGCAGGCACAGCTGTTAAGGCAGGCGACGTGCTTATCATCCTTGAAGCAATGAAGATGGAAAATGACATCGTTGCTCCGCAGGACGGCACAATCGCAACAATCAACGTTGCTAAGGGCGACACTGTTGACGCAGGCCAGACTCTTATTACAATGAATTAATTTAGTTTTGAGTATTGAGTGTTAAGTGTTGAGCTTTTTTGGCGGTTGTTACCCACACCCGATTATAATAGGTACGGGCATAGTCTGTCATAAGGCTTAAAACTTAAAACTTAAATCTTAAAACCTTTTACAGAGGTAAATTGTATGTCTAAAATAGGTATTACCGAAACCATTCTGCGTGACGCGCACCAGTCGCTTATCGCAACAAGAATGAGGACGGACGAATTTGTTGATATTCTTGACAAGCTTGACAAGGTTGGCTTCCACTCGCTTGAGTGTTGGGGCGGCGCAACGTTTGACTCCTGCCTCCGTTTTCTTGACGAGGACCCATGGGAGAGGCTGCGCCTTATCCGCGAAAAATGCCCGAACACCAAGCTTCAGATGCTTTTCCGCGGTCAGAATATGCTCGGCTATCGCCACTATTCAGACGAGGTTGTTGACTATTTTGTTAAAAAGAGTATTGACAACGGCATTGATATTTTAAGAATTTTCGACGCTCTAAACGACGTGCGCAACCTGCAGACTGCTATTAACGCTGCTAATAAGTACGGCGGTCACGTTCAGGCTGCGATTTCGTACACAACAGGTCCGGTGTTCGACATTGAGTATTACTGCAACTATGCAAAGCAGCTCGAGGACGCAGGCGCAGCTTCTATCTGCATTAAGGATATGGCAGGTCTGCTCACTCCGTACGGCACTTACGACCTTGTTAAAGCGCTTAAAGAAACTGTTGACATCCCGATTCAACTTCACTCTCATTACACCTCGGGACTTGCTTCTATGGTGCATATGAAGGGTATTGAGGCGGGCGTTGATATTATCGACACCGCTATGTCGCCGCTCGCTATGGGCACTTCGCATCCTGCAACGGAATCAATGGTTGCAGCACTTCAGGGCACTGAGTACGACACAGGTCTTGACCTCAGAGCGCTCACTGAAATCCGCGATTTCTTTATGCCGCTTCGCCAGAAGTATCTTGACGAGGGACTCCTTGACCCGAAGATGCTCGGCGTTGATGCAAATACGCTGCTTTATCAGGTGCCGGGCGGTATGCTCTCAAACCTCAACAGTCAGCTTAAGCAGGCAGGTAAAGAGGATCAGCTTGAGGAAGTGCTTGCAGAGGTTCCGCGCGTGCGTGAGGATTCAGGTTATCCGCCGCTTGTAACGCCAACTTCTCAGATTGTCGGCACACAGGCTGTGTTCAACATCATTATGGGCGAACGCTATAAGATGGTTACCAAGGAATTTAAGGATATGGTTGCCGGTAAGTACGGCAAAACTCCTTGCGATATCGACCCCGACTTCCGCAAAAAGATTGTAGGCGACGATGATATTATCGATTGCCGCCCCGCAGATTTGCTCACCGATACTATTGAGCAGTTCCGCGGCGAGATTGCTGAGTTCTGCGAAAGTGACGAGGACGTTCTCTCCTACGCACAGTTCGGCGCGGTTGCTGTCAAGTTCTTTGAAAAACGCCGCGACAAAAAGTACGGTCTTGATTCAAAGCACGACGATATTGAAAACAAAGTTCATCCTGTATAAACTGATTATGTAGGGGCTGGCGCCCCCGACAGCCCGAATAACATTTATGTTGCAAATCGGAACGTCGAGGCGCCGTCCCCTACAAGTTATTAAAACCATTGGTGATACTATGAAACAAAAACGCATTTTCGCAATAGCTCTTGCATTAGTAGCGGTCACACTTATGTGCGCACCGTTTATTTCGTTTGCGCAGGTTCGTACCGGCGAGGGAGAGGCAACTCTGTTGCAGGAGGGCGAATATGATATCGCGGTTGGTGAGAGTATTCACCTCGGCGCTACCCGCGGCACTGCCGAAACAGTGGCAGAGCAGATTCACCAGAAACTGCTGCAATATTCAACCAGAATTGATATCAGCACGCTTCGTTGCAGTGTGAATGACATTGACGCATATTACTCAAATGTAATCAACGATAATCCCGACCTGTTCTTTGTTTCAAGCTCGTATCAGTATTATTACACCCAATACGGTAACTATGTTACCGCTATTGTGCCTCAATACGCTATGACGCAAAACGAGGTAGCCGCAGCTATGGAAATCTTCGACGCAGGTGCTGCAAAGGCGCTTAAAGAGGTAAATGACTCAATGAACGATTTGCAAAAGGCGCTGACCATTCACGACTATATCTGCGCGTATGCAATCTACCCTAATATATACGATGAGGATGGCTATTATGTAGCGGAAAACGACCTTGATATTTACCATTCCGCTTACGGATTTTTCAAGGATGAAACTGCAGTCTGCGCCGGTTATACGCTGACATTTTCATACCTTATGCATCAGCTCGGTATTGACTGCGAGTATGTGTCCTCAGACGATATGGAGCACGCATGGAACAAGGTTAAGATTAATGGCAACTGGTATAACATCGACATTACATATGATAACTCCGACTATGTTGACGCTGAAAACACCTACGGTCTTGCATATCACAACTGCTTTTTAAAGAGCGATATATATTTTCAGAGTGAAAGCGGACTGTATCATTACAGCTTTTCGGATTACGATGCAGGTGAAGCAACGGACACAACATATGACAATTACTTCTGGGATGACGTTAATTCCCGTATTTACAGCGTAAACGGCGATTTTTACTATCTTGACCCTAATTACGAGAGTTATCTTTGCTACCTTAAAAAACGCACTTTGAGTGGCAGTGAAAGCAATCTGAACGGCACTGCGTTTCGTTCTGCAACTATTTCATCTACGCGTTATGCTTTTGACAGCAGCGGTACGCAGCATAATATTCCGCACACAGATATTCTGATTCGTTTGCTTTATCTTGACGGCAAGTTCTTTGTGACCGATTCAAGCAAGCTGTATTGCATTAAAATGAACGGCACCAAGAGCACGCTTCTTTCTGGCATTGGTTACACAATCTCGCTCGGCAGCGTGGACGGCAATATCGTATATCAGACTTACGACGATATGAGCACAATTGTCACCGTTGATAAAAAAGAGTATTTCCGCAATTATCTGAACGGAAATCATTTCTATCCCGATGTCAACAACGACGGCATCGTCAACGGCCGCGACTGGGCAAACATAATAAATAATTGATAGTATTTCGTGATTGACTAAATATTGGCAAAGTGTTATAATGTATAAGATAATAATACTGTTATATCAGTAACGGAGGTAAAATTTATGAATGTTCTTATTTTTGGCGGTACAGGACTTCTCGGATGTGCGGCAGCGCAGATCTTCATTGACAGGGGACATAAGGTAAAGACAATTGCTCTTCCACCTCTTCCTGAAGGCGCACCGATTCCTGAGGAGATGGAAATCGAGTTCGGCAACTTCCTTGAACTCTCTGACGAAGAGCTTGAAAAAGCAATGACAGGTGTTGACGCTTTCGTTTACGCAGCAGGCGTTGACGAGCGTGTGGAGTTCCCGGCTCCTGTTTACGACGCTTACAAAAAGTTCAACATTGACCCGGTTGACCGTTGCTGCGCAATGGCAAAGAAGTGCGGCGTTAAGAGATGCGTAATCCTCGGCTCATATTTCGCATGGCTTGCAAAAGAGCGTCCGGATATGAAGCTTACGGAAAAGCACCCCTACATCCGCTCAAGAATTGATCAGGAAGAAGTTGCTTTCAAGTATGCAGATGACGATATGGGCGTTGCAGTTCTTGAGCTGCCTTACATCTTCGGCACACAGCCGGGCAGACGTCCTGTATGGGTTATCCTTATCGAGCAGCTTCAGCGTTTTGAAAAAATGCCTGTTACTATGTATTCAAGAGGCGGCACCGCAATGCTTACAGTTAGCCAGGTTGGCGAGGCTATCGTAGGCGCTGCAGAGCAGGTTAAGGGCGCGAGAGCTTACGGCATTTATTGCTACAATATGACCTGGAGCGAATTCCTCAAGATTGTTTACAGAGCAATGGACGGCATCGAGGACAGAAAGATTGTTGGTGTTCCGAAGTGGACTTTCAAGGCTTTCGGTCTTACAATGAGAAAAGATTACGCTAAGCGCGGCATCGAGTCAGGTATCGACCCGGTAGGACTTGCAGATATTATGGATATGAATCTGTTCATTCCTACTGATGACACCAAGGAACTCGGCTGCACACCTGATGATATCGAGGCTTCAATCTTTGATTCAATTGCACTTTCAAAGAAGGCGTTTGAAGGCAAAGCAAACCTCATCGGTATGCGCGGCGAATAATAATCGTATCAGTCAGGGCGGGTTATCCCGCCCTGTGTTTATGAAAGGACAGAAAAATGAAAAAAGTATTATCTATTGTACTGTCGCTTGTTATGGTGCTTGGCACTGTATGCTGCTTTAATATAATCGCGGTTGCGCTTTCTTCGAGCGGATACTGCGGCGATAATCTGTATTATAACTTCAATTCGTCCACGGGCGCGCTTGTTATCAGCGGCAGCGGAATGATTGACGGCGAAACTTTTTATGAGAACAACATCATTAAAAGCGTTGTTATAAATAACGGATGCATCGGTTCAGAATCGTTTGCCTTTTCTGCTTGTAAGAATTTGCAGAGCATCTCTTTCCCGAAATCATTTGACAATCTTGGTTTTGCAACCCTTTACGGCTGCACTTCTCTGACAAGCATCAC
>CAYZPT010000013.1:0-26848 GCA_964480285.1 uncultured Bacteroides sp.
CTCGGGCTGCGACAAGGATAAGTTGTGGCACAATAAATCTCCAATATTGAAATCGATTTAATCAAGCGTCAAATCTTCGCCGAGCGTGCGCAACCAGCGCTTGATATTCGACGGCTTTTGCGTGATGTAATAGTCGTGGTTTTCAATAAGAGTGAGCACCTTGTGCTTTGTGTCGTTGCTCGCATGGAGACGGTCAAGTATGTCCTGCGCCTTTTGCGCGCTGACAATCGGGTGCCCCTTGAAGTGATCCTGCCCCTTTACATCGGTGGTTTTGCAAAACGGCTTGCCGATGTCGTGAAACAGCATTGCAAGGCGCATATAGTCCTGCTTCGGCGTGAGTGTAATCGATTTTACAATGTGAGTATACACGTCGTAAATGTGCCATTTGCTGTGCTGCGGAAAGTCGAAGCACGGCTCAAGCTCGGGGATAACTACGGCAAAAACCTCGCGGTATTTGAGTAGCACACCCTCGCAGTAATCGCCGAGAAGCAGCTTTACAAGTTCAACGTAAATGCGCTCTGTCGCAATATTTTTAAGCAGGTTTTCGTTGTCAAAAATCGCCTGCGAGGTGCCGTCCTCAATATCAAATCCGAGCACGGCAGCAAAACGAAGCGCACGCATAATGCGAAGCGCGTCCTCCTTGAAGCGCCTGTCAGCGTCGCCGACAGCACGGATCAATTTGCCGTTAATGTCCTCAACGCCGCCGAACTCGTCAACGATACCAACCTCGTCGTTATATGCAAGCGCGTTGACAGTGAAGTCGCGACGCGCAAGGTCGTCCTTCAGATTGCGGACAAACTGCACGTTTTCGGGGTGGCGGTTATCGAGATAATCGCCGTCTGTGCGGAAGGTCGTAATCTCGTATGGCTCGCGGTCAATGACAGCGGTAACAGTGCCGTGCTTTATACCTGTTTCAACGAACTTAATGCCGTTTTCTGTAAGGACAGATTCAACCTCATCAGGTGTGGCGGAAGTAGTAATGTCGATATCACCTGCTACGCGTTCCATAATGCTGTCACGCACAAAGCCGCCGACGGCGTACGCTTCGTACCCTGCGGCGGTAAGGATTGCTATTAACTTTTGGGCGTTAAGAGGTAATTCCATAATATACTTCCGATATTTTGACATTTTTACCGAATAATAGATACGGTGATGTTATGAGTGCTTTTGAAAAATATGCCTTTTTGTTTTTGCTAGGTGGAAATGCGTATTGTATTATCGAGCTGATTTACAGAGCTAGAACGCACTATAGTATGTTTTTCTGCGCTGGTATGATTGTAATAATACTCTATTATATATTTTCTCTGAATAAAGGTATAAATCCGTACCTTTTTGCGCTGATTGCCGCAGCAGTAATCACAATTTTTGAGTTCATATTCGGCGTAATATTCAACTTGTGGCTTGGTATGAATGTGTGGGATTATTCGGGTTTGCCGCTGAACTTCATCGGTCAGATTTGCCTGCCATTTACTGCAATATGGTTTGTGTTCGGGCTGGTGCTGTACGGCGTGTTCAGTCTTGTAAATACAGCTTTACAAGGCTTTTTTCGTTAAACTTTTCAAGTTCCTCAACAGCCTGTTTGATTTCGTCATCAGTCATTGCAGGATGCTCCTCAGGGTAATCCCAGTTTGTGTAGGGATTCTTCTTTGTACAGAGCATTTTGCCGTCAATAAGCTTCCACGGGTAAACAAGTATTTTTCTTTTATTCTTGATATATACGAGCGAGCCGGACGAGCCGTTTGAAATATTCTTGAAAAATACAAGCTTTTTTGCCTGCTTCATCAGTATGCGAATCTGCTGATCGTACGGCATACGGCGGAATTGCCACTTGTTAATAAGCGGCAGTATTATTGCACCGAGCAGAACAACTGCTGCGATAATCGCAACAAGTGCCATAAGCTGTGCAGAAGTCATTACAAATCAACTCCAATAGTAATAATCTCAAACGGGGTGTAAGTGATAGTGTTGGTTTCGCTGATAACCTCTTCAAGCATATTGAGGAGTTTAACCGGCTTATCGAGCTTTATACTGCCGCGTTTGCCGTCCTGCTCGGACAGGCGGATGACGTTCATTGTGCCATCCTCGCTGCGCTTTGCAGCCTGAAGGTAAAGCGGCTCAAAGGTGGGATAATTCCACTCACAGTCGCCCTTGACAAGCGGTGAATTGTACTGCAGCGCAACGTTATTAACGCCAGCGGCAACTGCACCGTCTGCGTGCGGCAGAATCATATAGCAAAAGTTATGATGACCGAGGTCAGAAGTCACGTCGGGGCGCTCGGTTGCACGAAGAAGCGACAGCGCCATAGAGTTATTCTCAAAGCTTACGCCATACTTGCCGTTGTTGATAAGCGCAACGCCGCCTGTTGCCTCGTCAAGCGAGCACCACTTGTGGTGGCAGGTTTCAAAGCGAGCCTGCTGCCAGCTTGTGTTGCGGTGAGTTTCGCGCTCGATGTAGCCTGCAGAGGTATCGCAAAGCGCCTTGCGGGTGAGCACGTTGCAGTCAAACTGTGCCTTTGCGAGCTTGTGGCTTTCGTGCCAGTCGACGATATTTTCAACCTCAAGTCCCCTGCTCCGGCGGAACAGGCGCAGAAGCACTGTCCACTGCGATTTTTCAGTTGCAAGCACAGCCTTGAAGGTTGCGCACTCGCCGTCAAGTTCAGCGAGAGCAATCGGCTCTCTAATAGTGATTTTAATTTCCTTATCCTTGTAATTCGGCAGGATATCCCACGCGTCGTAGTTACCCGGGCGGTCATCGTAAATGTGGAGCTTGTTAAAGTCGCCGTTAGCCCACTCCCTGCCGAGCTCTTTGTCGTAAAGGGAAGCAATTGAGCCGTCCGCGATAAACTTGATGTTATAAAACGGCGTTTCAGCCTTGCAGCCGTCAACGTCAATCCAGTCCGTGCCGTGCTTAACAGCGCGCAGTGATTTTGACTGCATAGGCGCGATGTTTGGCACAAGCCAGTTGCCGCGCTTGCCGTAACGTGTTGAAGTACCCTTTTTGTTCTCAACAAACGTCAACGCATCACGAGTGATGTTAAGTGTGTTTACATACTTGCTGCCGCTGCCGATAATGGCGTCAAGCTCGCGCTCAACCTCGGCATAATCACGCATTGCGTCCTCGTAAACGGGGTGAATGTGCGAGCCGGGCAGAATGTCGTGAAACTGGTTTACAAGGAACTTTTTGTAAAGCGCGGTAATCTGCTCGCGGTTATCCTCACCGCGCATAACGGAAAGGATTTCAGCGTTTTTAAACTTATCCTCAATGCAGCGGTTTGCGCGCTTCATTTCAGCCTTTGTGGTGAAGGTACCGCGGTGCATTTCGAGGTAAAGCTCGCCGTCCCAGACCTCAAGCTTTTCGTTGTTCTTAAGGTTCCTTTCAAGGAACTCGGCGCCGCCCATATGCTCGCATTTTGGCATAATAGATACCTTGTCAAAGCGGTGTATAAGCTCAATCATTTCCTCCGTACAGCCGGAGCCGCCATCGCCATAGCCAAACATATTCATTGTCTGTCCGCCGGTGTCCTTGTCGATATAAGCGTCCCAGTTATCCTGAATCTGCGACGGATAATTCCACGTGATAAAGTGTGTCGGCGGAACGCAGGCGTAAACCCCGCTGCCATCGATACCGCGCCAGATAAAGTTGTTGTGCGGAAAGCGGTTAGTGTCGTTCCAAGTGGACATTTTGTTTGAAACAAAGTAGTCTACGCCGCATTTTTTGAGTATCTGCGGCATAATCCAGCTGTTGCCGAAAACATCGGGCAGCCAGGCGTTATTGACGGTTTTGCCAAACATACGCTTGTAGGTGAGCTGACCGTAAAGACACTGTCTGATGAGCGATTCTGCGCTCGGTATATTACAGTCAGGCTCAACGTACATAGCGCCTACAGGCTCAAACTGACCTGCTGCAACCTTTTCCTTAAGCTCGGCAAAAACCTCGGGATAATATTTTTCAAGTGTTTCATACACATATGGCTGCGTGTGCGTGAACTTGAAGTCGGGGTACTTGTCCATAAGGCGCAGCTGAATAAGCACAGTGCGCAGGTTTTTCTGCACAGCGTGAATTCTGCGCCAGTAATATGCGATATCGAGGTGCGAGTGCGCAATCAGGGCAACGTCGCCTGCGCCATTGTAGGTTTTATTCGCGTAGATAACCTCGTCCATATACTTTTTAGCTTCATCAACGCCGGTGAGATCGTCGCCGTCAAAGTCGATAAAGTTCATACAATTATTGAGTTCTCGGTTGAGAAACGCGCGGTAATCCTCGTTAAAATCGTCGCTCTGTGCGATGTCGAGAAACAATTCAAAATCCCACACCAAATCCTGCACGGCGTGGTTAACGGTACAGATGTAAGCGCCCTCAAAAATCTGGCGGCAACCGCGCACAGCAAGAGATTCGGGATTACGCTCATCGTCGGGCTTTGAGCGATTGTATCCCATCATATCAAAATACAGGGTTTCACTGTCGTTAACATATGGCGAAAGGAGCATCCTCTCGCGGTTCGGATCAACGCCGCCGATGTACTTGCCATTTACCTTAACGCATATTTCAGCCGCAGTTTTGAGCGAAAACCAGAGCTCCTTACCCTGCAGATGCTTCGGGATATCAACGTCCGCCTTGATAAACGCAGTGCCGTCGGGCGTGAAGTACATATCACCCTTGTTAAGCGGGCGGTAGTCGTCGGAGTAATACTCGAACTCCATTTCAGCCACCTGGCGCGCATCACGAATAAGGAGATTTGTAATCTCCCACTTTTCGCTGTATATGTGCCTTTTGAGCCAGTTAAAGCGCATTGCCGTCCATTCCTCAGGGCGAAGCGAGCGCCTTTCAACCTTAATATGTGCCATAATTCAGCCCCCTATACGTCCTGAAAATACGGTCTTTTGCGCACCGCCTCAACCTTGACGTCAACGCCAAGATCGTTTTTTATCTGCTGTTCAATCCAATCGCAGCAGCGGTGCAGTATCATACATTTTGAGCATTCGCCGCGAAATATGAGCGTGAGCGTGCCGCCCTCGCATTTTACATATTCAACCCAGCCGCCGTCGCCCTGGAGCTTGGGCTGGAGCACGTTTTCAACATAACTTTGAATTTTCATAACACGTTCCTTATGAATTAATTATTTCGCCAATAACAGTGCGGATTGCTTCAAGCCTTGCCTTTGCGTTCTCTCTGTCGGGATCAACAATCGAGTAGTAAACCTTGATTTTCGGCTCTGTGCCGCTCGGACGAACCGCCATCCATGAGCCGTCGGCAAAGATGTATTTAAGCACGTTTTCTTTCGGCAAATCGCGGATGCCGGTACTGAAATCGATAATCTCGCTGATGTCGGGCAGAAGCGCAGTGCCCTTTGCCCTGAAGTCAACCATCAGGCTCTGGATTTTCTCCGCGCCGTCCTTACCCTTGAGCACGAAGGAGTCAAGGTAATCGAGGTAATAGCCGAACTCGCTGTAAATCTCGTTTAGTCCGTCAAGAAGTGTTTTGCCGTTATTCTTGTACCACGCCGCCATCTGGCAGATGAGCATTGAGGACACAACAGCGTCCTTGTCGCGTGCGTGCGTGCCGACGAGGTAACCGTAGCTTTCCTCGTAGCCGATGACGAATTCCTGCTTGCTCGTTGCCTCGTACTTATTGATTTTGTCGCCGATGTACTTGAAACCGGTAAGCGTTTCCTCAACCTGTACGCCGTAACTCCTGCCGATATTAGCGCCGAGCTCAGACGTTACAATCGTTTTGACAAGCGTTGATTTTTCGTTAAGTTCAGCCTTGTGCATTTCGCAGATGAACTTAACGAGGAGCGCGCCCGTCTGATTGCCGGTAAAGAGTACAAAGTCGTCACCGTCGCGAACTGCAATGCCAACTCTGTCGCAGTCAGGGTCAGTGCCGAGCACGATGTCAGCGCCGACTTCCTTTGCCTTTTCAATAGCTAAAGTGAGCGCTGCTCTGTCCTCAGGATTGGGTGATTTAACAGTCGGGAAATGTCCGTCAGGGGTGCGCTGGGAGTCGAGAACGGTAACGTCAAGCCCGTCAAGAACTTTGGTCACAGGCACAAGACCTGTACCGTGAAGTGGTGTATAAACTATTTTAAGGTCGCTCTTTTCGGTATAAACTGACTGCTCCTTAACAGCGTCGATAAACGCAGCAAGCTCTTTCTCGTAAATCGGGATAATGCTACCGTCTGCAATGTATTCCTCCTTGCTCTTGCAAGCGGGGTAAATGGACTGATAGTCCTCAATCTTGTTGATATATGAAATAGCGTTCTTTGCATCCTCGGTGCAGAACTGACAGCCCTTTGAGTCATAAACCTTATAGCCGTTATACTCCTTAGGATTATGGGATGCGGTAATCATAACGCCGGCGTTACAGCCGAGATAGCGAGTTGTGAAAGAAAGCACCGGAACCGGCACAATTGTGTGGTAAGCGTAAACCTTAAAGCCCTGTGATGCAAATACTCTCGCAGCATCCCACAAGAAATCGGTGGAGTTAAGCCTGCTGTCACAAGCAATAGAAACTGAGATTTCACCGTCATTTTGCGATTTTATGTACTGCGCAAGTCCGAGAGTCGCTTTTCCGACAGTATAGCGATTCATACGGTTTGAGCCGGCGCCCATTATGCCGCGCAGACCGCCGGTACCAAAGGCTAAACTCTTGTAAAATCTGTCCTCAATTTCCTTTTCATCGGTAATTGATTCAAGTTCAGCCTTTGTGTCCTCATCAAAGGTAAGCCAGAGTTTATAATTATCTTTATAATTCATAAGATTACTCCTTATTTTAATTTATAATATTATAACATTAAGTTTTACAGAGTTCAATAAGTTTATAAAAAAAGCATCGCTTCGAAGTTTTATTCCCTCAAAGCGATGCTAATACCTGTGTTTATTTTTGTACATATGCCTTATCCCCACTGGCAAGGATTTCTGCACATTTCATGAGCAGTTTGAACATATAAATCCGCCTCCTTTATTTGAAATATGAGATTTAACATCTCATTTCAACGCCATTATATTCCAGCGATAAATAAAGTCAACGGATTAGACAAATAGTTAATAATTTGTTTACATTTAATTTTGTGCATATTAAACAGTGAGCGATTATTCACCATTTGTATAATTACACAATTATAGTGCAATTTGCACAATATCTTCGCTATTTTGCGTTATAAGCAAAGAGTTACCTCCGTCTGATATTTCCCACGAATTACACTTCCTGCAAGCATCAAAATACGGGTTATCGCACATTGGTGCTTCAGCTTTACTTGTGTACACAAAATTTGACAGACCTTCCTTGCCTGCATCCTCATTTGTCATACCAAAATAAATAAGTTGCTTGCCGCCGTTTGCAATAGTTTCGGTTACAGGGTCAAACAGATAGTTTTCACCGTCAAGCTCAGCAAGGCAAAGACTCCATGCGTTGCCTGCTGCATCGTTTGCAAGCAAGTGTGCAGAATTAATTCCTCCCTGACGAAGCAGATATTCAAGCACACCGGAACAAGTGGATGTACTTCCCTCGCCCTTCATAAACGTATCATATAGAGTAATATTGCTGCCGTCAACAACTTTGAAATGCGTGGCAGTGTAATTATATGCTCTGATTGCATATGCGCGCTTTCCGCCGTCTTTCTTACACTCTTTTACAATTGAATACACCTTATTTGCAAAAGCTGCTGCTTTCTGTTTTGTTTCCTCTTCAGAAAAATTGTAAGTAATCAAAACACCGGAATTGTCTTTGTTAATTTTTATATCCTTTACAAGTGAACTAAGAGGAAATGAAGTATAGAAAAGCTGCATTACATCGTCAAACAGACCAACATTAAATCTGAACGAATTTTCACCGTTTGTGACAGCCTTGCATAAATCTGCATAGGCAGAAACGGCACTTGCATCATATGATAAATAAGCACTGTCAACGACATTGTACACAAGTTCAGGTGTTTCTTCATCTGCCTGATTATCTTTTTGCTTTTCATCAACGCATGATGTAAACGCAAGTGCAATTACAGCACAAAGAAATAAGGATATTACCTTTTTAACCATTATATCAAACCTCAATTTCAGACAAAACTTCGCCGACCTTACCGTGTATTACCAAGTCAGCCATACCGTCGGCAGGAGTTGGATCACGGTTAATCAGCACAAAATACTTGCCGTTAAAGTAGCGTATAAACCCAGCCGCAGGATAAACATTGAGCGAAGTACCTGCAACAATAAGGCAATCAGCAGCCGCAATTGAAGAAACCGCGCCTTCAATAGTGCTGTTATCAAGTCCTTCTTCATACAGTACAACATCGGGCTTTACAGTACCGCCGCAGACATCGCACATTGGCACAGGCGTATTGTTTATAATATAATCAACGCCGAAGAACTTGTGGCATTTTGTGCAGTAGTTGCGATGAATACTTCCGTGCAGTTCATACACATTCTTCGAGCCTGCTGCCTGGTGCAAGCCGTCAATATTCTGCGTTACCACAGCGGTAAGTTTTCCAGCCTTTTCAAGCTCTGCAAGCTTGAGATGCGCGGCATTTGGCTTTGCGTCCAAAAACAACATTTTGTCACGGTAAAAATCGTAAAACTCTTTTGTGTTCTGTCTGTAAAAAGTATGACTCAGAATCTGCTCAGGCGGATAGTCATACTTTTGATTATACAGCCCGTCCTGAGAGCGAAAATCAGGTATACCGCTCTCGGTCGATACTCCCGCGCCACCGAAAAATACGATTTTTTTGCTGTCATTAATAATCTCTTGCAGGGTCATTTTAAAAATTCATATTGTTCCAGCCCCATGTGGTGTACTCACTGTATTTAACATAAGTACGGGCGGCGGGAACGCCAAGCCTTTCCTCAGATATTTTGCATATACGCTTTGTTAAATCATCGTACGCACTGTCAGATGCAGCACCGAAAATTGAAACATCAAACATAGCGCAATCATCGGCATCTCCTTTAAAGAACATATTGCTATCACCCTCAGCGCGCACCATAAGCCAAGCTTCGCTCTTGCCGGGAATAGCGGTTATAGCAGATCCAAGATCAGCCTTAATCTGCTCTGCAAGCTCCTTTGTAACAGTTTTATTAGTTTTAACATCGATAAAAGGCATTTTTATTCCCCCATAAAATATGATATAAATATTATAATATTACTTATATTAAAAATCAATAAAAACTGTTGACTTTTATTATTTAAAGTAATATAATACTAGCAAGAAATTACTATTTGTATTTTATTATTTTACTATTTGTAATAGGTGATATATATGGCGAAGATATTAAAAAAGAATTTTAAAAAGCCAAAGCTTGAATCAAAGCCTCATGCATTTATTAAAAAGTACTTTATGCTTATTGTTGTATTTGCTATTATGCTGATACCTTCAATATATACAGTTCTTTTTCTTGGCTCAATGTGGGATCCTTACGGCAACACAGGTAATTTGCCGGTGGCTATTGTAAATGAGGACAAACCGATAGTTTATGACGGCAAAGTTGTTAACATAGGCGAACAACTATGTAATAAACTCGAAAAGAACAAATCGCTTGCTTTCAACTTTGTTGATGAAAAAACAGCGCTTCACGGTCTTGAAAACGCCACTTACTATATGGTTATGGTTATTCCCGATGACTTTTCTGCTAATTCGGTAACACTCACTTCCCCGTCTCCTGAAAAGATGCAACTTGAGTACTATGTTAACCCGGGTACAAACTATATTGCAAGCAAATTCGGCGAATCTGCTGTTAAATCTATTAAAGAGCAGATTAACAAGACTGTTATCAATACCTACGCTACAACTGTATACGGAAAACTCGGTACAATTCATGACGGCTTTATAGCAGCAGCGGACGGCAGTAGCCAGATTGGAGACGGCGTCAGTCAACTGAAAACAGGTAACAAAAAAATGACTGCCGGACTGGATACGCTCTCGAAAGGGTGTTTGACGCTGAAAAAAGGCACAGGAACCCTTGAGGACGGGCTTAAACAATACACAGGAGGAGTTACACAGGTTGCGGACGGCGTTACACAGCTTTCAGGCGGCGTAACGCAACTTTCGGACGGTATCGGTCAGTTATCTGACGGTTCAACTCAGCTATCTGACGGTTCTGCTCAACTTAAGGACGGTACTTCGCAGCTTAAAGGCGGTACTTCACAGCTTAAAGACGGCACCGGTGAGCTTTCAGACGGTGTAGGTAAGCTTAAGGACGGAACTACGCAACTTGTTGATAATAATACTAAGCTCAACAACGGCGCAGGTCAACTGCTTGACGGTCTTAACACTATGAGCAGCCAAATCGGCGAATCTCTCACTCCTGAGAATTTAAAGGATCTCGAGAGACTTGAAGACGGTCTGATAGAAATTAATGACGGTATACAGACTTTACAGAAAGCCATCAATGAAGACTACAAAATCAGTGATGATAAACTAAGGACAATAAAAGCAGATCTTGATGAAGCTGATAAGCTTGTAAAAACCGATGCATTTAAGATACTGTGCAACATCATTGCATATACAGATATAGATTTCAACAAAGCGTTACAGTTAATTGATAACTTAGAGCAGTTCGCTTCAGCTGAAGAAAAAGAGACGCTTGAAAGAATAAGGCAGGTTATTGTTGCAGTTCAGAAGGTGCAGCATCTTCGCACACTTGTTACTCCTGAAAATGCACAGAAACTTGTTGACACCGGATATAAACTGCTTGATGCATATAATCAGCTTACTGACGGCGTACAGAAGTTATCAGACGGCGGCAATCAGGCACTCCCCGTTGCTTCAGACACGCTGAAAAAGCTTTCAGGAGGCTTGCAAAGCGTTAAACAAGGACTTGACAGAACTACCGAAAAAGACGGTGAAACCGGTCTTATCGAAGGTATGACAACACTCAAAGACGGTTTGGTAACTTACACAGACGGAGTTTCTCAGGTCGACGGAGGTCTGACAAAAGTCAGTGACGGTGTATCAAAGCTCAGTAACGGCGCAAAAAGCCTTGATGACGGCGCGTCAAAGCTCGACGACGGTGCAACACAGCTTCACGACGGCATTGATAAGTTAGGCGACGGTGTAACAAAGCTCGATGGCGGTATGACAAAATTCGGTAAGGGTGTCACAAAACTCGATAAAGGGCTTAAAAAGCTGACAGCAAATAACGATAAGCTTAACGCCGGCCCTGCACAGCTCGGTGACGGCGCACAAAAGCTCTATGATGGTTCAATCAAGCTGTTTGACGGTTCTGTACAGATTGGCGACGGCTGTGACAAGCTACTCGCCGGTGCAAATACTCTTGAAACATCACTGCGCGACGGCGCTAAACAGATTGAAGAAACTAATACAAGCGAAGAATCAGCAGATATGTTCTCGCAACCTGTAGACGCTAATGAAACTTTCCAGCGCACGATCAACAGCAACGGTGAAGCAATGAGTGCATATATGATGTGTGCGGGACTTTGGGTGGCTTGCCTTGCATTTTGCCTGATGTTCTCACCTTTCAATACATCGCTTAAAAACAGAAAGACATTTCTGCGTCATGCGGCAATTGCAGGATTTGTAGCAGTGATTGCTCCTATGATAATGGTATCACTGCTTGCTGCAATCAACGGATTGAGACCTGCACATCCGATAGAAACGTATTGCGTCGCAATACTTGCTTCGCTGGCGTTTATGACCATAGTCTATATGATAAACACTATGTTTGACTCGATTGGCTCGTTTATGCTACTGATTCTGCTTTGCCTGCAGCTATCAGGCGCGGCAGGAACGTATCCGATAGAACTATCACCAAAGTTCTACCAGATAATTCATCCGTTTATGCCGTTTACGTATGGCGTAGACGCATTCCGCAGCACACTATCAACCGGCAATTCACTACTGACTGATATTTCGATATTTGCAGGAATAATAATCGTTTGCGGAACACTGACACTGCTGACATATGACTTAAGGCAGATAAAGCTACGCCGCAAAGCACATCACGAAAAGCAACGGGCATTGCAAGAAGCCGCAGAAGCATAATAAAGAATATATAAAATAACTGCCACAGGCTGAACGCCTGTGGCAGTATTTTTGTGTAATCATAAGTCAATCATACAATAGTATAATCAGACCAATTTAAGCATTGGCATATCCGACATTTGAATAGTCAAGACCGTTGATTGTTGCAGTTGTATCGACTGCATTATATTCAAAGTTGTAGTTTACATATCCTCTGAATGTTACCGTCGTAACTTTAAATCCGTTTTTATTTGTCAGTGTATATGTAAACTGTCCTGTTGAAAGCTTGTTGGTTACTGCACGTCTCTGTACGCTTGAGCCACCGATTACCATTCCGGATTCTTCCTTATTTCCGCCGAAATAGAGTATTCCGTAGCTTGCAAGCTTTTCATCAGAGCCTTCCGTTATTCTTACATACGCTCTTGCCTTTGTATACTTACCGTTCTCGGTATTCGGATCAGACATCGTAGCGTTTTGTATTGATACAAACGGATACTTCTGCTTAATCTTGGTTGTGATAAATTCTGTTTTGTCTATTGTTCCTGTTGCTGTGATTACACCGTCGATGTTTTCGGCTGTAATGTCAACGCCTTCAACAGTTTCGTAGTCAGGAGATTCCTCTGTTCCGTTATTAATAATTGGAATATAAGTCTCATTTGCAACTACAAAGAACTTGTACGTCTTACTGTAAGACACAATCTGATACTTATTTGCACTTGTCTTAACAGCCCAAGCGACAAATTTATCTTTGTTGGTATCAGATATGCTGAGCGTAAACTTAGAATCGTACTGAACACTCGGAGCCACTGCAGGTTCGCCGTCATCAATAACCGTAATTGAATAAGTATCTAATACAGAATACTTTGGCTTGATTGTGAAGCGGCTGTCGCTGTTCTTAGTGATATTCCAACCGGTGAGGGTGTAGAACGGTATTGTGTTCTTCGGCACAGCCTTACTGCCTATCATAAGGTCGTAATCAGTGTTTTCAATTTCTGTTGAATCGGTAATTGCAACACCGTTTCTTGTAAGCGAAGTACCGTACATAACATCTACAAGCTTACCGTAGCAATCAAGAATATCGTACTGAATTGTTCCCTCTTCAACACTCTGCTTCTCAACCTCTGCGACAATTGACATATTCCTGTTGGCAATTCTTGTAAGCGATCCGCCGTAAGAGCTTGACACCTTCTGAGTTGCTATCGGATCAGCCACATCGCCATTACTGTCTGTAAAGTTGCCGTTTACCTTATCATAGTCAGCATATACGCCGTCGTAGATTGAAACGCCCCAGTGAACGATCTTGTCGTTTTCGTCAATTGAAACAGTAATAGGATCACCGTACATAACTTTATGCTCTTCACTGCCTAATGACAAATCGGTTTCAGCATATTGCGTGTTGAACGTTACCATAAAGTATTTGATGTACTTATAATCATCCTTATCTTCGCCACTGCCGCCGACCTTTGTTGAGTTAACGGTGTTAACAGCGGTCAAAAGTTCTTCGGTACTATCATCAGTTCCGCTTGAAGCCTTCCTTGCCTTGTAACCGGCGGTAAGGTTAGCACCTGAAACAGCAGTGTTATAGGCGCTTGCCTGAGCAGCAGTAAGTGTAACATAAACATTATTATCGGTTGTATTTGCTGCCGTTGTAACAATTGACTGTCCTTCTTCGGTGTACTTATCCAGATCGAGCGTATCGACAACAGCATATGCGCCGTCAAAGGTATCGTAACATGACGGGTTATCGACAACAACAAGCGACTTGCCGGAGAGAGTGGTATTCTCTGTATTTACAGCAGTCTGTGCTGTTGACAGTCCGGAGCCGATATTTCTTGAATAGAAGTCTACATTGCTGAATGTGTACTTTGTAATACCGGTTACTTCATACTTACCTTGCGTGTAGGTAAAGTCTTCTTCGTTATCGCCGTGATTAACGATATTGTTACCAGCAACAGTAATGCTCTGAGCCTGTGCATAATGCGAATCGCTGCTGTCAAGCATTTCGTTAGCAGTAATGCATTCGCTGTTAAGTGAATCCCAGCTTACAAATGTATACATCTGCTCGCCCGCTACAAAGGTCTTGCCGTCAACAGTGGTCTCTTCATCAGCGAAAATACCGCCCGCTGCATCGCTGTGCTTTGTATTGTATGTTGCTGTAAGCGTACTGATGTCAACCTTTTCAAGCAGAGTATCATCTGCCTGTTTGAGAATTTTGAGCAGGTTTCTGTACTCTTCACCTGAAAGCTCAACGTGACGCCATGAATCTTTATCCTTAGGATCGGCATCTGCATCGTAATCAAATGCGGAAGATACGCCGATAATAAGTTCAACGAAGTCTTCCCATGAGTCATCAGTGAATTGAGCTTTTGAGTATGTCTGAGTTACAGGTGTTTCGCCCGGATTAACCGGAGGAGTAATGTTGATAGTTACAACATTTTCAACAGTTGAAGCTTCCTGAGCAGAACCGTCGAGAAGCTCGATGCCTGCATATACATCCTCAGCAGCAGTGTAATCCTCTTTCTGGAAGAGATCCTGATAAGCCTTGATTACATTCTGGATAAGTTCAGCCTGAACCTCGTCTGTATGAGCAGAATTACTTGTGTTCAGTATGTTCTTACCTGAAGTTGTTGTGTTGTAAATCGGAACTCCGCCCGCTGTATAAGCAGTTACATACTCAGTAGAAGTATTTCTGCCTGCTTTCGGATAATCCTTGAACGTTGTATTGTTCGGATTCTTAACGAAATAGTTGAGCTCAGCAACTGCGTCGAGGTAATCATTGTAAGACGAAAGGGTGAAATCCTGAGGATTGATAATAGCCGCCTGATTTACATCATTGGTTTCTTCACCGTTTTCATCAAGATAAATCGGTGCGCCGTTAGCGTTCTTCTTAACTGTAACAGAACCATCCTGGTTTTCCGTAACAGCAAGCTTTTTACGCAGATAATTCTTTGCAAAGTGCCTTGCAGCGCCCTTATCGCAGGTGTGAACGCCGATGTTGTAGTATGCGTAGGTTTCTTCACCAAAAACATACCTTGCAGAAATAATACCAAATGCCGCTTTATTAACAGGCTGAGTTACTATGCCCTGTTCAAGAACAAAGTTTGCATACTTTTCTGCACGGTAATCACCTGAACCGGGATCACTATTTTTTGCAACAGACTGTGTTCCTGTAAAGGTGATGTGCATATTCCATGCATTGGTATCCATTCTACCGGCACTAACTGTCGGAAGTGCACGAGTAAAACCTGCTGTATAGTAATCATTATTCGGATAAGTACTGTTATATGCGGAACTATCATAATAATAGCCATCAACAGTTTTTCTTAAATCCTCATTATTAAGTCCAATAAGATACTTGTTTTCGTAATTCTTATTTCCGCTTGCATCTACACTATAGCTATTAGTACTGTTTTTACCGGAACCAGAAATCTTAAACGCAGTATCGGTTAATCCAAGAGATGTCATTTCGGCATCTGTATAATTACCATAACACCATCTTCCTGTATTGTTTTCTTCACCGCTCCAATAAGAGTCTTTTGTAGAATCGTATGTACTGTCAAGAGTCAATTTTGTTTTTGCTTCTCCAGTAGTAAGCATATACGAAGTGGTTGCCCAACGATATTCAGTTTCATCCGAACCAACCCATTTAATATTCGAGGTTCTGAAGTCGAAGGAATAACCGGTTGGTTTCCCGCTATCGTTAACAGTAATTATACCATACTGATTATTAGATTTATAGTTGTCAGTGTTAGAATAATCCACATAATAATCAGTGTCAATAACATAAGAAGAAACCGAATAAGACTTTTCATCCTGATTATCATGTTCAATCATTCCGAAAGAACCGGCATTAACGCCTTCATTTGATTCAAAGAAACTGAACTTATTAGCTGTTTGCGCAGGACTATTGTATGTAGCATTTATAGATTCAGAACTACCCCAAGTATCGGCATATATAAATAGTCCTGTTCCATGCTTGATTGCATCGCCTGTTGATGATGAACCGGAGCTAACACTATTCTGCTTAGTAACATTAGAAATAATACTTGAAGCTTTACCAGACGAACCTAAGAATCTGTCAAACAGAATATGTCCAGTCTTCCTTGTACAGCCAGTACTTGTTGCCTGGTTTCTGATACCCTGGATTGTATGAGCCATTGCGGGGTTAGCCATAATGTAGCAGAACTCAAATTCGCTGTAACTCTTAGACGCATCTTCAACATTATCATAACTGATAATAAGTTTAATACCCTCATCCTTGTATGTGCCTGTTGAAGAATCAAAGTAGTAATCCGATACATAACCTTTTAAACCGTAGCGACGTTTTAGTGTGTCAGACGCACCGCCCGAGCCGTGACCTTCGTTTGCAACAGCTTGAGAATCTGTATACTGATTGCCTGCTGCGTCAAACCACATATCATTCTTCAAAGCAACTACATCATAGTCACCGCCTACATATGAGCCAGTCTGACAATGTTCCTCATCAGACAAGCAGTAAATAGCAGCCGGACTCTTAACGTTAATCTTTGCAGGATAAGTTGTTGTGATGGTTGTACAACGTTCGCCCTGATGGAGATCGTTTGTACCGTACTGGAAGTCATCGGAAATCTCACGACCGTATTTTGCGTAAGAGTCATTTGTCAAATGCGTATAAACTACGCCGTCCATTGATACACTGTCACCGAGAGGATCAACATCCTCAACATTCGGCAACTCTCTTATTTTATAAGTCCAGGTGTATTCAAAGTCGGATGTGCAAACCATTGAGATACCGACCTGGTTGCCGTGCTTTCCGATAACACCTTCATAAAGCGGAGTTCTGCCGGTTATCGGTCTCTTATTTTCTAAATCAAAGTCTCCGGCATCATAATACCTTGCATAGTAACGGTATTTACCGCTGCTTAGTAACTGTTTTTCAATAACAATATAGTCCCTGAAAATACGTCCCTCGCCGTCTGTACCGTACTCATATGCAAGCATTTCATCATCAGGATCTTTAACAATAGAATAAATATACTCATCACAATGACTGTAATCCACGATATTGCGCAGGTCGTTAGCACCGTAAATACCCTGAATAGTTTCAGCTGTGATTTCATCAGCGCCGAATTCAACTCTGTCAGTACCGTCATACTGGAACGGCATAAGCACCGGCCAACCGTCGTAGTTATAAGTAACCGCGTTAAGCATATTAACATTACCGGTTACCTCGCTCTGACGTGTTGCGAGCGCGCCGTCCGGAAGGGCTTTCCAGTCATGATTTGCATTAGCATAAGGTCTTGCATGTGCAGAGTTAACAGTTATAGTATCACCGGAGCTGTTTACAGTCTTATAAACCGAGTTATGGCCGGTTGAAACCATCAGATAATCGTGATTTGAAAGATCAAACGGCGCGAGAATCTGACCGCCGTGAGTACCGGTTGTTGATGTATCTAATGCAGTAATGTTGTTATAGCCTTTAAATCCTTCAGTAGGATTGTCAGAACGGTATACACGCTCAACGTATGAGCCTGTATTCTGACCGTAAGAGATATACAGATAATAGTATCTGCCGTCGTGGATAATATACGCACCCTCGCCTGAGCTGCCGTCTGAAGCTTCCTCAAGACCGCTGTTAATGCCGTTGCAAAGGTATTTTGTATTATTTCCGTCAAACCACTCTGCTGTATCATTGCCATCGCCGTCAGCATAAAGAGTCTTAAGAGCGATACAGTTCTCGCCGCCCCATGAACCGAATGCCATATAAATATGATTCATTACCGGCTTACCGTTAGCATCATACTCATAGTAAACGCATGGGTCAATAGCATTAGGATGACCGGTTGACTTGTAAACAATCTGTCTGTAATTATACGGACCCTCAATGCTGCCGCCGACTCTTGCGTCGCAGACAAAGATTGCCGAGCGCTGGGAACCCCAAGATGAGGTTGAGCCGTAGTAAACCCATCTGCCTTTGTAAAGATTGAACATTACATGAGGCGCCCATACAAGGTGACCTGCACCAGTACGGTTGTCGCCTGCCGCGTAATCAAGAGCTTCCGAAATCGCGGTATGGTATTCGTTGCCGAACAACTTCTGGTTTTGATAACCGCATCTGCCCTGGTCGTCGCCTACAACCTCCCACTTCTTAGTGGTCTGATTGCGTTTATAAATTGTCATACCCGTACCAAACGAATACTCATCAACTGCTGTTACGTCAGGATTGTTAATATTAGGATTAGGATTAAGTGAGCAATAATCAATAACTTCCTGTCCTACTGTCGTACCGGCTGCAAGAGTGATCGAAGCTTCGTCATTACCTGCATCGTTAACTTTTACATAAGTAACGTCGTGAGCAAGAGTGTAAACCGTAACGTTTGTCGGGTCGTGCGATGTGGAAGTCAGATCTGACTGAACATCAGCGTCACTGTCGATGTACATATTGTTGATTTCCGTCTGAGTCTTTACGCCTGAATAAATGCGAAGGTCGTCAAGGTACATATCAAAGTCATTACCTTCCCATCTGTCGCCGTAGTTGAAGTACATATTTGTACTGTCGCTCGTGATTAAGCTAATAATATCCTGTGCAACCTGTGCGTCGCTCTTACTAGAATATGTGCCGCCCTTATTCGGATAGCCTGCCTTCATTTCGTGAGGCTCGCCGTTAGTATAAAGCGTAATACCGTTTGACGGATCGAGTGTTAATACAACGTTAACCCAATGACCGCGGTTGTTGCCTGCAGCGTGACCGGTAGGATCCTGATTTTCTTGTACATAGTCACAATAATCAGAGCCCTGCGTTCTGCAGACTGAGTTAACACCGTTAACCTCAATAAGATAGTAACCCGCACCGTTTGAAGCGTTACCGTCGTCAAACGCAATTGCGTTGCGCCACGGGTAACCTGTCGGGTCGCCTGAAGCACCAAGGTCAGCGCAGGAACCGTTCTTTTCAAGATAACGCCAGAACGAAATTGTTACGCCGTAAGCGTTAGCTGCCGCTGCTGCGCCCGGCTCTGTAAGCGGATTCTGGTTTAATCTGATGTAATTACCGGGAGCCGTGCTATTTGCATTGATCTTAAGCACGTTCTTTCTCCAATCAGGAGAATTTCCGTTGCTGTCAACATAACCTGCACCGCTGACAATTGAAGCTGTGCCCGACGCTGAAAGCGTTGCAGTTCTGTCATCGCTTGCATTAGCGGTTTTTCCTCTCATCGTGAGCGTTGTGCCGCTGATTGACGCACCGTCAAACGACTCCTGCATAACCTCATCGTCGTAATTGTCAGTATTAAGGAAAGTCTGCGTAACGTAATCCTTAACGGTAGTCGTGCCGCCCTCGCAAAGCCATACTGTAATTGTAACTGCTTTTGCGCCCTTAAAGTCAGGACGAATGCCTGTTGCTGCATCAAGCGAGCAGTCAATACCTGCCGACTCGTCATACGCATAAATAGTCGTATCAACAGCGCCGTCACGAGTAACCATATAGTAAATATCGTCTTCGTATTTTGTTGTGCCGTTGTACGCGTTAATCACACCGGCTGAAAGCTGCGATGTTGAAATATAAAGCGTTGAGTTTTCGTTATACATATTATTCGAGTACTCAACAGGGTCACCTGTTGCTGAATAGATGTAGAACGCCGTATCTCTGACAACCTTAACCTGTTTAACAGCAGATGTGCAGTCGCCGCTTACCTGCTTTGCATAAATTGTTACAGCAAGCTTAGTCGGGTTATCAACAAACGGAGCCGGCTTGTCAGACGGGTCATAATCGTTCCAAGTTGTACCGTCATAACTATACTTCAAGTCGCCGTTATGTCCGCTTTGCTGAGCAAGTGTAATTCTATAAGTTTCAACAAGTGCCTGATTCACAGTCAGATCAGCATTGCCGGAAGTGTCCATAATTCTCGGCTGAGCGAGATAGTACAGCGTACCGGTGTTAACAACATCAGAATATGCGGTAATGCCGTCAATAACTCTCTTTGCGCGGTAGTAGTAAGTTATGGTCGGTCTTGAATTCTCATCAGTAACGCCGCTGAACGGGTAAACCTTGCCAGAATATGCAGTAAAGTTATTACCGTCAGTACTGATTTCAAGTGTAGCAGCTGTATCGTCTGTTCCGTTATTGAGCGAAGCTGCAACGCCGTGAGTTTTATCAAGGAATTCGTTATCAGCCAGGATAGTCGGAGCAGCAGGCTTTTTGTAAATGGTTACCGAGTAAATCGGAGAAGTCGAGCCGTCTTTTTCCTGCTTGACCTGAACGGTAAGCTTAGTTGCTGTTGTGTTAAGCGAGAACGGTGAGAATGAACCGCCGTTGGAAATATTATTCCATGTTGAACCGCCGTTGATACTGTACTTAAGTCCGTCGGTTGCACCGCTGGTATTTGTTACAGTAATTGCGTCTGAACTTGCAACAATTGTGTTGTTCGCAAGCGCAGTATCACCGATCTTAACGTTCGGACGTGACAGATAATGAACGTTAATACTGCTGAGTACAGATGTAACGCCGTTTCTGTGAGCGTTTGCGTTAATTGTAACAGTAGCGCCGCCATCGCTGTCCTGCTTACCGCTGAACGGGAACAGCTCGCTGCTGTAATCCTGTTCTTGACCGGTACCGTACTTATAAGTAAACGTAACTGTTCCTGACTCAGTGTTTCCTGAGTTGTTCAGAATCTCTACGCCGTGTGTTTTATCAAGATAAACACCGTCAGCAACGCTGAATACAGGCGGCTTAACAGTCTTGTTAAACACTACTGAAAGCACAGGTGATGCACCGTAATCGCTTACCTGGCGCATATATACTGTAATTGTTGAAACAGATGTGTTATCAGTGAACGGAGCGATAGGTGCTGAATAATCGTGCCAATCGTTTGAATTGCCGGTGTAGCTGTACTGTAAGCCGGATTCAAGTCCGCTTGTCTGCGAAATTGTAATCGTTTCACCCGCTGCAAGCTCGTTGTTCGGCTGAGTTACATAAGTTGAGCTCCAATTAGGACGCGACAGATAGTTAACAGTGATACTGCTCTCTGCAGTTTTACCGTTTCTCGTAGCTCTTGCATGAATTGTCCGGCTTGCTGAGCCGTCGCTGTCCTGCTTACCGCTGAACGGAGTAAGCGCACTGCTGTAAGATGAGTAGTTGTCGCTGTCATAATGATAATCAATTGTTACAGCGCCTGACTCTGTATTGCCGCTGTTATTTGAAATAGTAACAGTGCTAGCTTCGCCGAGGTACGCGCCGTCCGGCACACTGAAAGTCGGCGCAAGCACAGACTTATTGTATGTAGCAGAGGTTACCGGTGAATAAGAAGTTCCCTTCTTTTCACGTGCATACACCGTAATTGTTGAAACAGCCCTGTTATCAACACCGTCATTTGCGATTAAATCTGTATTGCCAAACGGTGAAAATGCAGTTGAATAATCTGCATAGTGTGCAAAATTATCAAAGCTGTACTGCAGTGTGCCCGAGGAATCACTTGTCTGTGTGAGTGTTACTGTGCCTGCAGCTGAAAGCTCATCACTGCCTGTTGAAGAAGCAAGCGTAGGTGCAGACAGGAACTTAACCTGAGTTGCAGAGCTTTCGTCTGAATAGTGCTCGTTTCCGTCGGTTGAACGTGTTTTAATCTCTGCCCAGTTATTCTTGTTGGCAGTGTCAGCAAGATCTTTGAACACTTTAACCTCTGATGAATAATTAGCATAACTGCTCCAAGCGCCCCACGTCGAGCCGCCGTTGGTTGAATATCTTACAGAGTACTGCGGAGTCTGACCGTCGTTATTGGTAAGCGTAAAGCCGTTAGTCTTGCCTAAATATAAATTGCTGTTGCCACCGTTATTTAAGTTTACTGTCGGAGGTTGCAGAGTAACAAGATTGAGTGCGTTAAACGCGTCTGTAAGCGCAGTAGCTTTAGCTCCTGCGGTTGAATCTGTGTAGTTGCTTGTGCTGTTAGTATTTAAACCCGAACCGCCAAGCGCAGCCATAACTGTTTTTGCATTATTATACGCAGTCTGGAAATCACTGAAGCCTGTAAGTTGGGTATCTTTAGTTCCATTATTATCGGTATCAACGTATCCGTTATCAGCGATCAACTGGCGAACAGAATACTTCACGCCGTCAACTGCGCTGCCAGCTGTACCGTTAGGTGCAGCGTAAAGGTCAATAGCGTTACGCAGAGCAATGTAATCATTGCTGTTAGCAGTATCAGCAGTTATTGTGCCGACATTGTTAAAGCCGCCTGAACCGTTTGAACCTTCAATAGCTGTCTTAATCGCATTTGCTGCGTTAGCAACGCACTTTGAAACATAGTTATCTGCACTCGAATTATTAACTACAACACTTGAAAAATATGTGTTTGGATTAATTGCAGTTGCAACATCATATGCTTCAACAAGCTTTTTAAGTCCACCTTCTTTATAAGAGGTAACATTTGCAAGATAACCCTTTCTTGTACTGTTGTTAATAGCATCAGTTAAAACCTTGTAGTTAACTGCATATATAGTCTGGTCACCATTACTAACAGATCCACCTGATGTGGTTGAGCCTTGATTGCCATTATTATCTCTGAATCTGAAAGTTGGGGTATAAGACTGTGAATAAGTACTATCTGAAAGTGATGTGTTCAAATATAATGCGTTTGAATAGTAATATGTTCCTGAGCCCAAATTAAAACTCGTATTACTTTCGTCACCATCTACATAGCTGATTTTTTTACCAGAATCATAAGGTTGATAAGCTGTATTACCTGATGACTCATTTGTATGCCAATTATGTTTTAAACTAAATCCAGATGTAGTTGGATCAATGCTTCTGCATCGTCTTGTACCGCTACCATTTCTTGAAACATAAGCATTTATCGGACAAGCCATTTCTGTGCCGTTATACAAGAACACAATAGCACCATACTGCATACCAACCTTACATTTAGAAATAGTAGAACTACTGTTGTATGGTGAACTACCTGATACACCATAGGTATATAGTACGTTCTTCATTTCATCTCCACCAACAAGGTTAGACGAATTATACGAACTATCTGCTGCTGCAGGATTGTTAGCAGTAGAAGCAGTCCATGCAGTCATATTGCCGATTGCAGTATTGAGTGCGGAATAAGCCGCACTAATCTGAGCTGTGCTTGAATTACCGTACACAGCTGCGTCAAAGGCTTCGTTTGCGTCAACATAAGCGTTATATGCTGCAGCCATATTCTTATAAACGGTACCGTCCATCTTTGCCTCATAAATACACATTAACGAAGCAAGACTTCCCGCGTTACCGGAAGATACATTAGAAACGATTTTGAAGTTCCTGATATAACCGGTAAAACCGTTTGAGCCATTAGTATCAGATGCGCCGACAACATAATTTGTTGCACCTGAAACAGCGGCAGCAGCATTGGCATCTGAAAGACCACCGCCGTTACCGGTTGAAACATAGTTGCTCTTAAACGTAGCAAGTAATTCACCGTTGCGATAGTATGAATACGAACCGTCAGTATTCATCTGAACAGTCATGGTGTACCAAGAGCCTGTAGGATATGAATCATTACCGTTTGCCGAGTGAGTTTTTGAGCAGAAATCACTTGAAGTAAAGTCAGAGGTATAGTATCCCCTTGTACTTGAACCGTCAGAAATCTCAGTGCGATAACGTGTCCACCAATCAGGTGAGGAGCCGTCCATTGAAATCCGTGCAGAACCGTTATAAAAGCTGAAATACTTATTAGCTAAAGAATTATCGGTGTTATACACCTCAAATGAAATACAAAAGCCACTGCTTGTTGTAACATTAGCTAATGGTGTACCGTCAAGCTTAAGATACTGCGAGCCATTGAAACTCCAAGCTTTCATAGTATTATCCCAAGTAGCGGTACCTGACATGCCTGTCTTGTTGCTATCGGTCAGATACTCACTGAATACGCCGTTACCGTACTGCGTAACATCTGCCATCGCCGTAATCGCAAATGTAGGAAGCATAGTTACCATCATAAGCACGGAAAGTAACAGGGATATTGCTTTTTTACCTAAACGTGTTTTTGAATTCATAATTATTCCTCCTTCTGTGTATGACAAAATACTTTGTTTTGTAAGGATTGTTAATATTTTATCACATTAAAGCGCTGAACTGCACTCGGTTACTGACCATACGAGAAGCAGCCAAAACAAAGGTGTTTTGCCACCACGACATACTAAATTATTATTTTTGCGTAAACAATACGCCTATTTTATTACAATTATAGTATATAATAGACAAAAGTTAAAATCAAGTGATTTATGAACGATTTGTGAATTTTCGTATATATGCACAAAAACGTAACATTGTCAAACAATACACATCAAGATTTTTTGAACATAATTAACAAATGTGTGAAAACAAGTGTAGTTACATCGTGAGAACGCAAATAGAAAAACCGGTATCCAAATGGATACCGGATAGCTTAGTGTGTGATACGGTTTAAATCGCACGGCTCGAGCACCAAAAGAAAAACCCATAGTATCCGAATGGATACTATGGGTTTTTGGTGCGAGAGACGGGACGTGAACCCGTACGAGTCGCCCCACACGCCCCTCAAACGTGCGCGTCTGCCAATTCCGCCACTCTCGCTCAACGAAATGAATTATATCAAATGCCGACAAAATTGTCAACACTTTTTTAGAAAAATATTATTTTATATTGAATGCAGGGGTTGCCCCCTACATTCGTGTGTTTATTAATAGGTGAACTTATGTCCGTCACAGCGCTTGAGAAGCTCATCCCAGCGGCGGTCAACTTCCTTCTGGAAGGTTTCAATCATCCACTCGTTGCCCGGCTTGAACATATGCTTGAATCTGCCCTGCTTAACAAGCCACTCCTCAATCGGCACGTACTTTGCCGGCTCATAGTTGAGAATCCACTTGCCGTCGATAACCTCAAACAGCGGCCAGTAGCGCGTTTCAACCGCGAGCTTGCAGATGTCCATAATGTCGTAAGTCGGGTAGCGCCAGCCGCGCGGGCACGGTGCCATAATGTTAAGGAACGCTGCGCCCTTGGTGTAAATTGCCTTTTCGCTCTTACAATGCAGGTCGCGGAAGTTCTTGACGAAAGTCGTCTGCGCAACGTAAGGCACCTGATGCTCAGCGATGATTGCAGCTAAATCCTTGCGGTACTGGATTTTACCGTCAGACTGCCTGCCGACTGGTGTAGTTGTGGTGTCAGCAAACATCGGTGTTGCCGATGAGCGCTGAATACCGGTATTCATATACGCGCCGTTATCGTAGCAGACGTAAACCATATCGTGGTTACGCTCCATAGCGCCTGAGAGCGACTGGAAACCGATATCATACGTACCGCCGTCGCCGCCGAATGTGATGAATTTGAATTTATCGTCCTTGAGCTTACCCTTGCGCTTAAGCGCATTGTAAGCGCCCTCAACGCCGGAAAGCGTTGCGCCTGCATTCTCAAACGCATTGTGGATATAAGAGTCCTTATACGCCGTGTAAGGGTACATAAAGCTTGAAACCTCAAGGCAGCCCGTTGCGTTGCCGACAACGGCGTGGTCGCCCTCGTGGACGGCTTTAAGCACGTTTCTTACTGCGATAGTACCGCCGCAACCTGCGCACATTCTGTGACCGGGGGCGAGTCTGTCCTCACGGGACACAAATTCTTTGAAATTGTACATACTCTCCCCTCCTTACTCACGAACGCCCATATAGCGATACGGGTTGTCAACCTTGCCGTCAGCGGCGATTCTTTCAAGTTCTTCGTAAATATCAATCATATGCTTAACACGCACATCGCGTCCGCCGAGACCGTAAACATAGTTGACAGTCAGGCAGTCGCTTTTTGCACGGTAAAGCGCTGTGGTAACG
The DNA here is from genome assembly GCA_964480285.1 of uncultured Bacteroides sp. Lineage (GTDB taxonomy): Bacteria > Bacillota > Clostridia > Oscillospirales > Acutalibacteraceae > Eubacterium_R. Next base: position 25,775 of record CAYZPT010000013.1, read on the forward strand.
TCTGCACAAAGCGGACCGCAGGTGTCGTTATATGACTCTGTTCTGTCCATAATAGCAACGGCTTTGACACCTTTGAGCGCCTCGGCAATTTCATCTGCCGGGAACGGGCGGAACAGGCGGATTTTGATCATACCGACCTTTTTACCCCACTCATCGCGCATTTTGTCAACCGCTTCCTTAGTGGTGCCTGCAGCAGAGCCGATGATTACAACGGCATACTCTGCATCGTCCATACGGTATTCTTCAAAGAGTCCGTATTCCCTGCCGGTAAGCTCTGCGTATTCTTTAGCAACTTCGAGTGTTACCTGCTTTGCGTTTTTAAGCGCTTCAGCTTGTGCACGCTTTGCTTCAAAATAGTAGTTAGTCACGCTGTAGGGACCAACTGCCATAGCACAATCTGGATCAAGCAGTGAGTGCTCCGGCTCATATTCACCAACGAAATTCTTAACCTCGTCATCCTCGTTGAGCGTGATATTTTCAACAGCGTGCGAAGTAATGAAGCCGTCCTGGCAAATCATAACGGGGAGCTTGACGTCCTTGTGCTCGCCGATTCTGTAAGCCATACAGAGGTTGTCGTAGACCTCCTGGTTATTCTCTGCATAAATCTGAATCCATCCCGCATCACGTGCACCCATAGAGTCAGAGTGGTCGCAATTGATGTTGATAGGACCTGAAAGAGCACGGTTAACGAGTGTTAACACGATTGGCAGGCGGTTTGACGCAGCGAGGTAAAGCTCCTCCCACATCAGTGCCATACCTGCAGATGATGTTGCAGTTACAGACCTTGCGCCCGCTGATTCGGAGCCGATAACCGCAGACATCGCGGAGTGCTCGCTCTCAACAGGGATGAACTCGCTGTCAACCTTGCCGTTTGCAACGAGCTTGGAAAAATACTGCGGAATCTCCGTTGACGGCGTAATCGGGAAAGCCGCCATAACATCGGGGTTAATCTGTCTTAAAGCCTCGGCAACGGCTTCGTTACCGGAAAGTCTGTCTCTCTTAGCCATTACTTAACCCCCTCCATTGAAAGTGCGCCCGTCGGGCAGGTTTTAACGCATATGCCGCAGCCTTTGC
>CAYZPT010000014.1:0-25588 GCA_964480285.1 uncultured Bacteroides sp.
GACGCCGCCACCTTCCCCCCGAGGGGAAGGCAATAAGGATTGGAGATAGTATATGAGCGAAAAAATAGCACTTGAACTTAAAGGAATTACCAAAGCTTTCGGCACAAAGGTAGTTGCGAATAAAAACGTCGACTTAAAAGTGTACGAGGGTGAAATTCTGTCGATTTTAGGCGAAAACGGCAGCGGTAAAACCACCCTTATGAATATGGTATCGGGTATATATTTCCCCGATGAAGGCAAGATTTTTGTGAACGGAGAGGAAGTTGTAATCGCTTCCCCGAGAGACGCGTTCAAATACCGCATTGGTATGATTCACCAGCATTTCAAGCTGGTTGACATTTTTTCCGCCGCAGAAAATATTGTGCTCGGTATTGATGACGGCAAAAAATTTAATATGAAAAAAGCAAAGCAGAATATCAGAAAGATTACTGACAAGTACGGCTTTGTGATTGATCTTGACAAAAAAATTTACGAAATGTCTGTATCTGAAAAACAGACGGTAGAAATTATTAAGGTGCTCTACAGAGGCGCGGACATCCTTATTCTTGATGAACCGACTGCTGTACTCACACCGCAGGAAACAAGCAAATTATTTGACGTGCTGCGCAATATGAAAGCTGACGGCAAGTCAATTATTATAATAACTCATAAGCTGCACGAGGTGCTTGAAATTTCTGACAGAGTTGCCACTCTCAGAAAGGGCGAAAACGTAGGCACCGTGCTTACAAAAGACGCAACCGAAGCTTCACTTACCGAGATGATGGTGGGCGAAAAGGTTGACCTTAACATTGAACGTAAAGATCCTAAGGATCCCGAGCCGCGACTTGTTGTTAAAAGGCTTAACGTTAAGAATCGCGACGGCTCAAACGCTCTGACTGACATCAAGTTCACCGTTAACAGCGGCGAAATTCTCGGTATCGCGGGTATTTCCGGCTCAGGACAGAAGGAACTGCTTGAATCAATCGCAGGACTTCAGAAGTGCGAAAAGGGCTCGAGTATTCTGTTTACCGACTCAGATGAGGTTGAGCAGCAGCTTGTAGGTAAATCTCCGCGTGAAATCCGCAAGCTCGGCGTTGCAATGTCGTTCGTGCCTGAGGACAGACTCGGTATGGGCCTTGTCGGCAATATGGATATCACTGATAATATGATGCTCCGTTCTTACAAGAGCGGCAAGGGCGAATTCCTTGACAGAAAGAAGCCGAAAAAGCTCGCAGAAGATATTATTGAGGAACTTGAAGTTGTTACACCGAGCACAAGCACACCTGTTCGCCGTCTGTCAGGCGGTAACGTGCAGAAGGTGCTTGTAGGTAGAGAAATTGCACTTGAGCCGCGTGTGCTGATGGTTGCATATCCCGTGCGCGGACTTGATATTAACTCATCTTATATGATTTACAACCTCCTCAACAAGCAGAAAGAGGAAGGCGTGTCGATTATCTTTGTCGGCGAGGATCTGGATGTGCTTATTGCCCTTTGTGACCGTATTATGGTTATAAACTCGGGCAACATCACCGGTATTGTCGATGGTAAAACAGCTAAAAAAGAAGAGCTCGGTCTGCTGATGACCAAGACTGTCGGAAAGGGGGACGCTGAAAATGAGCAGTAAGACAACTACAGCAAAAAAGCGCGAGCCGCTTTTCCACATAGCAAAGCGTGAGGGTATGCCAACGCTCAACGCAATGCTTATACGTCTGGCAGCGGTTGTTGCGGCGCTGATTGTATGCGCAATTGTAACAATGGCGCTCAGCGGCGAAAACCCGATCCGTATTTATGCAACAATGCTTGACGGCGCATTCGGTACTTCCAGAAGAATCTGGAATCTGCTTCAGGAAATAGCAATGCTGCTTTGCGTTTCGCTTGCGGTAACTCCGGCATTTAAGATGCGATTCTGGAACATCGGCGCCGAAGGTCAGGTGCTTGTAGGCGGACTTGCTTCCGCATCTTGTATGATACTTTTCGGCGATAAGCTCCCGAATATTGTACTTATCATCACAATGATTATCTGCAGCGTTCTTGCAGGTGCTGTATGGGCGCTTATCCCGGCAGTTTTCAAGGCTACACTTGATACTAACGAAACGCTGTTTACCCTTATGATGAACTATGTCGGCATTCAGCTGGTTGCATATTTTTCCCGTGTGTGGGAGAATCCGAAGGGCTCAGGCGCTATTGGCGTTATCAACCCCTCAACTCAGGCAGGCTGGCTTCCGTCGATTGGAGGTCAGAAGTACTTCCTTAATATTGTTATTGTGCTTGCGCTCACGGTATTTATGTATGTGTACCTAAAGTTCAGTAAGCACGGATATGAGATTGCCGTTGTAGGTGAATCGCAGAACACGGCGCGCTACATCGGACTCAACGTTAAAAAAGTTATTATCAGAACGATGCTTCTGTCAGGTGCAATGTGCGGTATCGCAGGCTTTTTGCTTGTAAGCGGCACAAGCCAGACAATTAACACAACGACTGCAGGCGGCAGAGGATTCACCGCAATTATGGTGTCCTGGCTTGCAAAGTTCGACCCGTTTGTAATGATTCTCACTTCGTTCCTGCTTGCATTTCTGCAACTCGGATCAAAGCAGATTTCAACCGATTTCGGACTTGACGAATCTTTCTCGGAGATTCTTACAGGTATTATCCTTTTCTTCATCATCGGTTGCGAATTCTTTGTGAATTACGAAGTTAAGTTTAATAAGCACGGCAAGGAGGGTAAGTAATATGGCAATATTAAGCTCATTAGTTTCAATCTTCCCCCGTGCCGTAATGCAGGGTGTTCCGATTCTCTACGGTGCGACAGGTGAAATTATAACTGAGAAGTCGGGTAACCTCAACCTCGGTATTCCCGGTATTATGTATATCGGCGGTATGAGCGGTGTTATCGGCGCGTTTATCTACGAGAGCAAAATTCCCGCAGATCAGCCGCTTAATGCGTTCCTTGCGCTTTTCATTCCGCTTATCTGCACGATTATCGGTTCGCTTATTGCCGGACTGATATACTGTTTCCTTACGGTTACACTTCGTGCAAATCAGAACGTAACAGGTCTTGCGCTGACCACCTTCGGCGTGGGCTTCGGTAACTTCTTCGGCGGTCAGCTTATCAAGCTTGTTGAGGCTGACGTACCGTCTGTTATCCTTACAAGAACAAGTGAATTCTACTCGGCAAAGCTGCCGTTTGCTTCAAGTCTCGGTTGGTTTGGCAAGATGTTTTTGTCTTACAGTTTTCTTGCATATCTGGCGGTAATAATTGCAATTATCTGCAGCTTTTTCCTCAACAGAACACGCGGCGGTCTGCACCTTCGCGCTGTTGGCGAAAATCCTGCAACTGCTGACGCGGCAGGTATCAGCGTTACAAATTCAAAGTATCTCGCAACCTGCATCGGATCCGTTATTGCCGGTCTCGGCGGACTTTACTACGTTATGGACTATGCTAACGGCGTATGGTCAAACGATGGTTTCGGTGACCGCGGATGGCTTGCTATCGCGCTTGTTATCTTCGCAATCTGGCGTCCGAACCTCGGCATTTTTGCATCAATTCTGTTCGGCGGACTTTACATTGTATACCTGTTTGTTCCGGGTACAACGCTCCGCCAGCTCGAACTGTTCAAAATGCTGCCGTATATAGTAACAATCGTTGTGCTTGTTGCAGTTTCGGCACGTAAGAAAAAGGAAAATCAGCCGCCTGCTTCACTCGGACTTTCATATTTCCGTGAGGAAAGATAGGCTATTCGGTTTCCGGAAAGGAAAGCAGTATGCAAACTTTAAATAATGACATCAGCGAGGTACTTGTATCTGAGGCTGATTTAAAGGAAATCAACGCACGTCTCGGTGCGCAGATTACAAAGGATTTCAAGGATAAAAACCTGCTTGTTGTGGGTATTCTCAAGGGCTCAATTTACTTTATGACCGACCTGACAAGATATATTGATCTGCCGCTTAAAATAGATTTTCTTGCGGTGTCAAGCTATGGCAGCAACACACGCTCCTCAGGTTCGGTTAAGATTGTTAAGGATATTGACATTGACCTTGAGGGGTACGATGTACTTTTGATTGAGGATATTCTCGACTCGGGCAGAACGCTCAACTACGTGCGCAAGATGCTTTCTGCACGTAATGCAAAGTCAATCACAATCTGCACTTTGCTTGACAAGCCTGCACGCCGCGTGGTTGACCTCACGCCTGATTATGTGGGCGTTGACGTGCCTGATGAATTTGTTGTAGGCTACGGTCTTGACTACGACCAGAAGTACAGAAACCTGCCATATATCGGATCTCTCAAAAGGGAGATATATGAGTAAGAAACTGCGTTTTTCACGTGAAGCTGCGTACGTCTGGGCGACAATAGTGCTGCCGTTTTCGATAGCGCTTATGACAAAGGCAAATCTCGGTCTGTCAATGATTGCGGCGCCGACTTACATTGTCAGCGAATACTTTGATTTTCTGACATACGGTCAGGCGGAATACATATTGCAGGCGCTTGTGTTGTTACTTATGGCGGCAGTAGTAGGTAAGTTCAGAGCAATTTATCTACTGTCTTTTGTAACGGCGCTTGTTTACGGCACAGTGCTCGACGGATGTATTCTGCTTCTGAGTCCGCTTGAAATAACGCAGATGTGGCAGAGGATTATTGTATTTGCATTAGGTATGGTGCTGACTGCACTCGGCGTTGCGCTTTACATTAAAACCTACCTGCCGCCGTGTGCTTACGATTATTTTGTGCGCACAGTGGTGGAGGAAAAGCACACCAACCTGCGCAAAACAAAGCTGATTAACGACGGCGTATATCTTGCAGTGAGTATTGCGCTCACGCTGATTTTGTTCCGCAGATTTGTGGGCATAACGTGGGGAACAATCGTAATTACAGTCTGTAATGGTCATATAATTGCGTTTTTTGATAAGTTTCTTGAAAAACATTTTGATTTTTATGACCGGTTTCCCAAATTTGCAAAACACTTTTAAAAAACGGCTGTTATCCGTAATGGGTAACAGCCGTTTTGGTGTCTGATAATTATTTATTCCATGCGTTAATCTGGGTACGTAGCCAGTCGCACCAAGCGTCCACGCCTTCGCCTGTTTTTGCAGAGATAAAGAAGATTTCTGCTTTCGGGTTGAGCTTTTTAATGCGCTCAACTACTGCGTCGTCGTCAAAGTCAAAAACCGGTTTAGTGTCGATTTTATTGATGAGAACAACGTCGCTGATTGTGAACATCAACGGATATTTCAGCGGCTTATCATCGCCTTCGGGAACAGAAAGTATCATTGCATTTTTGATTGCGCCGGTATCAAATTCGGCGGGGCAGACAAGGTTGCCCACATTTTCAAGTACAATGAAATCAAACTCATTTGCTTCAATGTTATCAAGCCCCTGCTTTGTCATTCCTGCGTCAAGGTGGCACATACCGCCGGTGTGCAACTGTATTGACTGTACGCCTGTTTCAGCAATTGTTTTTGCGTCAACGTCGCTGTCAATATCTGCCTCCATAACGCCCATTTTATACTCATCCTTAAGTTTTGCAATAGTCTGCCTGAGTGTGGTTGTTTTACCGCTGCCCGGCGACGACATAAGGTTGAGCAGGAACGTTTTGTTCTTTTTAAGCTCTTCGCGCAGCTTATCTGCTTCGCGGTCGTTATTTTCAAATACCGATTTTTTAATCTCAATTACTTTAAAATCTGCCATAATTATCTCCACAATTTTTTTATATTGTATAAATTATTTTAATATTTGTCAAGTGCTCAAAGATATGTTATAATGCATAAAGAGGAGGGTATAATTATGAAAACTAAAAAGATCATTTGTATGTTTATTGCAGTGTTAATGCTTATAACAACAATAAACAGTTTCAACGTTGTAACGTATGCGGCGGGTTTAACCGCACCTAAAAAAATCACCGCACAGGTGGCGTCTCCGACGCAGGTAGCCGTATACTGGTCAAAAACACCGAAAGCAAAGGGATATTATCTTTACCGTTCCACAAAAAAGAACAGCGGTTACAAAAAGATAAGAACAACCAAGGCAACCCGCGCGCTTGTTTCAAATCTCACATCGGGAAAAAGATATTATTTTAAGGTTGCCGCATATAAAGGCAATACCAAGCGTTTTTCAAAAGTAAAGGCTTGCACGCCGAAAGCTGATAAGGTGAAAAATGTTGAGTTGATTAAACGCAGCAACAAATCTGTAGGAATATACTGGATTCCCCAGGCGGGCGTCAGCGGTTATGATATTTTTTACAGCACAAACAACAAAAGCTACAAGCGCCTTAAAACAGTAAAAGGTTGCCGTTGTACGGTTAGCAATTTAAGCCCGAAAAAGACGTATTATTTCAAACTCCGTGCATTTAAAAAGGTAAAAAAGAAAAAGGCATGCGGTGCCTTCAGCTCAGCAAAAAAATGCCGTTTATCGTCTATGAGGAAGGACGCTATAAGCGGAGATTTGCGCGTTGAGTTCAATCCTCAAAGGATTTCGTATGATTACAGTACCGACACTTATATTGTAAAAACATCAAAGGCAAATCCGATTACAATCCGCAACGGTCTCGGCAATTATTACCGCAAGGGATCCGTATTCTCTGTAACGTATAAATCATCGTCGACAGTAACGCAAACGGACACTTATAAAATCACATACATTGATAAAGACAGCACGGGATACTGCAGTGCGGGACTTGATACTGTAAAAGTTAAAAAGCACAACAGCAAAACAGGAAGAACAGTTACATCAAAAAATATAACCGGCTATCCCGTATTATATCGCGGCTCAAAAAATGAAGACTATTCTCTTACATATTTTGAGGCTGCTTCATCCGATTACAGAACTGAAATGCCGATAACTATCAGGGTACCTGCCGGTACAAGCCTGTTTAACGGCGACACCAATGTTACCTTTGAAGAGTTTTATAACGAACGCATTTCGGAAAATACGCAGTGGCTATTTGTAAATGTTAAAAACGGAACGGCAACATCACTTTCTGTTGCATAAAATAAAGATTGTTCAGAGCTTAGTGCTCTGAACAATCTTTTTATGTTTCAATTATGATTTTAACCGCTATTGAAAAATGGTCGCTCGGATAAACGCCGTCGTATGTTGTGTCAATTATCCTGTATTCGCTGACCTTGATTCCTGTTTTGGAAATCATAAAGTAGTCAATGTTCTCTCTGTCAAGCGCCTTGCCGAACGCCTGGTATGTGCAGCCCTTCTGCGTATTTACGGTCTGGTATTTTGCGTCAAGGAACATTTCCGTTGCAGCTTTGTAGGTTGAGCTGCTTTCGTCAGCGTTGAAGTCGCCCATTATAATGCTCGGTAATGCACCGAACTGCTTGATTTTTTCAAGCACAACCTTAATGCCGTTAATCCGCGCCTCATCACTCACATGGTCAAGGTGTGTGTTAAACACAACCAGATCTTTGTCAGTGGTCTTATCAGTAAGAATAACGTAAGAGCATATACGGTAGCACGCAGCGCCCCAGTCTTTGCTCATTTTGTCGGGCGTTTCGCTAAGCCAGAAAGAGCCTTTGTCTTTCAGATCAAAGCGGCTCGTGTTGTAAAACACAGGGCAACCCTCGCTCAGCTTGCTGTTGTCGCGGTACTGCAATATGTTGTCGTAGCCCTTGAGCGCTTTTGTGAGGAAACGGTAGTGCATACGCGTAACCTCCTGAAAGCCGATAATATCCGGCTCAACGGACGCAATGTTTTTTACTATTAAATCCGCGCGGTAAAACCAGCTTTTTTTGCCCGTATCAGTCGGGCTCCAGGTGCGCACATTTACGCTCATAATATTGATTGTGCCACTTGATTTTACCTTTGAAACATCAAAGCTCTCAGTGCTTTTTTTGTATTTTGAATAGTAGCAGAAATCAGCAGCGCCGACTGCGGCAACAAGCACAAATATGGCACATAAAAAGCCTGCAACGATTTTTATTATTAAGCAGGATTTTTTATCTTTTTTCATAATATCAACTCCGTTTTTATTATAGTCTGTTTCTTCTTTTTTTGCAAGTGATTTGCGCAAGCACGACGTAATCATACACGATATAAAGACAAAAAGCGGCTGTTATATCTAAAAAAAGACAAATCAGTGATTGAAAAGTGAGGTTGTATGTGTTAGAATGTCGTTGACATAAAATCAGTATAATATTATATTTTTAATATTTTATCAGCGAGGCTACAGCGCATATTTACTGTAGCGTGCAACGGTTAAGTTGCGCATGAGCAGCAGGGAGACTGTTATGAATATCAGCAAAATACAACCAAAACAAATACTTTCATTTTTACTGGCGATAATCACCGGTATTATGTTTTTTCGCTTTTTCATTGTAGTATTTCCGAAAAATGCACAGGAAGTGGACACCAAAAAAGGTGTAGAATATCTTGCTGCAATGGAAAGTGTTGACGGCAATAAGGCGGCGGAAGAAGTAAGGGCGGTTCAGAAATCATATACCAGAACCGAGAGTAATACTAACGCCCGTCAGACAGTTAAGGATGATAACTTCAGACCGGCGTTTAAGGGTATTCTCATTGTCGGCGACAGTATTATTCAGGCGATGAACGAGTTTAACGTTCTTGACCCTGATCAGGCATTGGGCGAAATCGGCGCAAACACCGAGTACATAGGCAGAGAAATGAAGAATATCGTCAAGATGAACCCTAAGGTTATAGTTCTGCATTTTGGAGCCAATCTGATTGAGGGCAAGTCGTATGCGGCACCGTTTATCAACAATTATGAGAAACAAATCAAAACCCTTAAGAAAAAGTTGCCCAAGGCTAAGATTTACGTTGACGCAATTCTGCCGGTTACCAAACACCTTGCATCTGTCGAGACAAAATATCAGAACATTGCTTACTATAATTCCTGCATTAAAAAAATGGCAAAGAGGCTCAATGTCACCTATATTGAACAAAAAGAATTGTGGACGTCGAAAGACGAACACTATTTTGACGCAGACGGTATGCACCCCGTAAAGCTCTACTATACCGAGGAGTATCTGCCGTTTATTCTTGATAAGGTAGGTGCTGATGTTGGGTAATACACATAAAAACGAAAAGAAAAAGCATGATAAATATTCCGTTGCAGAGATTATCTGCGTTGCGGCACTGCTGGTATTTATAATTGTGCTGATGGTGGTTAACTCAGGCGGCACAAATAAAAGCGCCGAACAGATTGCCGCCCCTGCAGCAAAGGTTCTTGATGTGTCAAAAATGACAAAAAAGACAGCCGCTGTTGCCGGAACGGTATTCGAGTTTGACCGCGAAAAAGCAGAGGGAATAGTCTATTACGATTACGAAAACGTTATGAATGTGTCTGAAATGCTGGTTGTTAAGCTTAATGACGAAGCAGACGCACAGGAATTCAAATCCGCAGTTGAAAAGCGGGTGGAAAAACAAAAGGCACTGTTTAAATCGTATGCGCCCGATCAATATGACCTGTTGGAAAACAGTGTTATTGAAACGAGCGGCAACACCGTGTTTTACTGCACTGCAAAGAATGCAGACGACGTTTATCACGCGTTTAAAAAAGCATTATAACTCAGTCTTTCTGACTACAGAATAAAGGAACAAAAATGGTATTCAGTTCATCAACCTTTTTGATTTTGTTTATGCCGGTTACGGTAATACTGTATTACCTGCTCGGCTCTGTAACAAAAAACATCAACGTTAAAAATGTAATACTTCTTATCGCAAGCCTTATTTTTTATGCATGGGGCGAGCCGGTTTACATTATCCTGATGATTATCAGTATATTGTTTAACTTTGTTATCGGTAAGGATATTGACCACGCAAGGGAAACCGGCAATGAAGCAATGGCAAAACGCAAGTTTATTCTGTCAATTGTGTTTAACATCGCAGTTCTGGGATTCTTTAAGTATTTCGGATTCCTTGTTGACAATGTTAATGCGCTGTTTCACTCGCAAATCCGCGTACCGCAGCTTGCGCTTCCTATAGGTATATCGTTTTATACCTTCCAGATAATGTCTTACGTCATTGATCTGTATCGCGGTAAGGTCAAGGTGCAGAATAATATATTTGCGTTTGCGCTTTATATTTCGCTGTTTCCGCAGCTTATTGCCGGACCTATTGTACGGTATACCGATATTGAGAATCAGTTACAGCACCGGAAAGAGTCGCTTAATAAGTTTGCCGAAGGAATTACGCGATTTACCATTGGTCTGGGCAAAAAGCTTATTCTTGCCAACACGCTCGGCGCGGTGTATTCCGGCATTCAGGAGCTTGAAATTGAGCAGACAAGCCTGCTTACTGCTTGGATAGGAATTATTTGCTATACGCTTCAGATTTACTTTGATTTCAGCGGTTATTCCGATATGGCGATCGGTCTCGGCAGGATGTTCGGATTTAAGTTTGTAGAAAACTTCAATTATCCCTACATCGCAGACAGCGTTACTGATTTCTGGCGCAGATGGCATATATCGCTGTCAACGTGGTTCAGAGAATATGTTTATATTCCGCTCGGCGGCAACCGATGCAAAACACCGAGGGTTATATTTAACCTTATGGTTGTGTGGCTGCTCACGGGTCTTTGGCACGGCGCAGCATGGAACTTCATTATGTGGGGTGTTTATTACGGCATTCTGCTGATACTTGAAAAATATGTTTTCGGCAGTCTTATTGAAAAAATGCCCGCAGCGCTCAGGCACATTCTGACTATGGTTATTGTAATGCTAGGCTGGGTATTCTTCTCAGCTCCAACGCTTACGGATGCCGTGAATTACATAGGCGCGATGTTCGGCACGGGTGGCGGATTTGTTGATTCGCAGGCGGCATATCTGCTGTCATCAAACTGGCTGCCGATTATTATCGGAATATTCTGCGCTACTCCTGTTTACAAAAAACTTGCAGAGCGACTTCCGGATAAAACAGTCAGTAAAATGCGGGTTATCGCTATACCGCTGCTGCTTGTAGTGTGCATAATATTTATGATCAGTGAAACTTACAACCCATTCTTATACTTCAGGTTCTGATTATGACAGATTTTGATAAACAACAACTTGATATTAACGACATAAATGAGCTTATTAGCCAGTTTGAAGCGAGCAATCACGCTGAGCGTAACAGACCGCGGCGCCCGGCTGAGCCTCTTGATCCGCCTGCAAAGTCCCGGACAAAAAGAGAACCGAAAAAGGACAAAAAAGCAAGGGAGCCCAGAAAGGTCAGGGAGCCGAAAAAAGCCAGAGAACCGAATAGGGTCAGAGATGTCGAAAGGGAAGAGCCTGCACCGCGTGAAAACAGCGAGAAAAAGGAAAAAAAGCAGGACAAGAAATCGGCTTTTGCAAATCTGTGCAATGTTATTGCGGCAGTAATTCTTGTGCTGGTAATTGTGTCGGTTAGCGGGCTTACGCTGTTTGGCGAAACGCAGAAATTCAGCGAAAATGAAAACCGCAACCTCGCACAAAAGCCCAAGTTCAGTATGACTGCAGTGGCGAGCGGTAAGTTTATGCAGGATACAGAGAACTATCTTTCCGATCAGTTTGTCGGCAGGAGCGCGCTTGTAAAAGTACGCACAGCAATTGATGTGTTCTGCGGTAAGCGTGAGATTAACGGTGCATATATCGGCAAAGACCATTACATTTTTGAAAAGCCGGTCAGCTACAGTAAAGATACTACAAAGAAGGCTGTCGATGCCATTAATTCGTTTACCGGTTCCCATCCGGATATTAAATCGTATATGGCGATTGTACCGAATTCAAGCGAGATACTTTCCGAATATATGCCGCGGCAGGCGCGTAGCGTTAACCAGACCGAGGAGATAAAAAAGGTATATTCCGAACTTGACAGTAAGATTAAGACTGTGGACATCTGCACGCCGTTTTCAAAGGCAGGCGCAAGCACTCAGCTTTACTATCGCACCGATCACCACTGGACAACCGAGGCGGCAGGGCTTGCCTTTAAGCAGGTTGCAAAAACGATGAAGCTTAACACTTCCGGTACAAAGTATGAAACGTATCCTGTTACAAACAGTTTTCAGGGCACGCTGTCGTCCACAATGGGGCTGTTTAACGCAAAGGACACAATCAGTGTAACCGTTCCAAAAACCAAGATTAAGTACGCTGTAACTTATGTCAGCGAACAGAAGACAAGTGCTTCAATGTTTGATTCTTCAAAGCTCAGTCAGAAGAATAAGTATGAAGTTTTCTTCGGCGGTAACTATTCGCAGGTTAATATTGAAACCACGCTTAAATCTGACCGCGTACTGATGGTTGTAAAGGATTCTTATGCAAACTGTTTTGTGCCGATGCTGTACCCGTATTTCAAAAGCGTTATTATGGTTGACCCGCGCTACTATTCCGGCGATATTGAACAGGTGATAAAAAAAGAAGGCGTAACCGATGTGCTCTGGCTTTATAATGCCAATACCTTTATGGCGGACACATCAATCACCGGTGTATTTTCTAAATAAAATCAAAACGGCTGTAAAGGCGCCTCGCCCGGCAGTCGTTTTGTTTTATTGACACAGGCCTGTATTTTTAGTATAATATAACAGACAAAACAAGCCGATTAAACGAAAGGAGTACTTATGAAAAAGGTAATTAGTTTATGTCTTGCAGCGGTAATGCTTGTAAGCGTTTTTTCTGCAGGTTTTACAGCAGAGGCTGCAGCACCGAAAAAGGTTCAGATTACATCTGCGGTAACAACGGTTGACAGATTCACAAAAACTGCAGTTCTGCAACTCAAGTGGAAAGCGCAAAAGGGTGTAACCGGCTATCAGATTAAATTAAGCGACGGAGATTACGGCGGACATTACGTATGGCACACCACCAGAAGGGTCAAAGGCGCGAAAAAGACCACTTTTAAAATCAAAGATAATTATAACATTGAGCTTTATTACTGGGCAGCCAGAGTTCGCGCTTACAGAACCAGAAACGGCAGAACCGTTTACGGCAAGTGGAGCAATATCAGAACTACAAAAGTCAGAATAATAAGGCAGGTTACCGGTTTTAAAGGTCAGGTTGTTGATCAACATCACTCTGCATTAAAGCTTAAAATGACATGGAAAGCTGTAAAGGGTGCCGAGGGTTATCAGATTCTTTATAATCAGCGTACCAACGGAGATGACAGACGCACGATAACACTTAAGGGCGGCAACAGAACATCGCTCACAAAGTGGATGGGCAATGTTGGCTATGTTCAGATCAGATGGTATAAAACTGTTAACGGCAAGAGAAAATACAGTGATTATTCTGATCAGGGTCTTAACTATTATGACTATGATTAATCAGTAAAACAAAAGTGCAGCAGGCATAAGCCTGTTGCACTTTTTGTCTGTTTGTTGTTATACCGCGTTTCGGTTGATTATGTTAATCTGGTTCGTATAGGCAATTCTGAGTTCACCGCCGTCATAATATGTGACATATCCTTTAACAGCCCAGTTATATTTATCGGTCATATGCATAAGGTCAACAATGTAGCGGTTGCTCTCATCTGACGGTTCAAATTTCGAGGTCAATGTTTTGTTATTGATATTAAGATCAAATTCACGCGGATCAAAGTTCGCGGCTTTTTTATTGTAAAACGCAATGCCGACTGATTCAATCTCGCAATTCTCGGGAATTCCCGCCGCCATTATGAAAGTGCCCACGCTGTTTTCTTCGTCAAACTGATATGTCAGGGTCAGTGCCGGTGTGCCGTCGGCAGGAACAGGAATCTCGGGCAGCGTTGCGCTGTTATCAAACACAGCTGTGATTGTAGCGTTTTCACCTGATCTGAGCTTTTGCAGCACCTCTGCGTTGTCATAATCCCATCTGCCGTTTGTACCGCCGTACTCATACGGGAGCGCGGGCAGCAGATCTTCGAGTGACTCGGTTTCAAGCCATTCGGCAGGTGTTTTTGTGATTTTTTCGCAGACAAAACCGCTTGAATTCATAAAGGTCAGCGTTGCAGAATTCCAACCGACGAATACAGCTTTAATAGCTGTGTTAGAAGTGATGACAAAGCTGTAATTTGCATTTTTTGACATCACGCGCTGTGATACTGTATCAAACCAATAAGCAAAGTTGTGGCTCTTGTCAGGTGTTGCCGTCAGTGTAATCCTGTCGCCGAAAACGGTTTTGTATGTGCCGTAGTTGCCGCTTATGCTACCGTATGAAACATTTACAGCGCCACCGTCGCCCTCAACTGTCAGCTTAAGATAAGGTCTTAGCTCGCTGATTTTAGTCAGGATTTCGGTAACCGCACTGTCAATTTCATCCTGCGGAGCAGGGCTGACAGTCCACTTGTCGTACTCGTTTACCGCATTAATCAATGCGCTGTAGGATTCGGGCGTGTAGTCGTATTCCGGCAGAGCCTTTGTTTTGTTAATTGCGGCAATAAGCGCACTGTTGTCCGCAATATAACCAACGCTGTGACCACAGACTGTGCAGGTTGCAGGAGCTTGCGCGCTGTAACCGAAGTAAATGTGCGCACTTTCAGGCTGTTCCTCATCGCTGATAACAGAAGCATTGTTAATAGCGTTTATATTGCTTTGCATTGTTGCTTCAACATTTGCAACAGCCGAATTTACGTCAAGGTCAGTTGTGCAGTTAAACTCCGTATAAGGGTTATATTTAATTGCATCGTCGTATGCTTTCAGTACATTCTCAAGTCCGCCGTGGCGATAATTGCTGACATCGTAGTTCATTTGAGGAACAGCATTTATATAGTATTCGTAATTTACCACATAAACCGGTGCCGAGCCTGTTACGTTTCCCTTGTTGTCCTTGTTGTTTTCTGCAAGGAAGGTGATGTACTGCGGTGCGGATACAAATCCGTTCGGTTTAAGCGTACAGTGCAGGGTATTGGTGAAAGTGGTATAGGTGTTCTTGCCGGGTGTTTCCATCTCCGACCAGTCGTCATAGCCGAGTGTGCGGTTGAATATCGTCTGGTAGGTGTGGTTGATATAATCGGTAACATATCCCGACCAGTTTTTGTTAAGATAAAAGTCGCTGTTATTGTTGATTTTTATATATCTCAGCCTGTTTGAGTTTGCTCCGCCGTTGTGGAAAACCGTGTTCACGGGGCAAGTCATTTCGCCGCCGTTATTGATAAATACAATTGCGCCGTAGTTTGCGTAAATCTCGGAGTTATAACTAATAAGTCCCGATGTGTATTTTATATTAGTGCCCTGGTCAAACGGAGCGCTGTTGCCTACACCGTAAGTGTACAGAACGTTTTTCATCTCGTCATTATTCTGCAACGATGAGCGCTTGTATGTGCCGTCGGCAGCAGTAGATGCAGTGCCAAATGAATAGCTGTTCCACTCTTTCATATTTGCAGATGCATAGAGCAGATAGTTTTTCTCACCATTAACAGCTTTCAGGTACTCCAGATATGCAGTGTGCATACCCGTATATACTTTGCCGTTCATTTTGTTTTCGAAGTTTTCAATTGATGTTTCAGTTTCATTTGCGGTTTTTACAGTCAGTCGCGGTGCCCATTCGTCGCCCATTTCACGTGAGGCAATACCTATGCGCGTGCCGGTTTGCTCAATACTTATTGCAAAGGTGATACTGTCACCGTGAGCTCCGTTCAAAAACTGATTGACAATATCCGTAACATCAATATTAACTTCAAAATCATTTTTCGACGCGCTGAATGTGTCGCTTTCTGCAATTAAGGCAGTGTCAATATCGGGCTGATTGTTCCAGTTGAGTTCACTCTCGCTCCAATTTGAGTCCGCGACCGCCGCCTGAAGTGTAATGTTGCTTGCGTTGCCCGCCGTACGACCTGTGTAAATCAGCGAAAGTTCGGCGTTTTCGACCGTATTACTGTTACCGACAAGCTCGTCAATATTGTATTTGAGATATGCGATTTTGCTGTCATACCACTGACTCGGTCGGCTGCCCTGACCGAATGAGCCCATATTGCTGCTCTCGTAATCGGGATCCTTTTGTATGCTCATTATGCTTTCAGTGCCGTAATTCGCATCTGCTTCGCTGTCCCACGACTGCGTGTGGGCGTCCTCTTTACATATTGCCCCAGTGCGCTCATCGGTATCAGTTTCACTGTCAAGTCTTTGCAGAGCTTCGCCGTCAAACGGCACCACAATAACTTTACTGCCGTGTTGATCATTGCCCAGATCGTTTTCCTTAACATCATCAACAACGCCGAAAGTCATTGCCCTGATAACGCCGTTTTCCATATAAATATTCGGGCGCTCGAGCTTGTGCCAACGGTTATATGTGCCGTCCTCGTACCGCAAAAAATCCTTTGAAGGGGAGTAGGCAATTCCTTTCGTGCGTTTCCATCCGTTGATACCGTCTTCGGACACAAGATAGTAAGCGGTCATTGCGTCCCACTTGTTAACAATAATATGATATTTGCCGTCGGCATACCAGATAACAGGGTCCTCAAGATTGCCCTGCGGCAGTGCGCCGACAGATTCCCAGATGCTCTTTTTCTGAAGTTGCCATACACCTGTAAGTGAATCAGCGGTTGCAATATCACCGTCGCGGTTAACGGTTTCGTACATTCCGTCCTCGCGCACGCAGATGCTTATATTTGACAGCGAAAAGCTGCCGCCCGTAACATTCAGTTTGCCGCCGTTTCCGTTGTCAATCAGCTCCCACGGACCGTCAAGACTCTTTGAAATATGTAGCGTGCCGTTTGCAGTTTCGCTGTGAAGCCCCGTATCACTTATTGATATTGCGTAGCGGTAGCCCTGTGCGTAGAGCGTATCGCTTTCTGAAATCTTAAACGGAAATACATTGTGTCCGGCGCCTTCGCACCAGTCAGCCCAAAGCATTCCCTGGTCCTCGTACGGACCGTACAGGTTGTCGCTTGTAGCGTAAATTGCTACAGATCCCTGCCAGCCGGGTGCCTCATCATTGCCCCAGTGACCGCCCGCCTGATCCCAGCGGCTGCCGAACATATAGTACTTTCCGTTTTGTTCATTTTTGAATATTCCGCCGTCCCAGTACTCATAGTTTTCAAGCGTCGGATCCTCAAGTCCGTTCTGCTGGTCACGGGCGCCGACTAAATCTGCGCCCCAGGCATCTGATGACAAGTTGCCGATAACAGGCATAGGTAAAAAGCAGTCAACAAACTGCCGTGGCGTGTCGTTGTTTTCCTGTTCAGCATATACAGGCATAACAAACAGAACTGCCAGCACTGCTGCCAGAATACTTGCCGTTATTCTTTTTGATCTTGCTTTTTTCATACAGACACCTGCAATTAATGTTGTATGGGGGCAGTTTTTACGGTTAAAATAATTTTTATATATTTTTATTATATCATACAAAATTTAAAAAGTACAGTTTCTTATAATCATAAATAATGTGATTTTTAATGAAACTCTCTTCAATTCGACTAACTCATACTTACTAACAATACTTATTTTTCTATTGCCTTGTGTTCTAATTGCTTTGTTGAATGTGCTTCTTGAAAAATCCAACATATCTTTTTCAAAAGAAGATGTTGCTTGAAGTCCTTTACTGCATAAGGCGGATTAGCAACAAGAATATCGAAGCATATCTTCAATAACAGAAAGCGCCCATAGATTTATGGGTGCTTTTTTGAATCCTATTACGTCTGTGATAATAGAACAGAATAACACTACAAGAAAATCTTGGATGAACACGCTACCTTCGCACCCTAGACTAATCAATATGGGGCAAGCGACCAAAAAGTGACCACAATCATTATTTTGTGGGCACTTTTTTCTGATAAAGGACAACATCTTTTGCAAATTTGACTACATTAGAAGCTTTGTTCGGAAGGGTAAGAAAAAAGCTGTATTCCTTGCTACGACAGCGTTTGATGCACTTCAAACAAAAAAACAGCAACATCATTTCTGACGTTGCTGTCTGTGGTGACCCGGACGGGAATTGAACCCGTGTTACCGCCGTGAAAGGGCGGTGTCTTAACCTCTTGACCACCGGGCCGTTGGTGGCTTTAACTGGATTCGAACCAGTGACACTGCGGGTATGAACCGCATGCTCTAGCCAACTGAGCTATAAAGCCATATCAAATTGCAAGCAAGATTATATCTTATTATTACCTAAATGTCAACACTTTTTATGATTTTTTAATTCATTCAATTTAATCCTGCACATTTGTTTGACAAAGCGGGATATAAATGATAATATATTATAAATATTATTCTAGATGGGGTGCGGTTTGTGGAAAAGATGAGCAAAACCCGTAAAAAAGTTTTTGACTATATTCGTGATACTATTGACCAGAACGGTTATGCGCCGTCCGTACGTGAGATATGCGCTGCAGTCGGTGTAAAGTCAACTTCCACGGTGCAGTATCACATCAAGGCGCTTGAGGAAGATGGCTACATTCAGCGCGGAGACGCTAACCAAAAACGCTCGCTTACAATTTCGGGCAGGAGCAAACGCGCGCAGTATGTACCTCTTGTCGGTACTGTTACCGCAGGTCAGCCGATACTCGCGATTGAGAGCATTGAGGATTATATCCCCGTGCCGATAAATGCCGGCGGCAGGGAGCTGTTTGCGCTTCGCGTCAGGGGCGATTCCATGATTAACGCGTCTATAGAAAACGGCGACCTCGTGATTGTTGAAAAAACACCTGTTGCCGAGAATGGCGAGATTGTTGTTGCGCTTTTAGACGACGAGGCGACGGTTAAGCGCTTTTACAAGGAGGACGGGCATTTTCGCCTGCAGCCGGAGAATGATAATTACGAACCTATTATTGTTGACGAGCTTGCTGTGCTCGGTAAGGTAATCGCATTAATAAGGAATTACGAGTAAAAAACTACGAAAATATAGGAGATAAGAATATGAGCGAATGTACACACGATTGTTCAACCTGCAGCGCCGACTGCGGATCGAGGCAGGAGAGCTTTCTGCAACCAATGAACGAACATTCAGATATCAAAAGGGTTATCGGCGTTGTATCAGGCAAGGGCGGCGTAGGCAAAAGTCTTGTAAGCTGTCTGCTTGCGGCAAAGTGCCAAAAGGCAGGGCTTAATGTCGGTATTCTTGATGCGGATGTTACCGGACCTTCAGTGCCAAAGTCATTCGGCATCACAAGTCGTGCAATGCAAGACAATACCGGACTTCTTCCGACTGTTACAAAGACCGGTGTTAAGATGATGAGCGTTAACCTGCTGCTTGAGGATGTCAACGCACCTGTCGTATGGCGCGGTCCTGTTATCAGCGGTATGATTCAGCAGTTCTGGACGGATGTAAACTGGGGTGACCTTGACATTCTGTTTGTTGATATGCCTCCCGGAACGGGCGACGTTGCGCTGACAGTGTTCCAGTCACTTCCGGTTGACGGAATTGTTATTGTTTCCACACCGCAGGATCTTGTTAAAATGATTGTCAGCAAGGCTTATAATATGGCGGAGATGATGAATGTGCCTGTGCTTGGTCTCATTGAGAATATGAGCTATTTCGTGTGCCCCGACTGCGGCAAAAAGCACAGCATTTTCGGCGAATCACAGATTGATGAAACCGCGGCGGAGCTTAATCTGCCTGTTCTTGCAAAACTGCCGATTGATCCTGCAAACGCAAAGCTTGTTGACGAGGGCAGGGTTGAGGAAATTGAAGCACCCGAGCTTGATGATTTTGTCAGCGCACTTAATGTATTTTAAGAGGTAACTGTTATGCCAAAAAGAGATGATTATATTTCGTGGGATGAATATTTTATGGGTGTTTCGCTGCTGTCGTCTATGCGCAGCAAGGACCCGAGTACGCAGGTAGGCGCCTGCATAGTCAGCGACGATAATAAGATTATGAGCGTTGGCTACAACGGATTTCCGCGCGGCTGCAGCGACGACGATTTCCCGTGGGAGAGGAACGCTGCAGAGCCGAACGACACAAAGTATCCGTTTGTCTGCCACGCAGAGCTCAATGCAATACTTAATTCTGGCGGGCAGGATTTGCGCGGCTCACGCATTTTTGTGGCACTGTTTCCGTGCAACGAGTGCGCCAAGGCGATTATACAGAGCGGAATAAAAGAGGTGGTATACATCTCTGACAAATACGCAAACACACCTGGCGTAATTGCAAGTAAAAAGATGCTCGACTCCGCAGGAGTCAAGCTCACGCAATTTAAGAGTAATAAAAAAATCACCTTCTCGTTTGACGAAAAGGAAGTGTAATTATACACGCTGTATAAAAAATATGGAAATAGATATTTACGATTTTGATAAAACGATAGTGCCGTTTGACAGCGGATCACTGTTTGTGGGTTACTGCATCATCCACTATCCGTGGTGTATACTGTGGATGCCTGTGGTACTTGTCGGGTTGCTGCTTATGCTGCTGCGCGTCATCACATTTACGCAGTTCAAGCAAAGCTGCTTTATGTTCCTGCCTATGATTCCGAAGGAAAAAGCGGTCAAAGGATTCTGGAACAGGCACGAAAAGCAGGTGCATCCATGGTTTAAGGAGCGGGAGCGGTACAGCGTTGTAATCAGCGCAAGCCCTGATTTCCTGCTTGAGGAGATTGATCGTAGGCTCGGTTTTGACAGGCTGATATGCACGCGCCATAACCCTAAAACTGGTGTGATTATCGGTGAAAACTGCCGCGGAGAAGAAAAGGTGTGTAGGCTTTTTGACGAGTTTCACAACGATGAAATCAAAGTTGTTGATGTTTATTCGGATTCACTTAAACACGACAGACCCATTTTCTCGCTTGCAAGCGGAAAATGCTATCACATAATTAAAGGCAAAAAACACGAATTTAACTACAAGGATAAGTTCAGGGAAAACTAATGAAGTATTTTTTCAGAATTCTATTTACACTGGTACTCGCTGTTGGCGTGGTGTTCGGTATTTACTACTACACAAACGGCAATCCGTTTGAACAGCAGCAGAACACAGTAAAGTTAACAACTGTATCACAACAGCCTGCAACGGAAAAAAATGCGAACAAGAAACTACTCACCTCGCTTGACGACTACAAGCTGTACAAGGGCAGCACCGGTGTAATACTCACTCATGGCAAGGATGAATACGAGTTTGATAACTGGAGCGGTCTGATTGACGCAGAGACTCCGAAGATGTATCTGACCGATTACGATAATGACGGTACAGATGAGCTACTTATCAGAGCGGTAAGTGCGGAGGATAAGACAACAGGCGAGTATACATACGATGTTTACCTTCTCAAGCCGGTTATCAAAAAGTCGCACGTTTCAAAATATGATGTTTACTGTGCAAATCAGACAATCTGGGAAGATATCCTTAACAATCAGATCCGCGAGGAAGTCGGTCAGCTTAAATCCTGCAAAAAGATAATCCAGGTGTCAATGGACAGTAAGAGCCAGACAATTGCTTATGACAGTAAAACCGGTATCGCCAAAAGCGGATTTAACGGTTACGCCCGCGCGCTGCAAAACGGCAATGAGTATATGACGTTTATGAGCTGGACAAAGGGCAAGGGTGTTTACACTGTAGATAAAAACAAAGAAATCTGTATCAAGGTTGAGGTTAATATTAATTACAAGGATTCCGAAGATGTTCAGACAATCGGCAACATCAACTTCAAACTTGCGCTCGACCGGGAGAAAGGCTTTATTGTAAAACCAAAGTCGATGAACTTTAAACCTGTTGAAAAATACCGTGTTGCAGATCCGACAAAAAGCAGTGCCGAAAAATGGAATTATACAGAGCACAATTCCTTTAAGCAGCCGGATGGCAACAATAAAGTGATTGATTGGATTAAGTACAAGCCGGACTTCAAAGCAGATGTGTTTGAACAGACCATTTCGCTTGCCGAGGAAGAAACCGACATTAAGAATATTCAGGATGTAATCATCACTGAATCATATGTTCAGTTGACAGCAAAGGCCGGATTCTCGTTTGACAACGGTGTTTACGGCGAGGGTGAGTATTCTGTAATTATTAACAGCGGCAGCAAAAACGGCGTTGATATTGCATATACCGCGACGATTATGGAAGTAAACGGTGCACAGGTGATCAGAATCGCTTTTGACAGAACGTATTCAAGGGACGAAATCAGCACAATTGAAATTAACTACGGCTCAAAATAATACATAAACAGAGGTTTGTTATGGCAGCAGAATATGATATATTGATTACGGCGGACTCAACCTGCGATCTCCCTGCGGATATTGTGGCGGAGCGCGGAGTTGAGATTGTGCCGCTGTCAATTTTACTTGGCGATGAAGAGCATCTTGACGGCGTTGACGTAATGCCCGATGACATTTATAATTATGTTGCAGAGCACAGTATTCTGCCGAAAACGGCTGCAGTGCCGCCGAATCGCTACTATGAAGTTTTTGAACGCGCAGTCAGCGAGGGCAAAAAGATTGTGCACATCAGCCTGTCATCAGCCATTTCCTCAACATATCAGAATGCATGCATTGCTGCCGAAGATTTTGACGACGTATATGTCGTTGATTCAAAGTCGCTGTGTACGGCGATGGGCTTGCTTGTTCTTAAAGCCTGCGATTTTCGCGACAAGGGTATGGACGCAAAAAAGATTGCAGATAAGGTTACAAAACTTGTGCCGAAAGTCAGCGCGACATTTGTGATTAATTCACTTGAATATCTGCACAAGGGCGGCAGATGTTCCGGTGTTGCGCGCTTCGGTGCAAATGTGCTTGGTATAAAGCCCGGTATCGAGGTTAACAGTGACGGCGCTATGGTTGTTGCAAAAAAATACCGCGGCAAAATGGACGCGGTATACAAGCAGTATGTTAATGACAGACTTGATGAAAACAAGCTTGACACCTCGCGCATTGTCATTGCTGACAGCGGCGGGATTGCACCGCAGACGATGGCTTTCATCAAAGGTCTTGTAGAGGGCAACGGCAGGTTTGCAGAGGTTATTTATGCTGACGCAGGTTGCACAATTTCATCGCACTGCGGCCCCGGAACTCTCGCAGTTTTTTACATAAGAAGATGAGCACGAAGAACCAAGTTTTAAGTCTGCTGATTGCAAGCGCAAACGACTATATAAGCGGCGAAGCGGTTGCATCAAAGCTCGGTATCAGCCGTGCAGCAGTCTGGAAGGCAATTAAGGCACTGCGCGCAGAGGGCTATTCGATTGAAGCGGTGACAAACAGGGGATACGTTCTTGGTACGGATAATGATATTATCACACCTGAGCTTGTAGCTGCACACCTTAAAAACGATGTTGAGGTGCTGTATTACCCGACTGTCGACTCAACTAATAACGAAGCAAAGCGTCTGCTGGGCACAGGTAAAACAAATACATTCCTTGTAACCGCAAACGAGCAGACCGGCGGCAGGGGCAGGCAGGGTAAGAGCTTTTATTCGCCTGCGCTCACGGGTGTGTATCTCACGCTTGTGCTTCACCCTATGAAGTCGCTCGGCAGCACTGTGAGCATAACTACTGCGGCGGCTGTGGCTGTTTGCAGGGCTGTTGAAAAGCTTACAGACAAAAATCCTCAAATCAAGTGGGTGAACGATGTTTATCTCGACGGCAAAAAAATCTGCGGCATTCTTACGGAAGCCGTTACGGATTTTGAAACGCAGACGGTTACCTCAGTGATAATCGGTGTGGGTATGAACATTAAAACTGTTAAGTTTCCCGACGATGTTGAAAATGCCGCGAGCCTTAATGCGGACATCAGCCGTGCGGAACTCATTGCCGCGATTGCAAATGAATTGTGCGTTGTTGCAAAGTCGTCTGCAAAGGACTATATGGATTACTACCGCACTCACTCGATGATTATCGGTGAAAAGATTAACTTTATCAAAAACGGGGTTGTTACCCCGGCTAAAGCAGAATATATTGACCAAAACGGCGGACTTGCTGTCCGTCTTGAAAACGGAGAACTCACCACGCTGACCAGCGGTGAAATAAGTATAAGGAAGATATAAGTATTATCAGGAGGATTAATTATGGAACTTCATAATCTTGCGCTTCAACCACTGTTTATTCTTTATGTTGTTATTGTGTTTTCGTTCATAGTAACATCGGTGTTTATGTTCAGACCAAAGGGCGATGAGCGTGTTCACCTCATCTTTTTCTGGCTGGCTGTAGCGCTGTCGGTGCTTGTAACGTTTATCAATGCAACCTCGCTCGCACCCGATATGACCTTGCGTATTATCGCTGCATGGGGCGGCTTGCTGTTCAGCGCAGTCGGTATAATCGTGCGTATGATTACCGGCAAAACAAACACGGTTGCAAACGTGCTTGTTATGACCTGCACAGTCTATGGAGCAGTCAGCTATCTATTACTTGTATAAAATCTGCTTACTGCACACTGCTAACTGCAAACTAAAAATGCTTCCCGATTGGGAAGCATTTTTTACTTAGTCTTAGGATCGCAGGTTACGCGTACGCCTATTCGCTTGAGCAGGCTTTCGTCAACCTGTGCGAGCATAACGGTTGAATGGAATTCGGTGTTGCGCAGGTTTTTGAGCTGTGCAAGTGCCGCTGCTGCGTGCTCGTTTGTGTTTGCGGAGATTGAAAGCGCGAGCAGTGTTTCGTCCGTATGCAGTCGTGGATTGTGGCCGCCGAGGTGATTGACTTTCAGCTTCTGCACCGGCTTGATAACCTCGGGCAGAATCAGCAGAATTTCGTCGTCAATGCCTGCAAGGTGCTTTAGAGCATTGAGCAGCATAGCCGATGAGCAGCCGAGCAGCTCACTCGTTTTGCCGGTGATAACGGTGCCGTCGTTAAGCTCAATTGCAGCGGCAGGAGCGCCTGTTGTTTCCTCGAGAAGACGTGCGGCAACGGTGCATGCGCGGTCTGTCACGCTGATGCAGGCCTGATTCATCAGCAGCTCAATCTTGTAAACCTCTTCGCTGTGAATAGGCAGTTTTGCATTAAGGCAAAGCGCTGTAAAGTATCTGCGGATAACTTCCTGTTTCGACGCTTCGCGACAGGCGTTGTCGTCAATAATGCAGTTGCCAGCCATATTTACGCCCATATCGGTTGGCGACTTGTACGGGCACTCGCCGTAAATCTTGTCAAAGGTCGCCTTTAGAACAGGGAAAATCTCTACATCGCGGTTGTAGTTGACAGTCGTCACGCCGTAAGCCTCAAGGTGCCACGGGTCAATCATATTAACGTCGTTGAGGTCAGCGGTAGCCGCCTCATATGCGATATTAACGGGGTGCTTGAGCGGAATGTTCCAGATAGGGAAGGTCTCAAACTTCGCGTAACCAGCCTTGATACCGCGCTTGTTTTCGTGATAAAGCTGTGACAGGCAGGTTGCCATTTTGCCGCTGCCGGGACCCGGAGCGGTTACAACAACAAGTTCGCGGCTCGTCTTGATATAATCGTTCTTGCCGTATCCGTCATCGCTCACAATCTTGCTGATATTTGACGGATAACCGTCAATTTTATAGTGGTGGTATACGGGATATCCGAGTGCGCCGAGCCTTTCCTCAAACTCCCTCGTCTTTGCAGACGGTGAAAACTTAGTCAGCACAACACTGCCGACCATAAGACCGATTTCGGTGAACTCGCCGATAAGGCGCACAACATCGTCGTCATATGTAATGCCGAGGTCGCCGCGGCGCTTTGATTTTTCAATATCTTCAGCGCTGATAACAATTACAATCTCCGCCTCGTCCTTGAGCTGCAAAAGCATCTGAAGCTTACTGTCCGGCTGAAAGCCCGGAAGCACGCGCGAAGCGTGAAAGTCGTCAAACAGCTTGCCGCCGAATTCAAGGTAAAGCTTGCCGCCGAATTCGCTGA
>CAYZPT010000015.1:0-11825 GCA_964480285.1 uncultured Bacteroides sp.
AGCCTTACCAACTCTGTCACGAAGATAGTAGAGCTTAGCACGGCGAACCTTACCCTTGCGGACAACCTTAACGTCAACAACGTTAGGTGAGTGAAGCGGGAATACACGCTCGATACCAACGCCGTAAGAAATGCGGCGAACGGTGAAAGTCTCAGAAACGCCTGAGCCTCTCTTAGCGATTACTGTACCCTCGAACATCTGAATTCTTTCTCTTGAACCCTCACGGATATTAACCGAAACACGTACGGTATCACCGATATTGAACTTCGGTGCGTTATCCTTAACGGAGTCCTGTGCAATAAGTTTAAGTGCGTCCATTTTATTTCCTCCTTAATTTATACGTGATGTTCTTATCAGGAGACTGACATTGGACCATCCTCTAAAATGCGTAACGCTCGCATTTTACGCGCAGACAGAGTAATCTGCGGCTAAATGCTGATATATAATAACACAAAGTTATTATAATGTCAAATGTTTTTTAGTGATTCGGCGGAAATTTTGTTCCGTAGTCATCCGATTTAAACTCAATGCTCTTTGCATCGATTATAAAATCAATGCTTTCATGCTCTTCTTGATTATCAATATTGTGATCTGTATTAAAAATAGCTTTATATCTTCCGTTATCAAGAAGATAGAATTCGGCGTACATGCACCAAGCATCGTTAATCGGACGATTTTGCTTAATAACATAATCGTGAAACACTACAGAATCAAATGCGCAAAAACTACCCTCACTATCCAACTTCAAAACAAAAAGTTCGCCCTTTTCTTCTTTTATATCAGCATTTTCATTGATAATATTTGCATCGTGGAATGAAAACGGAACATTTATTTTCCCTGTTTTCATAACAGAATAATCTCCGACGGTAACGCCTAAAAACTTGTTTTTCTGATATTTGTTCTTACCCATTATTTATATTCCTTTAAATCCTTTGTCAAAAGGCGTATGCGTGATATGCTCTTCCACTCGAAGTCCATATCAATAAGGCGAAGAATTGTATCAAACAGAAGCGACGGGTTGAGGTTTTTATCAGGTCCTGCAAGCAGACGTGTGTTGAGCACAACCTCATCACCGCGAATTGAGATGTTATATGACACAATAAATTCCTTAATATTAGTTTCCTTGAGGATTCTGCGCTTGCCCTTTTTGCCCTTTTTAAGCGCCATAATTTCGTCACTGTCAAGAACAGCTTTAATCTTTTGGAGCGCTGTTTCGTTATCCTTGAACTCGAACTTATAAACATAGTCGCTGTATGCAATATCGTGACTGTCCATGAAGTCATCGTACACGTCGACAATACGTATTCCCTGCGGAAGCGAATCGTTCATACGTCGCTTAATCTCATCAAAAGGAATGTCCTCAAGTATGCGTATATCAACATTTTCGCAAAGACTCTCAACGCCAAGGGACAGTGGAAGCGAAAAGCTCATAAACGGATGAGGGTTAAAGCCCTCGGTAAACCAAAGCGGAATTTTTGCACGCGCAAACGCCCTCGAAAACACACGGTTTGTGTCAAGGTGGCTAATGTATTTTGCCTGGTCAGTTTTTGAAAAACGAAGTCTAATCTCTTGCATCGCAGTGACCTCCGTTTAACATATTTGCACCGCAGCCTGCGCACTTTATGCGGCAGTGCGGCGTGGTTTTATTCTCGTGAGCGCGCTTATTTTCAAGTTCAAGGAACCTTCTGCTGACACCGTAATCAAGGTGATCCCACGGCAGAAGCTCGCTGAAATCGCGCCTGCGTTGCGTATAAAACAGCGGGTCAATGCCGTTTTCGTCAAACGCTTCCATCCAGGCGTCAAAATTAAATTTGTCGTCCCAGGAATCAAACTTACAGCCCTTCTGATACGCTGAATAAAGCACCTTACCGAGCCGTCTGTCGCCGCGTGCAAGAACGCCTTCAAGCAGCGAGGTCGGCGTTTCGTGGAAAGATACTTTGATTTTGCGTGACGGTATGCTTTCAAGCAAGTGCTTTTGCTTTGCTTTGAGCGAATCCATTGTGTCCTCCGGCTCCCACTGGAACGGAGTGAACGGCTTTGGGATGAACGAAGCGCAGGAGATTGACACCTGCACGCCGCTTCCCTTGGTGTTAGGATTCTTGCCAAAGGCATGCACAACCTTCATACCGAGATCGGCAATACCCTCAATGTCCTCCATCGTTTCCGTAGGAAGTCCCATCATAAAATAGAGTTTAACAGAAGTCCAGCCGTTGTCAAACGCCTTGTTACAAGTATTAATTACCTCATCTTCAGTAACATTCTTATTAATAACATCGCGTAGCTTTTGTGTGCCTGCTTCGGGCGCAAAGGTAAGTCCGCTTTTGCGCACCTTGTTCAGCTTGTCCACAAGTTCATCAGAGAAGTTATCAACTCGCAGACTTGGCAAAGATAAATTGATCTTATCTTCTACAGTCCAGTCAATCAGCGAGTTCAGCATATTGTCGACATCACTGTGGTCAGAAGTAGAAAGCGAGCACAGCGATAGCTCATCGTAACCCGTTGAGGCAATCAGCGCTTTACTCTGCTTATTGATGGTTTCAACGCTTTTTTCACGAATAGGTCTGTAAATAAAACCGGCCTGGCAGAAGCGACACCCGCGAATACAACCCCTGAAAATCTCCTCTGTTGCCCTGTCAAACACGATGTTGACAAAGGGCACGACAAACCTATCGGGATAATACACGGTGTTCATATCAGCAATAACGGTTTTCCTCACCTTTGCAGGTGCACCGTTTGTCGGTGTCAGCGACTTAAGGGTGCCGTCTTCATTATATTCATCTTTATAAAATGACGGGACATAAATGCCGGCGATGTCCTTTGCCTTAAGTAAAAAATCCTGCTTTGTTGCGCCGTTTTGCTTACACTCTTTGAGAAGGTCAAGTACCTCGTTAGTGCTCTCTTCGCCTTCACCAAGGAAGATGATGTCAACAAAATCGCAAATCGGCTCAGGATTGCAAGTGCAGGGTCCGCCGACTGCGATAATCGGCGTGAGGTCGGTTCTGTCCTTTGCAAGAACAGGAAGCCCTGCCAGATCAAGCATATTGAGCACGTTTGTGTAGCAAAGCTCATACTGCAATGTGAAACCGATCATATCAAAGTCTCTAATATAGTCACCCGACTCAAGCGCATAAAGTGGAACATCGTTCTTGCGCATAAGTTCTTCCATATCGGTATCGGGCGCAAAAACACGCTCACACCATGCGTCCTCACGCTCATTAACAAGACCGTAAAGAATTTTCATGCCGAGGTGGCTCATGCCTATTTCGTATGTATCAGGAAAGCAAAAAGCATACCGCAAATCCACCTTATCGGCATCCTTGACAACACTGTTAAGCTCACCGCCGGTGTACCTTGCAGGCTTCTGAACATATTGAAGTAATTTTTCAACCTCTTTTTTCATTGTAATACCTCAAAATTTATATAATAAAACGTAATATATAAAACTATCATTAAGAGCGAAATATTGCGGAAGACAATTGCAACAGCAAATATAATTGCTGATATTGTTAGTGAAATTAACTTAGTAATTCTGTATGAAGAATCAGCGCTTAATATAAGTTCAATTAAAGCATTCATCACCCTACCGCCGTCAAGCGGATATATAGGCAAAACATTGATAAGTAACAATGCTGTATTAATCTCTCTATGCAAATTAAAAGCAGCAAAAAAGGCATTAATCATAACGCCTGCTGACAAGAAAACAATTTCCTTAATAGGCCTGAGACGCGCGTTGTGACACATACCGATTCCATAATAGGAAACTGTTATTTCATCAACATTGCCGCCAAATATTAGCAAAGCGACTATGTGTCCCATCTCATGCAGTGATGAAAACAAAACAAGCCATAGCAAATTATTATTTCCGAGAATTGCTGATAGGAGAATTATAAGTAAAAACGAAAAATCAATTCTAAGCTTAGTACCTAATGTCGTAAACTCCATATAAAAGAATACGGAGTAAATTCATCATTAATTACTTATTTTTGTCAATATAACTTTGCAGAATCATTACTGCCGATACTGCATCTACAGTTTCCTTGCGTTTTTTGCCTCTAACGTTATTTTCACTTAGAACGTTGTGTGCCATTACGGTAGTCAGGCGTTCATCCTGATATTCAATCTTAGCATCGCATTTCTCGCTTAACGCTTCGCCTAATGTCCTACACTCATCACAGCGGTACCCGTAGCTACCGTCCATATTTCTTGGAAGTCCTATTATAATCTTATCGGGTCTTTCATTACCGATAACCTCAATAAGCTTTGTTACAAGTTTAGGCATATAAGATTCTGTTATAACCGTATATGGAGATGCGAGCATACCTTTTATATCAGACATCGCAATGCCTGTGCGAGTATCTCCGTAATCTATAGCCATTAGTTTCATATATGCAACCTTTCGCTTTCGTCTGTTTTCTAAAAGAACGGAAAACCGAAATTCGATTTTCCGTTCAATGAATTAATTGTTTTGAGCATTTCCGCCTCCATCAGCCGGACTGTCTCCGCCTGAGGTTGGAGCCGGTGCGGCCGAAGTTGCAGCCTGAGTTGTTTCAGGGGCAGCGGTTGTCTGCTGCTGAGTAGTTTCTGCAGCTGTAGTGTTATAGTTACCGGTATAAGCATTACCGCTTGTAGTGGTTTCAGCGCTGGTAGTCTTTTCAGCCTTTGTGGTTTCTGTGGTTGTTGTAGTAGGTGGAACGTATGTTGTAGTTCCGGGTAGATTATCTTTATCATACCAACCATACATATTACTACCAGTACAAATCTTGCCGTTATGAGGACTGTACTGCAACTGAACAATACCGTCAGGCTGCTTAAACTCGGTTTTTTTGATACCCTTCTTCTCGTAAATGTTGTTCATAACGAGATTCCAGATAGTACCGCTCGGATTAGGCGAAAGATAGTAGAAAACTTCCTTAGGAATGTCGTAACCATACCAAACGCCTGCAACGTACTCCGGAGTGCCACCCATAAACCAACGGTCCTTATCCTCGGTAGTTGTACCGGTCTTGCCGAAACATTCAATACCGCTGAGCTTATAGGTTGTACCGGTGCCTTCAGTCATAACAGTCTGCAGAAGTTTATTCATAATTCCTGCCGTATCCTCTGACAGAGCGGCTTCTTTAGTTTCATCAGGTTTCTTTTCAATAATTACGTTACCCTGAGAGTCTTCAATTTTATAATATGCATAACCCTCATAGTAGTAACCGCCGTTACCGAAAGCCTGATAAGCAGATGTCATTTCAAGAGTTGTTACACCGTTTGTAAGAGCTCCGGTAGCCATAGGTGCATAGTTTTCATCCTGGACATCGAGAGTAGAAATATGGAATCTGTTAGTGATGTAGTCATATGAATATGATGGACCTATCATATCAACAGTTCTCGCTGCAATTGTATTCATTGAGTTTGCAAGACCCTTCTGAACTGTTACAGATCCGCCGGAATATCCGCCGCCTTCGTTGGTAGGCCATGGTTCTCCGTCAGGCAAAGTCATAAGAGGTGCATCTTTAACAGGAGTTGACCAGAAAATCTTTGTATCCTTATCCTGAAGGCTTTTTTCAAGTGCCGGACCGTAAACAGATAACGGTTTGATTGTAGAACCCGGCTGACGCGTCGATTGAGAAGCTCGGTTAAGTGTACGGTTAGCTTTTTTCTTACCGCAACCGCCGACAATTCCGAGGATTCTGCCCTTATAGTTCATGACAACGCAGGCACCCTGTACAGTTTCGTCAGGCATTCTGCGATAATTAACATAAACATCTTCAATTGCTTCCTGAACGTCAAAGTCAATTGCCGAATAAATCTTAAGACCGCCACCGTAAATCATATCTCTTGACTTCTTGGCACTGTAGCCCATCTTCTGAAGGTCTTCAATTACTTCTTCAATTACATAGTCAGTATAATAAGAGTTAATTGTTTGTTTGCCTTTTTTCTTGTTTTTGTTTTTAACGGTAGAGCCCTTATAGTTCTTGGAGTTAGTATAAACCATTTTATAGTTCATGGCTTCGTCATACTCCGCTTGTGTTATAAAGCCTTTTTCCTTCATCTTGCCGAGTATCCAGCTACGTCTTGAAACGTTATTCTCAGGATTAAGCTGGTCCGGATTGGTAAGCGGATCATATCTTGACGGATACTGCGTGATTGAAGCAAGGCAGGCACATTCTGCTATGTTAAGATTTTCAACATCCTTACCAAAATATGCTTCGGCCGCAGTTCTTACACCGTAGCATCCGTTTGAAAGATAAATTGTATTGAGGTAAGCCTCAATAATCTCATCTTTTGAATAATGCTTTTCAATATTAAGAGCGGAAAGGATCTCGTTAAACTTACGGACAAAAGTAACGTCATTCTGATCAGTAAGATTTTTGATCAGCTGCTGTGTGATAGTGGAACCGCCCTGACCCTGGTTACCGCTGACGAGAATTACACCGCCGACACGCTTCCAGTCAACACCATGGTGAGTCTGAAAGCGTTCATCCTCACATGCAATAAAAGCAAGAGGAAGATATTTAGGCATTTCTTTTTTAGAAAGCCAGATACGGTTTTCTTCACCATGAAGTCTTGTTATTTCTACAGTCTTTTTCTTACTGTTATTCTCGTATCCGTAAATGAATGAGGTCTGGTTCTGACTGTATTTTTCCTTATCAAGGTCGAATACAGGATCACCGTTTATAACGCTAATGCCATAAATTAGGATAACAGACGTACAAACAACAGTGACAACACCAACGACCATAATCATTGCAAGAAGAACTTTACCGACTTTACCGAAAAACGAAGCAACAGGTCCTCTATCTTTAGGGGCAGACTTTTTCTTAGTAGTATGATCGGTCTGCACGCTCTTTGCTTTCGCAGGCTGACTTTTCTGCTGAATCGGTTTTCTGCTGCGTTTTGGCTGGTCAGAGCTTTTTTTGGAGTTTCTGACATTATAAGAACTTGGAAGGTTGCCTTTGCGCTGCTTGTCCTTATCTTCATTATAAACTTGTTGCGAATTATTCATGAAAGATTCAAGTAAATCATCATAATCCTTAGAAGCCATAACTTTTCTCCTTAAACTTTATCCGCCTTATTATAATATAAAAAAACAAAAAAATAAAGAAAAAATTACAAAAATTTGATATTTTGTAATAATTTTAGGACAAATTTATCCTTCTGGCACGTTTTTTATTCATTTCAACAAAGCGTGTTTTAACAATCACGTCATCATAAGTCTTTTTAGCGCGAACAAACGCCCAATAGGTCTGACGGCATTTTTTACATCTAACAGCGCCCTTGAATGCTTTATTCTGCACAATAAAATTATCGCACTTATTTAAAGCTTTGCCGCAAGACGGACAAAGAAGCTCCGTGTCTTTGATGTTAAAATGCGGTGAGTCAAACGTTGTGATATAGTAAGGCTTAAACAAAAGTCTGTCAAAAAACGATGAATCACAAGACTTGACATAACTCATAAGCTTGTCTTTGTCGTACACTCGCTTAAAGCACTCTGCGGTAACATAACAGTCTGCAAGTGCCCTATGGAGCTTATCGATATCAATATCAACACCAAATTCTTCTGCACACTTTGACAGCGCAATCTGATTGTTTTTATGTTCATCGTCACGCTTAACAAACGCCATACAGTATTTTTGCACATCGCAGTAATTATGCATAAAATCGACCTTACAATTGCCGTAATGCTGCAAATAGTTACCGGAAAGCACGTACAAGTCGGAATTACTCCAACTCATATATATGTTATCATTGCCGGCTCCCCAACGGGCAAAATCCGAGAAAGCATCTCTGAACCCGATTCCGTTTTCCTTGAGCTCCTCATTAGTAATGCCGGTAAGATTTTTACACCTGCCTGAAAGCTTTTTGGTGAGTTCGGGAGTAATCATCTGTTTAAATGTGTCGACTATATTTAGTTTTTCGTCAAGCTTTACAGCGCCTATTTCAATAATCTCATTCATAAAACTATGAACGATATGACTGTAAGCGTTGTTCCATTCAAAATCAAAAATTATATAGTACACGCTATATTCTCCAATTAAAAAACAGCCTTGCAACAGCAAAATTGCAAGGCTGTTTACAGAACTTTATACAAAAAGGAATACAAGGAATGCAGCAAGAACTACAACAAAGAAGAGTACTATCAAGTACTTTGTCAGACGCTCAAGCTTACCTTCGATTGTTCTGCCTTTTGACCTGTTGTCAAAATTATTTGCACCGCCGGTGATTGCGCCGGAAAGGTTCTGTGAACGACCTTCCTGCATAAGTACAACAACAGTAATAATGATTGATGCAACTATAAGCACGCCACCGAATACGTAATGATACCAAAGCATAATTAATCCTCCAAAATATATCAAAATGAATAATCTATAATTTTACGCCCGTTAATTATAGCACAAGTGATATTATAATGCAAGTATTTTTTAAAATTAATACAGTGATATTTGTGCGCTGTTATCGGCAGGACCCGGAAGTGCGCCCGCAGCAGGAAGATTCTTTGTTCTGAAACGCCATGCTTTTTCAAATTCACCTTCCTGATAGAAGTGAATTGACTCAAGTTTAGCTTTTTTCTTCTGCGTCATGACTGCAACACCGATTGTATCCTTTGTCGTCTTTGCAGTCAGAGCACCTGTGTTGAGCAGCAGCATCCTGCCGCTTGTTGAGCAAAGCACAAGCTCGGTATCTTCTTCAATATACTCGCAAGCGACAAGCGGAACTTTATCGGAATAGGCTTTAAGGAGCTTTTTACGGTTTGTTTTGGTCTGATATGCAGAAATATCTACCTTTGCAATCTTGCCGTTTTCAAATGCAAAAACCATATAGCCCTTATACTCGTGAATTACGCAGATATATATTGTCTTTTCGTCTGAATCCATTTCGAGTTTGGTTGCAACATATGTGCCGAGGAGCGAAGCCTTGGAATCAGCAAAATCGTCAACTTTGGCTTTGTAGACCTGAGCTTTATCGGTGAAAGCAAGGATTTCATCACGGTTGGAGCACTCAAATGTGCGGATTACCTCATCGCCTTCCTTAACCTTCTGCTCACCTGACATACGCAGGTTTGCAGTACGGATTTTGTTGAGATAGCCCTCTTTGGTAATAAACAGTGTAACAGGATAATCCGGCACTTCAACCGCAGTGCTCTCATCAAACTGTTCAACTTCATAAAGTATCTGAGTCTTACGCTCGCCTGAGTACTTTTTGCTTACCTCAGTGAGTTCTTTAATTATAATCTTCTTGAGCTTGTTCTTACTTGCAAGAATACCCTCAAGCTCAGCGATTTCCTGTGTAAGAGTTTCA
This sequence comes from uncultured Bacteroides sp., assembly GCA_964480285.1. Classification (GTDB taxonomy): domain Bacteria; phylum Bacillota; class Clostridia; order Oscillospirales; family Acutalibacteraceae; genus Eubacterium_R. The sequence continues at coordinate 9,289 of CAYZPT010000015.1, forward strand.
ATGTCCTTAGTTCGCTTGAGAATATATTCTTTGTTAAGATGACGAAGTTTGATTTCGGCTACAAATTCAGCCTGCACCTTGTCAATACCGAAACCGATCATCAGGTTAGGTACAACGTCGGATTCAGACTCAGTTTCGCGGATAATCTTAATTGCTTTGTCAATATCAAGAAGTATCTTTTCAAGACCCTCAAGCAGGTGTAGCCTATCCGCCTTTTTATCAAGTGTAAACTGCGTTCTGCGGCGCACACACTCAAGGCGGAAGTCAATCCACTCTTTGAGGATATCGCCCACACCGAGCACCTTCGGCGTTCCCTTGATAAGCACATTGAAGTTACAGGAGAATGTATCCTCGAGCGGAGTCATCTTGTAAAGTTTTGTCATCAATTTGTCCGCGTCAGTGCCGCGCTTGAGATCAAGCGTAATGCGCAGGCCTTTAAGGTCTGTTTCGTCACGGATGTCGGAAAGCTCTTTAACCTTATTTGATTTAACAAGTTCAACAATTTTATCTATAATCGCCTCTGATGTTGTAGTAGGCGGAATTTCGGTTATGTCGATGCAGTTGTACGACTTGTCGTAAGTGTACTTGGCTCTGACTTTTACCGAACCTCTGCCTGTAGTGTAAATCTTTTCGAGTTCATCTTTGTCATAGATTACGTATCCGCCGCCGACAAAATCAGGTGCAAGTAACGTTTCAGAAATCTCGTGTGCGGGATTCTTAATCATTGCGATTGTAGTTTCGCAAAGTTCTCCGAGGTTAAAAGAAGCAATTGAGGACGCCATACCTACAGCAATACCTGTGGTGACGTTTGACAGTATTGACGGGAAAGTAACCGGCAAAAGGACAGGTTCTTTCATCGTGTTGTCATAGTTGTCAACAAAGTCAACAGTGTCCTTGTTTATATCCTCAAACAGCTCTTTAGAGATAGGTGCAAGTTTTGCCTCAGTGTAACGCGAAGCGGCGTACATCATATTCTTTGAGTAAGCTTTTCCGAAGTTACCCTTTGATTCAACATACGGGTAAAGCAGGCTCTCATTACCGCGAGAAAGACGAATCATTGTTTCATAAATCGAAGCGTCACCGTGCGGGTTGAGCTGCATAGTTCTGCCGACGATATTAGCACTCTTAATCGTGCCGCCCTGCAGAAGTCCCATATTGTACATAGTGTACAAGAGCTTTCTGTGCGAGGGCTTGAAGCCGTCAATCTCAGGGATTGCACGCGAGATAATTACGCTCATCGCATACGGCATAAAGTTTTCTTTAAGAGTATCGGTTACCTGCTCGTCCTTTATGCTGCCGGCGCCCTGAATATGAACGTTGTCAGCAAGCGGATTTGTAGCTACTTCGGGAGTGTTCTTTTTTCTTCTTGCCATAATGTAGACCTCCCTTACGATACGTCTGCGGCATCAAGATACAGATGCCCGTTGGTTGATATAAATTCGCGCCTGTCCTCAAGATTATCGCCAAGGAGCAGGTCAAATATTTCGCTTGTTGCTTCAGCGTCACTCGGAGTAACCTTAATCAGTCTGCGTGTTGCAGGATTCATAGTTGTTAGGCTCATCATCTCAGCCTCATTTTCACCAAGGCCCTTTGAACGCTGAACGGTATACTTTTTATCGCCGATTTCCCTGCGGATTTCATCCATCTCAACTTCGTTATATGCAAAATAAGTCTGATCCTTGCAGGTAACCTCATAAAGCGGTGATTCAGCAATAAATACCTTACCCTCTTCAATCAGCTTTGGCATAAGTCGGTAAATCATCGTGAGTATAAGAGTTCTGATATGGAAGCCGTCTACGTCGGCATCAGTGCAAATCATAATCTTGTTCCAGCGAAGAGCATCCATATCAAAAAGTGAAACATCCTTTGCCGCCTTGCTTTTAACCTCAACACCGCAACCGAGGACCTTAATCAGATCAGTGATAATTTCGCTCTTAAAAATCTTATCGTAATCGGATTTTAGGCAGTTAAGGATCTTACCTCTTACCGGCATAAGCGCCTGGAAATTCGCATCACGCGCCTGCTTGCAGGCACCGAGAGCCGAATCACCCTCAACGATAAATATCTCACGCTCGCTGACAACTTTAGAGCGGCCGTCGACAAACTACTGAAAACGGTTTGTCATATCCACCTTCGCCTGAAGGGTTGTCTTAAGATTCTTCCTTGTCTTTTCAGCCTTCACACGCGAACGCATATTAATAAGAATCTGGTCAGCAATCTTATCCGCATCCATCTTATTCTCGATAAAGTAAATCTCAAGCTGGTGGCGGAAAAAGTCAGTCATTGCTTCCTGTATGAACTTGTTTGTGATTGCCTTTTTTGTCTGATTTTCGTATGACGTCTGTGTTGAAAAGCTCGAGACAACAAAGATTATGCACTCTTCAATATCCTGAACATTAACCTGTGCGTCCGATTTATTATACTTATTGTTTGCCTTCATATATGCGTTAATCTGATTGACAAACGCACTGCGAAAAGCCTTCTCAGGCGCGCCGCCATGCTCGAGAAAGCTCGAATTGTGATAATATTCCTTTGCC
>CAYZPT010000015.1:11835-24537 GCA_964480285.1 uncultured Bacteroides sp.
GATTTTGAGCTTATATGTGTCAAGGTCTTCTCTGTCCTTGCCCTCGCGGTCACATTCCCAGTACTGCGGAGTTGTGAATGCTGTTTCACCCGCAAGCTCCTTAACGTAGTCCTGAATACCGTTTTCATAGCAGTATTCAGTTGTTTCAAACTGAGAAGCGGTAATCTGATTTTTGAAAATAAACTTGATGCCATCATTAACAATAGCCTGATGCTTCATTACCTGCATAAAGTATTCGGGCTGAACATTAATATCAGTAAACACCTTAAGATCCGGTTTCCACCTGATTTTTGTTCCGGTGTCTCCGCGGCGTCCGTACGGTTCTTTTTCAAGTCCGCCGATATTCTCACCTTTTTCAAAATGAAGCGTATACTTGAAGCCGTCACGCTTGATTTCAGCATCCATATATTCACTCGCAAACTGCGTAGCGCAGAGACCGAGACCGTTAAGTCCAAGCGAATACTGGTAATTGGATGCGTTGTTGTTATCATACTTACCGCCGGCATATAACGTGCAGAAAAGCAATTTCCAGTTCCACTCGTCCTCACTATTGTTAAACTCAACAGGTATGCCGCGACCGAAGTCCTGTACCTCAACAGATCCGTCATGAAATCGGGTAACAACTATCCTGTTACCGTGACCTTCACGAGCCTCGTCAATTGAGTTACTCATAATTTCAAATATTGAGTGCTGGCAACCTTCAATACCGTCAGAGCCGAAAATAACGGCAGGACGCATTCTGACCTGATCAGCACCTTTTAACGATTTGATACTATCGTTACCGTAAGCCTTTTTTGCCATAGTTCCCTCCATAAGAAGTATACATACGTTGTTAATTATACTATATATTGTATAAAAAAGTCAATGATTAATTTTACATTATAATACATTGTATTATTTGGCAAATTTGTCGCAATTATAAAAAGGCAAAAAAACAAGCGGGCAAAAGCCCGCTGAAATTCTATAAATAAAATATACGCAATTAAATACTACCGTTTGTGTCGCCGTCCTCTAAACCGCCTTCACTACCGGTAAGCACATCAATTACATCATATTCTTCAAGTTCAACTTCAGGTGTTTCGTATCTTTCTTTCATCAAAATACACTCCTAAACTTAGTTTCTAGAATCATTATACTACTATTTTCTACTTTCGTCAAGCACTAATTATTTGTTCATAGCGTTGGAGAAGTACTGTAAACCGATATATTGTGTTGTAATATCATAACTAATAAATGCTGAAGGACTTGTTCTCACCTGATGGCTCGATCGGTGCAACAGAGTTCGAACATTCAAAAAAATTAAGCCACCATACGGTGGCTGTTTTTGGCAGGGGCAGAAGGACTTGAACCCTCGGCACGTGGTTTTGGAGACCACTGCTCTACCAACTGAGCTATACCCCTATATATACGTATCTGCAAATCCTTCATGATTGTGCTTAAATAATATAACAAAATATTATCACAAATGCAAGTGTTTTTTCAAATTTTTTCTAATTTAAAATTTATGTTGAATTATTGCATTAATTATGTTATATTATTATCAATCTGACGGAAAGCAGATACTGACCGAAAGATGCAAAGCTGAATTCAACTGCATCTTCGGATGCAGTTATTTTATTTTGAAAGGAAATTACTATGGAAACAAGAGTAGCAGTTATCGGAATAATTGTTGAAAAGACAGAAAGTGTAAGCGAGCTTAACAACATTCTGTCCGAATACGGTGATTATATAATCGGCAGAATGGGAATCCCCTATGCTAAAAAAGACGTAAACTGCATTACGGTAGTTGTTGACGCTGAAAGCGATAAGATTAACACGCTCTGCGGCAAAATCGGCAAGCTTGACGGCGTTTCGTCAAAGGCTGCATTCAGCAATGTATAACGAATTAATTGACAAGCTTGAAAATGACGGCATTCTGACGTTTGACGAGTACTTAATTCTGATTAAAAACCGCGACAAATGCAGGGATTACCTTGCCGAGAGAGCTGCCGCTGTGTGCGAAAGAGTTTACGGCAAAAGGGTGTTTATACGGGGACTGATTGAGTTCAGCAACTACTGCAAAAACAACTGCTATTACTGCGGTATTCGAGCGGGTAATGCAAATGCAAAGCGCTTCAGGCTGACAGTAGATGAGATTATCAGCTGCGCAGATGAAGGATATAATCTCGGCTTTCGCACCTTTGTGCTGCAGGGCGGCGAGGATATGCACTATAGTGACGAGGACTTTTGCAGGGTTATAAAAACCATTAAGCAGAAGTACCCCGACTGCGCAGTAACGCTTTCGCTCGGCGAGAGGTCGTATGAATCGTACAAAGCGCTGCGTGAGGCAGGTGCAGACAGATACCTGCTGCGGCACGAAACTTGTAACAAGAAGCATTATGCAAAACTGCATCCCGCCGAAATGAGTTTTGAAAATCGTATACGTTGTATTAACGATTTGAAATCACTCGGATTTCAGGTTGGTATTGGTTTTATGATCGGCTCGCCTTATCAGACATACAATGATCTGGCAAATGAAATGCTGTTTCTCAAAAAAATAAACCCTCATATGGTCGGAATAGGACCGTTTATCCCTCATTGTGATACACCGTTCGGTGAGAAAACAGCAGGAACAGCAGAGCTGACAACATTTATGCTGTCGCTGATCAGACTTACATTGCCAAATGTATTATTGCCGGCAACAACTGCACTTGGAACCATTGATCCTATAGGACGCGAGAAAGGCATTATGGCAGGCGCAAACGTGTTGATGCCGAATCTATCACCTGCTGATGCAAAAAGCAAATATATGCTTTATGACGGTAAAATATGCACCGGTGATGAGGCAGCGCAGTGCGTGGAATGTCTGAAAAAACGAATTGAAAAAACAGGCTGTCAGATTGTGACTGACAGAGGAGATTACAAGAGTTAGGAGCAAGCTATGGAATATAATCCTAAATCACTTAAAGCAGAAGAGTTCATTAATGATGGCGAAATACTTGACACTGTTAGGTTCGCTAATGATCATAAGAACGACACCGAGCTTATTGACAAAATAATTGAGAAGGCTAAGCTTCGCAAAGGTCTTGATCACCGCGAGGCAAGTGTGCTACTCGCATGCGATGACGAGAAAAAAGTTAAGGAAATATACAACCTTGCGGAGCAGATTAAGAAAGATTTTTACGGCAACAGAATAGTCTTGTTTGCGCCGCTGTATTTAAGTAACTACTGCGTAAACGGCTGCCTTTACTGCCCATATCACGCAAAAAACAAGACTATACCACGTAAAAAGCTTACACAAGAGGAAGTTGCAAAAGAGGTTATCGCTCTGCAAGATATGGGCCACAAGCGCCTTGCGATTGAAGCAGGAGAGGATCCTGTTAATAATCCCATTGAGTACATCCTTGACTGTATCAAAACGATTTACTCAATTAAGCACAAAAACGGTGCTATCCGACGTGTTAACGTAAATATTGCTGCAACCACTGTAGAGAATTACAGAAAACTCAAGGATGCGGGCATAGGAACTTATATCCTCTTCCAAGAGACATATAATAAGAAAAATTACGAATACCTGCACCCTACGGGACCAAAACACAACTACGACTACCACACCGAAGCTATGGACAGAGCTATGGAGGGCGGTATTGACGATGTAGGTATCGGCGTGCTGTTCGGGCTTGACAACTATCAGTACGAATTCGCAGGACTGCTTATGCACGCAGAGCACCTTGAGGCTGTGCACGGCGTTGGTCCGCACACAATCAGCGTGCCGCGCGTAAAGCACGCAGACGACATTGACCCAGATGAGTTTGACAACTCTTTGAGCGATGAGATGTTCTGCAAAATTGCGGCAGTTATCAGAATCGCAGTGCCGTACACGGGTATGATTATCTCCACACGCGAAAATCAGGAGGTGCGCGAAAAGATTATCCGCCTCGGTGTTAGCCAGATAAGCGGAGCTTCAAGGACTTCCGTAGGCGGCTACACAGAAGAAGAGCGCCCGCATGACACGGAACAGTTTGACGTATCTGACAACAGAACGCTTGACGAGGTTGTAAACTGGTTGATGCGCAACGACTACATCCCCTCCTTCTGCACAGCGTGCTACCGCGAGGGCAGAACAGGAGACAGATTTATGGCGCTGTGCAAGTCAGGACAGATTCAGAACTGCTGCCATCCAAACGCGCTGATGACGCTGAAAGAATTCCTTATGGACTACGCGAGCGAAGACACAAGGAAAATCGGCGAAGCGATGATTGAAAAGGAAATTGACAACATCCCCAAGGAAAAGGTGCAGCAGATTGTCAGAGAACGCCTTGTAAAAATTGCGCAGGGCGATAGAGATTTCAGATTTTAGGTGACTTATGGGACTTAACGACACCCCCTCGGCAGAGAGGATTCACATTGGCTTTTTCGGTTTACGAAACGCAGGTAAAAGCTCACTTGTAAATAGAATTACAAATCAGGATGTCTCAGTTGTAAGTGATGTTAAAGGCACAACCACTGACCCTGTACGCAAAACTATGGAGTTGCTGCCGCTCGGCGCCGTAGTTATTATTGATACTCCGGGATATGACGACGAAGGCTCGCTCGGCGAATTGCGAGTAAAAACTACCAAAAAGGTTCTTGAAGCTTGCGATATTGCTGTTCTGGTCACAGAAAACATCGAACTATCCCCTGCCGAAAACGAGCTGATTGACATTTTTAACGACAAGAACATTCCTTTTATTATCGCGCATAACAAATCAGACGTTAACGGATTTAACGATAATACCAGGATGGATATTTATGTCAGTGCAACCGAAAACAAGGGCATCTATGAACTTAAGGACGCAATTGGTAAAAACCTTAATCTTAAAGCTAAAACTATTAAATTCGTTGCTGATTTTATTAACCCGGGTGATACGGTTATTCTCGTTACACCGATTGACGAATCTGCGCCGAAAGGCAGAATGATTCTGCCGCAGCAGCAGGCAATCAGAGATATTATTGACAACAATAGTGTTTGCGTTGTTGTGCAGGTCAATGAACTTGAATCTGCGATTGAAAATCTTAAATATCCCCCTGCCCTTGTCATTACTGATTCGCAAGCGTTTAAAGAAGTGGCAAAAACTGTGCCAGACGATATTCCGCTTACATCGTTTTCAATCCTTCTTGCAAGATACAAAGGTTTCCTTGATGTTGCAGTTAAAGGCGCGCTCAAAATTGACACTTTGAGCGAGGGCGCAAAAATCCTTATAAGTGAAGGTTGCACACATCACAGACAGTGCGAAGATATCGGCACTGTTAAGCTGCCGAAGTTGCTTAAGAAGTACACCGGAAAGGAGCTTCACTTCACATTTTCGTCAGGTCATGGCTTCCCGGATAATCTTGATGAATTTGATTTGATAATTCACTGCGGCGCGTGTATGCTTGGCGACAAGGAAGTTATGTCTCGTATGAACAAGGCGACTAACTGCGGTGTGCCGATAACAAATTATGGCACTGCAATTGCTCATATGAACGGAATACTTGACAGAAGCATTAAAGTAATTTATACGTAAAAAAGTTCCCGAGGTTTTTACCTCGGGAATTTTTATATTAGCTATAATTAAGCATATTTACAGTACATAAAGTATTTGTATCCAAGAGGATTGGCGAAAAATCCACTAACGCTCTTGTTAAGCATATAATTATCAGAGTAATAATAAATCGGAGTTATACAACCGCTTTGCATCAGCGTGTCTTCAGCAAGGTGCATCATTGCATAACGATTTTCTACATCAGTGCATGACTTGATCTCATTAATAAGCTTGTCGTAAGTTTGTGACCATGTACCGTTTTTGACCTTTAGTTTAGAGCCGTATTTAGTAAGGTCAACGTTATATACTTTAACGTTTTTGTGTGCGAATTTTCCAAACTGCACTTCATTGTTTGATGATGAAGAAGTCCAGATGTCAAGGAAGCTTATCGGGTCGTTGTAATCAGCAAAACAGTCGTTACGGGCGATTGTAAAATCACCGTCCTTGCGAGTATTCAGGAGCGTGTTTATATCCTCATTTTGCAGTGTAACTTCTATGCCTATTTTTGCAAAAGTTGACTTGATGTTTTCCGCAATAGCCTTATTTGACTCGTCAGAATCATAAACATAATTAAGCTTCGGGAAATTTTTAAACTTCTTGGTCTTGCCGTCATACTTATAATACTTTTTAAGCGTTTTTACAGCAGAATCGCAATTTTTCTTAAATGCTTCGGCAGACGTATCAAAATATCCGTCTAAGCCCTTGCCGGATCCTGCACTATTACGGAATTCCGTAGTACCGTCAGCATCAGTAATCCCGGTTGCTACAAATGTTGCCGCAGGTAACTGTCCACCCAGAGTTACTGATTCAACAATGTAGTTCCTGTCTATAAGCAGGGATAAGGTATTTCTGATTTCTGCCCTTGCTTTTTCCGCCTTATTACCTTTTAGTTTAGTATTTTTAGGAAGTATATTTTTATTTATGTTCCAGCACAAATAGTATGTACCCGGCAGACCTGCATTATAATACTCGTCAGGATATTCTTCTTTGATGGTCTTAATGCTTTTTGTCGGCACTGAATCAATAAAGTTCCAGTCGCCTTTTTTGAAATTTGCGAGCATATTTGCTTCATCATCAGACAGATAAAAATTAATCCTGTTCATACTTATTTCAGAAACGTCAGGATGATTTTCATTTTTCTCAACAGTAATGAGCGAATTATGATTCCACGTTTTTATCTTGTAAACACCGTTTGAAACGAGAGTGGCAGGATCATTTGCCCATGCATTATTTTTAACAACATCTTCACGCACCGGAAAAAAAGCAGGAAAAGCAAGAAGTTCGTTCCAATAAGGTACATCGTGCTTAAGAGTAACTTCAAGAGTATTACTGTTTACAGCCTTTACATTTAGTTTGGCTTTAGGGTAAGCAGCATTGCCGTTTTTATCGCTCGCGGCAACTTTATCATAACCATCAATAACACTGAACAGATATCCGTGTTTAGCAGCGAGATCAAACGAGGCCGCCCTTTGCCAAGCAAAAACAAAGTCTTCAGCCATAACATCTCTTCCGTCGGTCCACTTGAGGCCATCCTTTATTTCATATTTATATGTAACCTTTCCGTCTTTATTCTTTTCGCCTTTTGTCAGCTTTTTTGCTGCATCAGGCACTACAACAAGCTTTCCGTCTTTATCCTGTGTCCATTTTGCAAGGCCGGAAAACAGATGAACAAGCAAAGAAGCTCCGTTGGCATCGGAATTAATTGCCGGATCAATTGAAACGGGTTCACTCCCAAGACAAACAGAAATTGACTCTTTTGCAACTTTCTTATTAATATTTACTGATCCAATGCCTTTAGAACAAGCTGCGAAATTCAGCAAAACAAAAGCAACAGCCAATATTAAAGATACAATTCTTTTTGTACTCATATAAACATCCTTTCGTTTTAAATTTCAGATTAAACATTACATAATTTACACTATTATAACAAAACCATTACAAATATTCAACAATATTATTTTAATTCAAAAAACCTTCTCAAACGAGAAGGTCTATTATCTAAAGAATAATGCATATTAATCCACTGCAGCCCTCATTAATTACACGTTCTATTGTTTCGCGGAACTTATCCCGAGCATCCTGAGGCATACGGTACAGTTTATTATTTAATCCTTCATTTACAAGCGAATGCAACGACTTGCCAAATATGTTAGTGTTCCAGATTTCTGCAGGGTTGTTTTCAAATTCACCGAGCAGATACATAACAAGCTCCTCGCTCTGCGATTCACTGCCCACAATCGGAGCAACTTCGGTGTAAGTGTTACACTTAATCATATGAATTGACGGAGCGTGCGCCTTAAGCCTGACACCGTACTTACCGCCTTGCTTCATTATCTCAGGTTCTTCAAGTGACAACTCCTCCATATTCGGCATAACAATTCCGTAGCCTGTTTGATTAACCTGCTCAAGCGCATCTGAAATTCGCTTGTATTTATCCTTGATCTGGGCGAGGTTAACGAACTCCTGAAGCAGACCCTCCTCATCTGCTATCTTAACCCCGCACTTTGCGCTCATAATCTCAAACAGATGAGCATTATCAACGTCAATGTTCATAACAACATTGCCATTCGATAAATCGGCATCAGAAACAGATGATGTCAGAACACCTTCACACTTGCCAATACTTTCGGCAAAACCGTATACGGAACGCATTGTAGAAACACTATTACATTCATCTTTAATTGCATTTACTATTCCCTGCCGCAATTCGTCGTCAGTGTCGAGCGACGTAAACCACTTAGGTAAATCAATGCCGATTGACGCAACCGGAAATTCGTACAGAACGCTTTGGAGTATTTCTTTTATATCATTCTCATCAATTTCAAGTATGTTCTGAAGAATTACCGGAACTCCGTATTTTTCACTCATATTCTCTGCAATTGTCTGCGCTTTCTCAGACTGCGGGTCAGTCGTATTCATCAGCACTACAAACGGCTTGCCGAGTGATTTTAGCTCCTCAATAACGCGTTCCTCAGCTTCCTCATATTCTGAGCGAGGTATCTGACTGATAGAACCGTCAGTAGTTACAACAAGTCCGATTGTTGAATGCTCTTCAATTACTTTTTTAGTACCGATTTCTGCAGCCATATTAAACGGGATTTCTTCCTCGTACCAAGGTGTCCTTACCATGCGTGGCTGTTCATCCTCGATATAACCCTCGCTACTTGGAACGATATATCCGACACAGTCAATCATTCTGACCTTAAATCGCAGGTTATCCTGCATTTCAATCTCAATTGACTCCTCGGGTATGAACTTAGGCTCCGTTGTCATAATTGTTCTGCCGGCAGCAGATTGCGGCAGCTCATCTTTTGCGCGCTCTTTCTGGAAATCGCCGTCAATGTTTGGAATAACAAGCGTATCCATAAACTTTTTGATAAAGGTGCTTTTACCTGTGCGTACAGGTCCGACAACACCTATATAGATATCTCCCTGCGTGCGTGAGGAGATGTCGGAATAAATACTGTCTGTCATTGTATTACCTCCTATGCTCTCGGGATAATCAGTACTTTTGACGCGTCAAGTACTTCATTTTTCAGTGAGTTTTCTGTCATTATTTTGCTGACGTCTGACAAAAATGATTTTGCGATATCCCAGACATTTTCATTTTCTTTTCCAAAGTATACTGTTAATGTATGGATGCTTTTAAGCTCGTCGCCAAGCGTAATATCGGATAGTACAGGCACACTCTTAATATTAAAATAGTATGCTGAAATCTGCACATTCAGGCGCAAATCCACTCTGCCATCAGCAGCAAGTGTAAAATCATAATCCTCAATGTTAAGGCTGATAATCGCGTCGTCGTACATTTCAGCAGGAATTTCAATATTTGCACTGCCGCTTACTGAACTAAGCCCACCGTCAGAAGTAATAACCGCCACTGCGTCAACGGATGTACTTATTGTGCCGTTCTTATAATGCGGTGACTTAATCTTGAGTGACAGTTCCTTAATCTCAGTATAGTCGCCATTCAACGTTAGCGGTAATTCAAGCAGTTTATTCTCATTAATAATCTTACCGTCAGTATTTGCTGTAAACTCACTGTAATCGCATTTGCTTTCCTTACCTACCGCGTAACCGTCAGTAATAACTTCTAAATCATTCTCGCGTATAACCGTGAGCGCAAGTGCAATATCACCGAATATGTTAATAACGGATACCTTTTCTCCCGCAGTACCTTTAACTTTAAAGAACAAGGATCCAAGCGAGATATCCGGTATTACTATATCACCGTCAGCAAAACCGCTTCTGTCAATAATTTTTGAGATAGCAAATGTATATTCAGCCTTCTCAATACTACCTTCATCATCATCTGCCGTATACAAAATCTTAGTTTTCAGGCTGACTTTTATCAGAAGTTTATCTTTTATTACCTTAATATCTGTAACCGTAGGATACGATGACGAACTGATTATTCTGCCTATTGCTGCAGAATCCGAAGGCAGAGTGACTTCCTCGTCAAAGTCTATTTTATCAATATACGATGCTGTAACGTCTGATGTTTTTACGCTCTGACTGCGTAGCTTAGACGAGTCAAAGGATTTGATACACGGGCAACTTACCTTGTCGTAAACCTTGATGCTGAGCACCGAAAGCGTGTGAATATCAATCCTTCGCTGATTTATAACACGGAAGTTAGTATACTTATCGCAAATCACTGCACGCACAAAAGAGGTGTCTTTAAGATTGTCAAGCGTAAATACCTTAGAAAAATCCTCCTCAAAATCAGCATAACACAGACGTGACTTATCGTTGTAATATGTAAGCTGTATTGCAACCTTGCCGTGAATTTTAACCTCATTAAAGCTGATGTCTGCCGAAGTGACATAGCTATTTGACGTACATTTGACAACACGGTAAATGTCGTCAAGATATGCCGGAAGTGACTCCTGATAATCACCCTCTATATCTACTACTTTTGAGAAAACTTTAGCGTTTTTCTCCAAACACGAGTATTCTTTTTGCGTTTCCATTGATTTGCTCCTTTCTGTTTCTATCACACTATATGCATAAGCTCGTACATATATAACTACAGTTTTTTGTTGATTTATTTATGCTGAAAAAGAAAGGAAAAATCAGCGATATTTATCACTGATTTTATATAAAAGTATTGACTTAGATATCAATTAATGGTATTATATTTGAGCTGAGTTTTAAGGGCCATTAGCTCAGTTGGTTAGAGCCACCGGCTCATAACCGGTCGGTCCGGGGTTCGAGTCCCTGATGGCCCACCAAAAAAGCAAGTACGTGTAAAACGTACTTGCTTTTATCTTTTACATAAACATTATTGAAGCGGCGATTAGATACTGACCTGCATAGTATGTCAGGTGGTTTGTGAAGAAATAGAAAGGCTTTTCCTTACCTCTGCCAAAGAAAGTGCCGGAAAGGATTGCATCTGACAGTGTAAATAGTATAAGACCGATTGCAAGCACTGTGTAACCAGCGAGGAACTTGGTGTAAATCGCTGCCGCAATTGCAAGCAGCATTGATAGTGCGAGTACAGACGTGTAGATGAATACGATTGTTCTGTAAGCTCCATAATGTACTTTCATTATCTTTGCGGACGCGATTATCAGATAGCCAAAAAGCAGTGCTCCTGCAGCACACAGAAGGATTATCCACCATTTCAGTCGCAACGAATATATTGTTGCTGATGAATAAAACAGGTGTCCGACCAAGAAAAATATAAATCCGCCTTTGAGGTAAGCGCTCTCGTCCTTACGGTATATGCCTTTGAGGTCAAGAAGTATGTCGCCTACAAGACCGAGCGCACCACCGAAGATAATCAGTGAGCCGTAAACAGTTGCCTTCGGGTTAGAAATAACAGCAAAAACAGCGGTTAACAGATAGCACAAGCTTGAAATTGATTTTAGCATTAAATTCCTGATGCTGAAGCCTTTTGCGCGGTTGATACAGAATATCAGCGACATTATGCAACCAAGCGGTAATACGATATAATATAACATAATTTTACTCCTTGCAACATTATTAGACTTCTGTCTATTACATATTATACCATATTTATTTGTTTTTGTAAAGAGCAATATTATATTATGCCTCTATTACTCAATTCATCAAATAGTTTAAGTTGAATTTCAGGATAAGTCCAGTTATCAGGAAGAGTTTCTGTAACTAATATGCTTTCTATTTCACTATGCAGTGCATTTTCAAATTTAGCAATATCAGCATAGCATAGCAAACCAAAGGTTTCATCACCGTTAAAGCTCCTTTTATCCCTAACGGAATAATAACAAATCGTTTTTATAGAGAAATCTATTGCACCTGTTTCCTCATAAAGCTCTCGTTTTGCCGCTTCAATCGGCGATTCACCCAGTTCTCTGTGACCTCCCGGAAACTCATATGATTCTCTTTCCCCATGCTTACACAAAACCCACATACCATCCGACTTTGCAGCAATGACGGCAAATTTTATAATGCTTTCATTAACATTATCGTAAAACTTTATAATCATAATATCTTTTTAATCCATTCACCTTTTTGCTTTACCCATTGGAATTCCTGCAGGTCGTCATTCATAAATATGTCGAACATATCATCAAAATCATCTGCAATATCAAGCGTCTTTACTTCATCTGCTTTTACCCAAAAGACATTGCCTTCACGCGAAGACTTAAGCTCACCTTCAAATTCATTTGTTTTATAAAAGAAAACAATATACCTGATTCCCTTGCGGTATTCAAACTGCTTAACACCGCAGAGTTTTGGCGACTTAATTGTAAGTCCTGTTTCTTCTTTTATCTCACGAATAACGGAATCAACTAATGCCTCGTTTTTCTTTATATGACCTCCCGGGAAAGTCACACCGCCCCATTCTTTATGGATTTTATCCTGAACAAGTACGTTTCCGTCATTGTCATATATCATACACATATTAGTTAGTATGCATTTTTCAATTTTAGACATAAAATCACCCTGAAAGTATTATAGCACATTTGTTTTACTTTGTAAAGTGTGTTTTGTAGGGAGTGCTGACTACAGCACTCCGAACACGGCGCGATGAGGGCATCGCGCCCTACAACTTTTTGATTTGAATTGAATGCATATAAAAAATACTTGGCGGACAGACTGTAAAAGTAAATACAGATAAAGAAAAAAGTCACTCAAAAGAGTGACCTTTTCTTTATGTCGGCATCGACCT
>CAYZPT010000016.1:0-24405 GCA_964480285.1 uncultured Bacteroides sp.
GCGACCTGTTTTCGCTCGACCATGAAACATAGCGCGGCGCCTTGTTGTTGCCAAGACGGGCATACGATTTTTCAGTCGGATTTAGGAACACCGTCATATCAACCGCCTTTTCAAGCACGCCTGCAATCATATACGGCATAATGTTATCCGTGCCGTCGTCCGCTTTAACTGACACGTTGATATGGAAGCCGTTGCCCGGCTTGTCGTCAAGCGGCTTGGGCGAAAAATCGGCAAACAGACCGTTGCGGTGCGCAACCGTGTTAACGATTGTCTGCAAAGTCATAACATTGTCTGCAGCGGTCAGCGCGTCGGAGTAACGGAAGTCAATTTCGTTCTGTCCCGGTCCTTCCTCGTGGTGCGAACTCTCGGGTGAAATGCCCATCTGCTCAAGTGTAAGGCAGATTTCGCGGCGAATGTTTTCGCCCCTGTCAAACGGTGCCAGATCCATATATCCCGCCTTGTCGTACGGGATTTTAGTCGGCTCGTTATCCTCGTCTAATTTAAACAGATAGAATTCCTGCTCTGCGCCGAAATAGAACTTGTAGCCTGCATTTTCTGCTTCGGCAACAGCGTTTTTGAGCAGCGTTCTTGTGTCGCACTCAAACGGCTTGCCGTCGGGGTAGGTAATAGAACAGAACATTCTTACAACCTTGCCCTGTTCGGGACGCCATGGCAGAATCATCAGCGTGTCCGAATCGGGATGCAGCAGTAAATCCGAGTGCACCTCGCCGCCGAAGCCCGAAATTGCCGAACCGTCAAGCGCAATGCCGTAGCCGAACGCGCGCTCAAGCTCGTCAGCTAAAATAGAGATGTTTTTCTGTCTGCCCCATACGTCGCAAAACGCAAGGCGCACGAATTTAACGTCCTCCTCAATACAAAACTGAATAACCTCATCTTTTGTATAACTCATATTTTTACCTCCATAGGCATCAAGCCTCACCTTGTGCCTCAAAAAAACGCCCATTAAAAACGGGCTAACCCCGTGATTAATGAACGCCTTTGCTCAAAAATAATTGTATGTAACTAATATATAATATGCCGCCGAGGTTGTCAAGGGAAAAATGCAAAACACAATTCTAAACTAAAAATAAACTTTCTTAAATCTTTCTAAACAAACTACTCAAAGTGTATACTATTCGCCGCCGATGTGCTATGATTAAGGCGAGAAAACAGACAGGAGTTTAGCTTTGATTCACATTAATGTTAATTTGTATTCGTGGTGCTTTATTTTAGGCATAGCTCTCAACTTAATATTTGTTTTTCTTGAAACCCGCAAGTACAAAATGCCTGCGCTCAACGGCTTTGCCCTTGTGTTCTTCGAGGCAACGGGTATGCTCGTCGGCGCAAAGCTGCTTGCAGCCGCACAGCGCGGTGATTTCAATATTATCAAGGCGGGATTTTCCTCGCTCGGCGCGCTTGTCGGCGCAATTGCAATGGTCGGCGTTTACAGCGCGATTTTCAAAACAAACTTTCAGCAGCTTTTGTGCGTCGCAATTCTGCCAATGGCGCTGACTTATTCGGTTGGCAAAGTCGGTTGCTTCACCGCAGGCTGCTGCTACGGCATACCGTATAACGGTTTCCTCAGTGTGGTGTACGACAATTCGAAATCAGCGCCGAAGGATACTGCGCTGTTTCCTGTGCAGCTTGCGGAAGCGGTGGCGTTTATGCTGATATTCACAGCATTTTACCTATATTACAAAACGCACGAATTCTCCGCAAAGCACATCTGCATTTATGTAACGGTACTGTCGCTCGTCAAAGGCTCGCTTTACTACCTGCGTAACGAATCACTTGCAAAGCCGTTCGGCTCACACCAGGTTATATGCGCCGCGTTACTCGTAATCAGCTTATCGGTATACATTTACATCATTACAATGGAAAGGGTGAAAACTCGTGAGCAACTTACAACAGAATTATAATTTCAATTACCAACAGCCGAATAACAGCAATTCAGACAGCAAAGAAGTAAGAATTATTACAATAGTATGGGGCATATGCGTTGCGTTAGAAATAATAATAGCTGTCTATTCATGGATTTTTTATGATAACGTTATAACTGCGGCGGAATGGACGCGCAGACTTTTATACTGTGCAGAAGCATTTTGTGTTATATCTCACCACATTATTGCAATAATAGGCATAATCAACTACCGCAAGAACTACGAAATGCACGATATTTTTCAGGCAGATATGGTTATGCTGGTTGTTTTGGTTGTCGGCATAATAGCATTTATTATTATATCTGCTGCGTGCGATGCATATTGCGGCAACTGCGGATAGGTGTTGCGTTTTGCAACGGCTAATAAGTTTTCTTTACATCATTTCAATGGAAAGGGTGAAAAATCGTGAGTAATCTTCAACAGAATTATGATTTCAACTATCAACAGCCTAATAACAACCTGCCGGACAATTCCGAAGATGAAAAGGTAAGAAAAATAAGAATAATCTGGATAGTACTAGTTGCTATTCCTGTTGTATTATTTCAGCTTGGAGGAGTGTTTGTAGAATTAATTGATATTGATGCTATTATTAGCAACATTACGCCCGAAATGGATGCAATAATAGGGGCAATTATATGTGGTGTACCGGGGTCTTTTATAGTTGCGCATCACATAATTGCGATTGTCGGCAAAATC
This sequence comes from uncultured Bacteroides sp., assembly GCA_964480285.1. Classification (GTDB taxonomy): domain Bacteria; phylum Bacillota; class Clostridia; order Oscillospirales; family Acutalibacteraceae; genus Eubacterium_R. The sequence continues at coordinate 2,637 of CAYZPT010000016.1, forward strand.
AAATATTGCAATAATAAGAAAATGCACGATATATTTGTTGCTGATATGATAATGCTGGTTGCTTTGGTTATCGGCATAATAGCATTTATTATTATTAGAGCTGCGTGCGATATGATGTGCGGCGACTGCGGATAGGAGCAAAAAATGAAAAACTATCAACAGGACTACAACCTTGAAGCAAAGGGTGCAGACAAAGAAAAAACAGCAAAATACATTGAGGACACCTCGGTTAACAAGATAATTGTCGCCTGGCTTGTATGTGTAATCTTCTTTTACGGATACCTGTTAGTCTGCGCGGTACTTTATTACACCTCAGACGAAATCATCACTATTCTTGCCCCTATTGAAATCTATATAACCTATGTCTACAGATTCGGCACATTGGTAAACATTTTGTTGTTATTATTGAGAAGCGCCGCATTTATCGTGCAACATACTTTAGTAATTATCGGCAGAAAAAAGTATCCCGCAAACGAAAAAATGAACAAGTATTTCTGCATAGATATGGGAATATTCGTTGCAACTATAGTTTTGGTATTACCGATTATTATTTATTATGGCGCGTTATGGATAATGTGCGACAGTTGCGGCTGATAAACGGAGATTTAATTATGAAAGAATATGAGCAGGACTACTATTTTAACAAACAGAATAACAGCCTGCAGGAAAACGAAAATAAAAAGGTAAACAAGTGTTTTACCGTTTGGCTGGTGTGCGTAATCGTTTCGTTTGCCGTGCCTTTTTTAACAGCGCTGTTTTCAATTATCATAACAGGCTTCAACCCTCTTGCGGCTATCATTATTATTGACTACGCTTTTGATATTTTTGGCGTTGCAGGCTATTTGTTATTGCCGTTGCTTGCATTTGCAAGCATTGTTCAGCACATTCTGGCGATTGTAAGCAGAATAAAATATCCGCTGAATGAAAAGGCAAATAAAATGTTCAAAGCGGATATGGTGATTCTCGCTGTTACTGCCGTCGCTTTAGTCGCGTTGATAGTGTCAACGGGAATATTCTGCAGCGGACTCCTCGCCGAATGCGAGGATTGCGGATAAAAAAGATGAAAAAACTTCTTGACAAATGATGTTCGGTGTTGTATTATATCACCTGTAAAGGCAATGGAGTCTTTGGGTTTAGCCCAAGGACTCTTTATCTTTTCAATTAAATATTTTCAGGCAAAGGCGTCATTAACGATTTATCGTTAGTGTGCCTTTTTCTGCATTTTTAGGAGGAAATCGTTATGGCTTATGTTGATGAAGTAATGGAGTTTTTAAAGAGAAGAGACGGCAACGAGGCAGAGTTTCTTCAGGCAGTTGAGGAAGTATTTGACTCACTTCGCCCGGTAATTGAGCAGAATGAGGAAAGATACCGCAAGCTTGCACTGCTTGAAAGACTTGTTGAGCCGGAAAGAATTTTCCGTTTCCGCGTTCCGTGGATTGACGACAACGGTCAGGTGCATGTTAACAGAGCGTTCCGCGTTCAGTTTAACTCTGCAATCGGTCCTTACAAGGGCGGCTTAAGACTTCATCCGAGCGTTACACTTTCAGTTATCAAGTTCCTTGGTTTTGAGCAGATTTTCAAAAACTCACTTACAGGTCTGCCGATCGGCGGCGGTAAGGGCGGCTCTGACTTTGACCCGAAGGGCAAGAGCGACCGCGAAATTATGATGTTCTGCCAGAGCTTTATGACCGAGCTTTGTAAGGTTATCGGCGAGAACACCGACGTTCCGGCAGGTGACATCGGCACAGGCGCAAGAGAAATCGGTTATCTCTTTGGTCAGTATAAGAGAATTCAGAAGAAATATGAGGGCGTTCTCACAGGTAAGGGACTTTCCTTCGGCGGCTCGCTCACAAGAACAGAGGCTACAGGCTACGGTCTGCTTTACATTGTAGAAGAAATGCTTAAGTGCCACGACATCAGCATGGAAGGCAAGACAGTTGTTGTTTCAGGCTCCGGTAACGTTGCTATCTACGCAGTTGAAAAGGCACAGCAGCTCGGCTGCAAGGTTGTTACTGTTTCCGATTCAACAGGCTGGATTTATGATCCCGAGGGAATCGACGTTGAGCTTCTTAAGGATATCAAAGAAGTTCGCCGTGAAAGACTTACAGCATACGCTGCAGAAAGACCGTCTGCTGAATACCACGAGGGCAGAGGCGTATGGCAGATTAAGTGCGACATCGCTCTTCCTTGCGCTACACAGAACGAGCTTCACCTTGAAGATGCTAAGCAGCTTGTTGCAAACGGCGTTATCGCTGTTGCAGAGGGCGCTAATATGCCCACAACAAGAGATGCTACAAAATATCTGCAGGAGAACGGCGTTCTCTTCATCCCCGGTAAGGCAGGCAACGCAGGCGGCGTAGCAACATCAGCACTCGAAATGAGCCAGAACTCCGAGCGTGTTTACTGGTCATTTGAAAAGGTTGACCGCAAGCTCAAGGATATTATGGTTAACATCTACCACAATATCGACGACGCTTCAAAGAAATACGGTCTTGAGGGCGACTATGTTGCAGGCGCTAACATCGCAGGATTTGAAAAAGTTGCAGACGCTATGATTGCACAGGGCGTTGTATAATATGATTTACGGCCAACGGTGCCCAAAATTTGTTTCGGCTTGGAGCGCCGACAAATTTTGATCGTTCGGCAGTTCTTATTGTTCGCTTATTCTGCCACCGGTAGCGCTCACAAACGAACCTATAACAAACTTATATAAAGGCAAGGGCGTCTTGGTGCAAACCGAGGTGCCCTTGTCACCTTTTGAGGAGTGGTAAAAATGACAAAGTACATATTTGTAACAGGCGGCGTTGTGTCCGGTCTCGGCAAAGGTATTACTGCCGCTTCGCTCGGCAGACTGCTCAAAGCCAGAGGCTTGAAGGTCGCTGCGCAGAAGCTGGACCCGTACATCAACGTTGACCCCGGCACTATGAGCCCGTTTCAGCACGGCGAGGTTTACGTTACCGAGGACGGCGCTGAAACCGACCTTGACCTCGGACATTACGAGCGTTTTATCGACGAAAACTTAAACAAGTACTCAAACCTTACCACCGGCAAGGTTTATTGGAATGTGCTTAACAAGGAGCGCCGCGGCGAGTATCTCGGCTCCACGGTGCAGGTTATTCCTCATATCACAAGCGAGATTAAAGAGTTTGTCTACTCCGTCGGCAAAAAGACGGACGCGGACGTTGTTATCACTGAAATCGGCGGCACAATCGGCGATATCGAAAGCCAGCCGTTTATTGAGGCTGTGCGCCAGATTTCGCTTGAAGTCGGCAGGGAAAACAGCCTGTTTATTCACGTTTGTCTTGTTCCGTTTTTAAGCGGCTCTGACGAGCATAAAACAAAGCCCACCCAGCACTCGGTTAAGGAACTGCAGGGTATGGGCGTTAACCCCAACATCATTGTACTGCGTTGCGACAAGCCGCTTGAGGAATCAATCTTCCACAAAATTTCGCTTTTCTGCAACGTAAAACCAGACTGCGTTATTGAAAATATCACGCTTCCAAACCTCTACGAAGCTCCGCTTATGCTTGAAAAATCGAATTTTTCAGAGATTGTATGCCGCGAGCTGAATATCAACACAGCCGAGCCCGATTTGGCAGACTGGACTGCGCTTGTTGAAAAAATCAAGGCAGAGCGCAAGGAGGTTAATATCGGTCTTGTCGGCAAGTACGTTGAGCTTCACGACGCGTATCTTTCTGTTGCGGAGGCGCTTCGCCACGCGGGCTATTACCACGACGCAAAGGTGAAAATTCACTGGATTGACTCAGAGAATATTACAGATGAAAATGTGGCTCAGATTCTTGCGGGAATTGACGGCATCATTGTTCCCGGCGGCTTTGGCAGCAGGGGAATTGAGGGTATGATTACCACCGCAAAATACGCGAGGGAGAACAACATCCCATACTTTGGCATATGCCTCGGTATGCAGATTGCGGTTATTGAATATGCGCGCAATGTTGCAGGAATTACAGACGCGAACTCGGGCGAGTTTGACGAAACGTGCAAGCACAAGGTGCTCGATTTTCTGCCCGGTCAGTACGAGGATATTGACAAGGGCGGCACGCTCCGACTCGGAGCATACCCCTGCGATTTACAGGACGGTACGGTTATCCGCTCACTGTATAAGCAAAAGAGCATCAGCGAGCGCCACCGTCACCGCTATGAATTTAACAACGATTACAGGGAAGTGCTGCAGCAAAACGGCTTGACCATCGGCGGTATGTCGCCTGACGGCAAGCTTGTTGAAACTGTTGAAATCAGCGACAGACCGTTTTACATCGGCGTGCAGTATCACCCCGAATTCAAGAGCCGACCAAACAGACCGCACCCGTTATTTGTCGGCTTCATAGGAGCTTCGTTAAAATAATACGGAGGTAAAATTATGCTTACACCAAATATGAATTATGCGAACCTCAAGGATTCGTATTTGTTTTACAATATTGCCAAGAAAACAGACGCCTATCTGGAAATCCACTCCTCACAGCGGCTATTGCGGCTCGGTATAGGCGATGTTTCTCTCCCACTGTGCGGTGCTGTCATTGACGCGCTGCACAGTGCGGTAGATGACCAATCAAAAAAGGATACATTTAACGGCTATTTGCCTGAGTGCGGTGCACCGTTTTTGCGCAAAGCGATTGCAGAGTATTATGAAAAGCGCGGCGTGGAGCTTGACACCGACGAGGTTTTTGTTTCAAGCGGCGCGAGCGATGAGCTCGGCGACATTCACGATCTTTTTGACAGGTCAAGTAGTGCGCTGGTGATTGAGCCCGCGTATCCTGCATATGTTGACGCCAATATTATTGAGGGTCGTGATATTGTGCACTATCACGCAAGCGAAGCCGATCAATTTGCACCGTATCCGGATGAAAGTATAAAAGCGGACATCATTTACATCTGCTCACCTAATAACCCCACAGGTGCAGTGTTCAGTAAGGATAAGCTCCGCGCTTGGGTTGATTTTGCCAATAAAAATGACAGCGTCATTCTGTTTGACGCTGCATATGAGGCGTTTATCGAAGATGAAGATATACCTCACAGCATTTTTGAAATTGAGGGCGCAAAAACCTGCGCTATAGAGATCTGCTCACTGTCAAAAACGGCTGGGTTCACAGGCACCCGTCTTGGCTATACCGTTGTACCGAAGGCACTTAAAAGAAACGGAATGAGCCTTAACGATATGTGGGTGCGCAACCGTACTACAAAGACAAACGGCATTTCGTACATTCTTCAAAAGGGTGCGGCTGCAGTGTTTACAGATGAAGGTCAGCGCCAGATTAATGAAAATATTCAGGTTTACAAGAACAATGCAAAGGTGCTTACCGATGCGCTTGACGAGCTCGGATTGTGGTACTGCGGCGGCAAGAACGCGCCGTATATCTGGCTCAAGTGTCCCGATGATATGACGAGCTGGGAGTTCTTTGATCTGTTGCTGAATGAAATTCAGGTTGTCGGCACGCCCGGTGTAGGCTTTGGCGAAAACGGCGACGGCTACTTCCGCTTCACCACTTTCGGCGATCCTGAGGATACTAAGGAAGCGGCACGCAGATTAGTGGAATTATTAAGGAGATGATATTGTGATTTATCCCGAAAACTACAAAACTCAGCTCACTCAGAGGGAAACTCAGTACGCGATAAAAACAGTTAAAGATACCTTTCAGTTAAAACTCAGCAAGTCGCTTAACCTCGACAGAATTACAGCGCCGCTTATGGTTACCAAAGCGAGCGGCATCAACGACGACCTCAACGGCGTTGAGCGCAAGGTGCATTTTACAATGAAGAATATTGACGGCGAAGCAGAGGTTGTGCAGTCGCTTGCAAAGTGGAAAAGGATGGCACTTTATAAATACGGCTACGAGCACGACGAGGGCATTTATACCGATATGAACGCAATCCGTCGCGATGATGACACGGATAATCTCCATTCGCTCTTTGTTGACCAATGGGACTGGTGCCGGGTTATCAGTAAGGATGAGCGCAATGTCAAATTCCTTAAGGAGATCGTGCAGAAAATCGTACGTGCTATTGTTGAAACCAACGATGTTGTTAAGGAAAAGTACCCGATGCTTAGCTTTGAAATGAGCGATGAGGTGCATTTTGTCACCACGCAGGAGCTTGAGGACAGGTACCCCGACCTGACCGCAAGAGAGCGCGAAAACGCCGCAGCAAAAGAGTACGGCACAATGTTCCTTATGCAAATCGGCGGCAAGCTTAAAAGCGGCAAAAAGCACGACGGCAGAGCCCCGGATTACGATGACTGGTCGCTCAACGGCGATATAATCGTCTGGAATGATCTGCTTGACTGCGCATTTGAGATTTCCTCAATGGGAATCAGGGTTGATGCAGAGAGTCTGCACCGCCAGCTTGAAATTGAGGGTTGCCTTGAGCGTGAGAGCTTCCCGTTCCACAAAATGATTCTCGACGGCACATTACCGCTGACAATCGGCGGCGGTATCGGTCAGTCAAGACTGTGTATGTTGCTTCTTCAGAAAGCCCACATCGGTGAAGTTCAGTGTGCAATCTGGTCTGATGCAATGCGTCTGGAATGTCAGGAGCACGGTATAATATTGCTTTAATTTTCAGTACAGTCGACAGATCCGGCTGTACTTTTTTATTATAACAAAAACCTTCCGGCAGTTTTCAGCCGGAAGGTTTTTAATGTTTGTTATGCTTATGAGTGCTTTTCTTTAAATTCAGCTAACTGAGTTTGAATGTGTATATTATCCTTGGGGGATGTTTTTTGTAAGCTTAAGAATGTTTTTGCCGTTTTCGTATTTATAATTGTAGTCATCGGCTGTGTTGAAAGTGATAAACTTACCGAGTCCGCCAACTGTACTGTGATGGTCATAATCGTCAAGAACCAACACTTCTTTTGTCGGGTCATATTGCACGCCGCTGTCTTTAAAGATGAGATCTACCTTGTCGGAAGCAATGATTTTAACCTCTATATCGCCATTGACATCTGTGTAAGAATATTTACAGATGTTTACAAATATTTCCTCTGCCATCAGCTTTAAATCGAGATTTACTTCGATCGGCAAATCGGGTATGGCGTCAATAGCATCGTTGATTACAGTCAACTGCTGCACGTCCGATTTCAGCTTCAGCGTGTCGCAATAAGGTGCGTCAGCTATCAGTTCAAGCATTGTGATATCGTCACTCTGGACTGCTCCTGCCGCGAATTCTCTTATCTCTTTAAGAACGTCATCAATAACATCTTCCTTATCGCTGTTTATATGCTCGGCAAGAATGTGCTCCAGCCGTTCGGTGGTGAACAGTTCACCGTCTTTATTCTGCGCTTCATTAACACCGTCGGTGTAAACAAACAGTGCATCGCCGCTGTTGAGCGTTATCTCCGTTTCCTCATAAGTGACATCGGGGAAAATGCCTGCAGCCATACCGTGAGCTCCGTCAAGTATCTTTAGCTTATCGGAAATAACATACGGTGGATTATGACCTGCGTTGACGTAGGTCAGTTTTTTTGTTTTATGGTTGTATCTTCCGAGAAATGCTGTAATAAACAGTTTGTTGGGGTTGTATTCCGCAAGCTTATTGTTAAACATTTTGGCAGACTCTGACGGTGTAAAGCCCATCTCTCCGAACATATGTAAAAGAGTAAGCGCACGCGCCATAAACAGCGCAGCGGAAACACCTTTGCCTGATACGTCAGCAACTGCAAAGCGGATTTCGCCGTTTTTAAGCATCTGGTAATCGTACATATCGCCGCCGACTTCCCTCGCAGGAAGTATGTAAGCTCTGATATTGGCAAAACGGTTGCTGAATCTGCTGGGTGCCATAAGACCGAGCTGGATATTACTTGCGATGTTCAGCTCAGCTTCCTGAATATGCTTTTCGCGGTTGAGCACGCCGATGTCGTCAATATACTTGTTAATCTCTTCAGTCATACTGTTGTATGCAGCTGCCATCTGACTGAATTCGAGACTGCCCTCAAACTCAAGTTTATCATTTCCATCGCCACGTTCTGATACAAAGTGACTCATTCTTTCACTTATAGTGCGTGCCGGTTTGGACACTCTCTTGTTCACAACAAACGCGAATGAAAGAACAAAAATCAGCGTCAGCAAAAATGACATAACAAACGCCATTCCCATGAAGAAATAGAGCTGTTCCATAATCTCAGAAATGGATTGTTCCACACCGACAAGGCGGGTATTCGTTTTATCATTACTCAGCTTCTGATAGTAAATCAGCGTGTTACCGAATTCGTTGTTAGTATGGCGCAGCGACTCATCTATGTCATCTGTTGCAACGCCGTGCAGCGCGTTGACAATTTCTTTTTTCAGCTTGCCCTTAACAACGTAGCCGGCATATCTCTCTTCTTTTGCTTCCACGTTTGCGTTCTTGCCGAAGCCAATGGCAAGGTATTTTTCCGTTTGCGCCTTTTCATCAATCTCAATAACGTAGATGTAAGGCGAGTCTATTCTTTCGCAAAGTGTGTTAAGCTCCTTGCTGCAGGCTTCTGCATCGGCAGCGTTGTCAAAATTGTACTTTGTAACTATGTTCTCCGCAACTGAGGTATCCATCCGTATATCATTAAAGCAGTGAACATATGTGGCGTTGTAAATTACTGCACCGGCAAATATCATAACAATCAGTTCTGCAATGATAATAAACGGTAGCTGAAGAAGCGCGATGCTCCAGAATATAGATAGTTTTTTCTTTTTCATAATTATCTGTTAAGATTGTCCTTATCAAAGAATCTGAATCCGCGCAGGACGTTGATAAAGTCGTCAACATACCTTTCGTTGCTTGCGTTCCAGAAGAAGCCCATTCTTGCTAAAATCTGGGTTGTGTAATGCGCATCGCACGGAAGTGTAATAACCTTTTTGCCGTGAGCCATATTCATATATGCAGTCATACTGGAAAGAATTGCGGCTTTTTCTGGATTTTCCTCTGCCTCTTTCAGTGCCTTTGCAAAATCATCATAATCAACGAATCGGATATTCATACCATTTTCGTTCATACGTCTGATGATATCACCGAGCGGAAGCGTGTGGTTATTAACCGCATTGAACACACGGCACTTTGCAGGTGTGCGCGCAAGCCTGAGGAATGCTGCGCAGGATGTATCAATCGGACCCATGCAAACCTGATTTTCAATCATACTGTACGGGAAGCAGCCGAGCATACTGTATGAACGCAGCCTGCCCATAAAGTTGTTTGTGAGGAAGTTAATCTGGAATTCACCGTCGGATTCCCTTGCAGCAAGCGTACCTACGCGGATGATCTTTGCGTCAAGTCCCTTTTCGACTGCAGCTTCAAGCACCATTCTTTCAGCCATCAGCTTGGAGGAGATATACTTGTTGTCAAGCCCCTGACCGAAGTAGAGCGACTGCTCGTCAAGTGACTGCCTTAATAGTTTTGTATCCTCGGTAGCAGTACCCGCAACGGAAACTGTTGAGAAATGCACAAGTCTTGCGCCGATATTTTCACACAGTTTTGCGCAGTTAACCGCGCCGCCAACATTGATATCCTCAATATCCGTACCGCTTGAGAAGTGCTTAACATTTGCGGCACAGTTGAATACAGTGTTGATCGGCTCTTTTTCGTACGGCTCAAATGACTTATAGTCAGTAACGTCGCCCTCGGTTACCACTACTCTCTCGTTGATGTCGTTCTCATAACGGTCGTCAAAATAGTAGTACATCATATTCTGAAGGCGGTCTTTCGCGCTGTCGAACTTGCCTTTGCGCAGCATACAGTAAGCCGTGCCCTTTTCCTCTTTGAGGTACTGAGCCAGCAGGTGTGCGCCCATATAGCCGGTTGCACCGGTTATCATAATGTTGCCGATGTCGTGGAACTCACCTTCGCGGAAGGAATCAACGGTGTTTTCCTCAAGAATACTGTTAATAGCGGAATAATCGTAATCGTCAAAGTCAAACAGTCCGCTGTCGTTGAGTTCTTCTTCATTGCTGAACAATGCGGCAAGCGCACGGGGCGTAGTACATTTGAAAATATCGCCGTAGGTGATATCAAATCCGTTTTCGGAAGCGTCAAGCACTACCGATGTAACAATCAGCGAGGTACCGCCGATTTCAAAGAAATCGTCTGTAGCGCCGACTTTGTCAAGCTTAAGCGCTTTCTTGAACGAATTGCAGAAGAATTCTTCCGCCGCGTTGGCAGGAGCCACAAATTCGCCGAGCGAAACAGGCACAGGGTCGGGCAGATGCTTGATATCCGTCTTGCCGTTTGCAGTCATCGGCAGCTCGTTCATCTGCAGGTATGCAGTTGGTACCATATAGTGCGTGAGGTGCTTTTTCAGCTCGTTGCGAAGTCCGTCAATGTCAATCTGTCTGTCCGCTGTAAAGTAAGCGCAAAGGTTATCCTGACCGTTGAGCTTGCGGATAACAACAGCAACCTTTTTAATGCCCGGCTGAATTGCAATAAGTCCTTCAATTTCACCAAGTTCAATACGCAGACCTCTGAGCTTAACCTGATTATCAAGCCTGCCGAGAATCATAACGTCGCCGTCTTTGTCCCACTTGGTGTAGTCGCCCGAACGGTACATTGGTTTGCCGTTATAGGTGATGAATGCTTCCGCCGTTTTTTCAGGCAGATTCTTATAGCCCTTTGCAACGCCGACGCCGCCGATATACAGCTCGCCGATTACGCCGAACGGCGCAATATCACCGAATTTGTCAACTATGTATTCGCTGTAATTGAGCAGCGGTCTGCCGATGGTGATATATTCTGCGTCGTTGAGTACGGCAGCGTTGGAGGAAACTGTGATTTCCGTCGGACCGTAGGTGTTAATAATTACCGCGTCTTTAGCGCAATCCTTAATGCTGTCCCTGAGCGACAGCGGATAAGCCTCGCCGCCGCAGAGTACCAGGCGGCACTTTGAAAGTGAGTCCCTGAACGGCTCGTATTCCATATACTGCGTAAGTCTTGACGGTGTTGCATTTATGCAATCAGCGCCGTACTTATCCATAAGTTCGGCAAGTGCCCTCGGGTCGTTCATCTCGTCATCAGCGGTGAACACAAGAGTCTTGCCGCTGCAAAGCGATGCGGCATGCTCTTTAAACGACATATCAAACGATACCGTCGTTACGGAAATATAAGTGTTCACGCGGTTTACGATGTTATCAATTATGATATTTGACGGGTGGTCGGTAAGGTAGTTGCAGATTCCGCGGTGGCGCAGCATAACGCCCTTCGGCTTACCTGTGGAGCCGGAGGTGTAAATCATATATGCCAGTTCGCTGTCGCTCATTTCAACTGACGGATTTTCAGTGTTATCGCCAACGGTAATTTCGTCAACATTGATAACCTTTTCCGCTGGATAATCCGCAAGCTTATCGTCAGTGGTGATGATGAATGCAGCCTCGCTGTCCTCAATAATATGATTGATTCTGTCAGCGGGGTACTGCGGGTCGCACGGAATAAACGCCGCGCCCGCCTTGTTTACACCGAACATACAGCTGAAGAAGTATGACTTCCTCGGCAGCAGCAGTGCAATGCTGTCGCCCGTTTTGATACCCTTTGCAATAAGGTTGTTTGCAACGATATTTGCTTTTTCGTTAAGTTCTTTATATGTGTATGTGTTGTCCGTTGCAATAAGCGCTGTTTTATCGGGATTCGTTGCCGCAGACTTTTCAAACATTTCATGCAGCAGTGTAACGGGGATATCTGCTGTGCCCGATACGCTTAGTTTATCCATTGCTTCCCGCTGTTCAGGCGGGAGTGCAGACGCGTCCCTGACTGTCTTAACGTCGCAGTCGGACAGGAGATTCAATGTGTATTTAATCTGGTCAATAAAATTCTGAACAACTGCGTCGTCAAACAGTTCTGACGAATACTGCACCATAAACGTCAGTTTTCCGTCCGTTTTGCGTATAACAACACCGATATCCCTGCTCATTTTCTGCAGCGGAACGTAAAGCTCAATGCTTATGCCATCCTGTTCGCATACAGGCGGATACCACATATAGTTGAGGCTTACGTCGAATATCGGATTGCGGCTTTCGTCACGTTGCTTTACGAATTCACCGACAACATCTTCAAATGGCAGTGAAGAACTATAGGTTACATTCCGCACAGTTTTTGCAGCGGTAGTTATATAGTCGCTAAGTTCAGCTGTTCTGGTCGGTTTCACGCGCACAGGTGCCGTGTTGACAAACATACCGATAATGTCCTCTCCGCCGGCGGGACGCATATTTGTGGGTATGCCGAGCACTACATCCTCGGATACCGTATATTTTGCAAGTGCCATTGAAACAGCGGCAAAAATCAGCTCGAATTCCGTTACCTCGTAACGTCTTGCCGCATTGTCGATTGCATCAATAGTATCTGCTTCGCAGACAAAGTCAATCTGTCTGTCAGAAAGGGGATGCACCTTCGGGCGCTTGCCCTTGAGCGGCATATCGTTTACAGGCACACCGTCTGCAAAAAGCTCGCGGTAGAATTCCAGACCGCGCTCTGATTTATCCTCAGCGTCATAAATATCGGAAAGATCAAGTTCTGCTGTTTCAACTTCTTTGCCGCACAGCGCATCTGACAGCTCCTTAACAAATGTTGCAGAGGAACCGCCGTCAAAGGCAATATGGTGAATAGCCATATGCAGGATACGGCTGCCGTCTACGATTTCGTAAACCGTAGGTCTTACAGGGATTGCCGCATTGAGGTTAAACGGCACAGCGTAGTTATCGATAATCCCGATAACCTCCTCGCGTGTTGCTGCCTGCTTTACTTCAATTTCCGGCAGCTTGTCGGTGAGGATTCTTACGGGAAGTCCGTTATCCTCGCCGTAATAGGAGTGGAATGCCTCGTGCGCACGGAATACCTTGCACAGAGCTTCCCTGAGCGTGTCGGTATCGGTTCCGCTAATAATCGCAGCTACGTTTAGGTTGTAAACTGTAGAAGCTTCATCGAGTTTCTGCTCAAGGTACATACCTCTTTCAAACGGTGTGAGCGGATAAATTCTCGGTTTTTCCGACTTTTTAACAAGTGCTTTTTGCGATGCTTTCTTTATCAGTCTGCGTTCTATCATACGCGGTGTTTTGCCTTCAAAAATATCCGCTGTACTGATTTTGTAGAGCGCGCATTCGCTTGCTGTCATAGCGCATTTGATGGAATCGCCGCCAAGGGCGAAGAAGTCATCGTCAACGCCGACGTGTTCAACGGAAAGCACCTTTTCAAACGCTGTACAAAGCGCTTTTTGCATATCTGTTTCAGGTGCGATATAGTCGTTTTTAAAGCTGCCTGCCTCAGGCGGCTGAAGCGCGCTTCTGTCAAGCTTGCCGTTAACGTTCACCGGGAGCTTGTCAAGCTTAACGAAGAATGAAGGAATCATATATGATGGCAGCTTTTTAGCAATTTCCTGCCTGATATCGTCTTCGTTTGTTGCTTCCTTTTCAACATAGTAGGCAACAAGATAAACCTGACCGTACTGGTTTTTGAAATCCTTTATGGCAGCATCGAATACACCGGCGGTGTTTTTTATAATTGTTTCAATCTCGCCCGGTTCAACGCGCTGACCGTTGATTTTAACCATCCAGTCCATACGGTTGAGGAAGATAATATTACCGTCTTTGCCGTGCCTTACAATATCGCCTGTGCGAAGCATATTTTCAAAGCCGTCCTGTGCCGAGAACGGATTTTTCACAAATGTTTTTGCGCTCTGCTCGGGCAGGTTGAGGTACTGACTTGCAAAGCGACCTGTAAGGCAGAGTTCGCCCTCATCGGTCTGATTGCCGTTTTCGTCAAGGATATAAGCGTTCACCTCGCCAATTGCCTTACCGATGGGCGTGTTATCATATTTTTTATCTACCTTAAAAGCAAGTACGCCGGCGCACTCTGACTGACCGTAAAATACAACAAGGTTAAATTCATCGCTGTAAGTGTCGGTAACTCTCTCACTGCCTGTATAAACCGATTTGAGTGAATTGCCCTTCTGCTTGAAAACTTTAAGCATTTTAGGGCTGATAAAAAGATGATTTATCTGATTATCGTCAATATAATCAGCCAGCAGAACAGGGTCACGCATAACGTCAAGCGGCATAACATAACCCGTTACGCACGCTGAAAGCGGCAGGAAAATATCGTGCACCGAAACTACAAATGAGAACGGCGCAGCAAGCGCAGTGCGGCAGCCCTGCGGTAAATTGAAGTATTCGTTATATCTGAACACAGCGTCGCTGATACTGCCGTGAGTGTGCAGCACACCCTTCGGTCTGCCTGTTGATCCGGAGGTGTAAATCAGCAGTGCCGGTGCATCGTCGTCACACTCAGCTTCGTCTGCAAACAGATCTTCCTTATCAATGCCGCGCATAAACTTTTCGTTAATCACAGCCTTGGCATTGCAGTCTGAGCGGATTGAACTAAGCCTCTCCTCAGGGTATGTTGTAAGCAGCGGAACATAAGCCGCCCCTGTAAGCCATACGGCGTACATTGCAGCAATGTATTCCTTATTTCTCGGCAGCTCAATTGTGACATAATCATTTTTGCCTACGCCCACGCGGCTGAGCTTAGCGGCAATTTTGCGTGCATAAGAGTCAAGCTGCGAAAAAGTAAAGCTGCCCTCGCCGTCACAAAGGACGGTAAAATCGGGACAGTTTTTTATGTTTTCATGTATTTTTAAAGTTAGTTTACTCATAGCTTCTCCTTATTCAAATACCAGCACTTTGTCAAAACCGGTCATGGTCAGTAACTGCATAACATTTTGGGAAACGTTTTTCAGCGAAAATCCATTCTGTCCGGCAGCCTGGTGTACCTGAATAATAACGCGGATTCCTGCCGAAGAAACGTAGTCCACTTTTGCCATATCAAGCACGAGCTTTTCGCATTTGCCGACGCAGTCGTTCACAGCGTTTTCCAATTCGCCGGAAGTCAGTGTGTCAATTCTTCCCTCGGGTGCCAAGGTGCAAATATTGTCAACCATTTCTTTTTTGATTTCCATCATAAATCCCTCCAATATGTTTTTAATCAATATTTATCCGAACATATTATAGCATACAAATTACAAAAAGTATATGTTTTTTATAATTTAAACATTGTTTTTTACAGTATAACTACTGAATTAAATATGCCGTTTACGTATAAAGCTTTTGGAGTTCCGTCCGTGGAATCATTGTGACAGCATAGGGGTTACGCTGTTTTTTCTTTACATTTTTAATGTTTTGTGGTATAATTATTTTGCATTATGATTGTAAATATTTTTAAGGAGATGTTTTTTTATGCAACTGTATATGAAGCAAAAAGTCTTTTCCTGGAAGGACAAATTCAGTATTATGAATGAGTTCGGAGAAGACAAGTACTATGTAGAGGGCAAAGTGATTTCAATCGGTAAAAAGTTGCGTATCTACGACCCGAACGACAATGAACTCGCATTCGTTAATCAGAAAGTCGTTTCATTAATGCCGAAGTTTGTGGTTGAGATGAACGGTGAAGAAGTAGCTACTATCAAGAAAAAGTTTACTCTGCTCAAGCCTAAGTACATCATCGAAGGCCCGGGATGGGAAGTTCAGGGCGACTTTTTGGGCCATGATTACACTATAACAGATAAAGGCAATCCGGTTGTTTCTATCCATAAAAAATGGATGGCATGGGGCGATACATTTGAACTTGACATCACTGATGAGGCGCATGAAGTACTTGCTGTTGCAGCAGTTCTTGCAATTGATGCAGTAATGGACAACCAGCAGAATAGTTCGATTTCATTCAACGATTAACTGTAATCTATGTTGTAATTTTCAATTTTTAAACCCGATAGCAAGGAGAATAATATGAAAAGAACAGTTTGTATACTTTTATGTTTGTTAATCACAGTTTCATTTTTCGGTTGCGGAAAAGGCAAGGAGATCAATTTGCGCGACAAACTGGCTTCGCTCTCAGCGACGGACGAAGCTCTTGGACTAAAAGGCAAGTATGAAAAATTTGCCGACATCAAGGACGGCAGCGTTGACTCTGATCTGGTCGGTACATGGGTAACACTCGACGGCGATATGACTTATGTTTACAGCGAAGACGGTACGTCAAAGGTTGAGTCAAAACTCTACGGCAATTCGGAATCAAAGTTTGTTTGTCTCAACATAAACGAATATAAGGTTGTATGTGAAGAAGTGCAGATGCAAAGTGAAGATGCTGACGGCAAGTCGACTGAGTCAACAGTTATTTCATATCTGACTTATAATGTCGATAACGATGCACTTTATATTACACCTGTTGAAGATACAACTGACGAAAACATCAACTCATCAAACAACACACTTGTAGTTTTGTATCGTGCTGATGAAAGCGGTAATGCCGACAAATCAATTGCAAAAAACAAGATTGCGCTTGATTCCTATGCCGGTACCTGGACGTCCGATAAGGGCAAAATCACAATCGCAGACGGCAAGCTGACTGTCGGCAAAGACGAATACAGTATTTCGATTGACGATAAGAATAGGCTTGTTGTTGAAAAAGACGGAAAATCCACAGCTTATACAACTGCTGTCGGCGTGATGAAAGAATACGAGAGCGACGACAGAAGCAAGGTTACGGAAACTAATGCACTCAGCATTTCGTATACCGGCGCTGACAAGGATGATAAGCCGAATCTCATCTCAGTGCTTGAGGACTGGAAAACCGAGTATCAGTGGGATTCTTACTACTATTCAGGTTCGTTCAACCTCGAGAAATAAAATATAAAGCGGAACCGTCGGGCATGATTTGCCCATGGTTCCGTTTTTATTTGCTAAAAGATTAATAGTCGGTATTTTTCCAAAATTAAAGCATAGTTCCATACGTCATTATACAGAAAACCTATCTGTACTTTTTGTTTCTGTTGTGGTATAATAAATCAACTAATAATATATTGGAGATAAATATGGTTAAACTTATTGCGCTTGATATGGACGGCACCCTTACCTCCGAGGATCATATAACCGTCAGCGATGAAAACAGAGCCGCGTTAAAGCGGGCGCACGAATGCGGTGCGCGTATCGCAATCGCCACAGGCAGAGCGCGCTCTATCATCGGTAATGTGTGCGAGCAGGTGCCTGAGATTGATTATATTATTCACTCAAACGGCGCAGCGGTTTACGACAGAAAAGCGCAGAAAACTATCTATGAAAATGCAATGCCATGGGCGGTTGCAAAAGAAGTGGTGGATTATCTGAACGGTTTTCCGTTGTTTATGGAAATCTACGAAAACGGAAAAAGTTATGCTCAGGAAGATAAGATACCTTTTTTTACCGAGGAGGTTCTGCCGCACGAATTCCTTGAAGAAGCGCTTAAGGGCATGACCGTCTGTGATGATTTTGTTAAAACTCTTTGCGGTAAGAATATCGAAAAAATCACCCCGCACATATTTGATAAAGCGATGTATGATGAAATCTGGAAGCACCTCAAAACGATTGAAAAATTAGAGGTCACATCCTCTTTTTCCGTCGGAATTGACATAACAAAAGCAGGTGCGGACAAGGGCACGGCTATGAAAAATCTGTGTCAACTCCTCGGCATTACTGCTGATGAATGTATGGCGTTCGGCGATGAATCAAATGATATTCCGATGATTACATTTGCAAAATACGGATTTGCAATGGAAAACGGAGGAAAGGCGTGTAAAGCCGCGGCCAAATATATAACAAAAAGCAACGCTGAAAGCGGCGTCGCTTACGGTATTAATCAGATAATGTTCAAATAATTAACGGCTGATTCAGGACGAATCAGCCGGATTTTTATATATCGATATCCTTGCTTTCTCTAAAATAATTATTGCTCTTTTTCCACGCGTTCGCGCTCGGTTGCCGTAACCTTAAGATCGCTGTCAACTGTAATATCGTATATTGCGTCAAAGTTGTCTGCAATCGGTGAACGCGCCTCAACAGTTGCAGTGGTTTTGCCGGGCTTTATGCCAACAAATATGATGTTAACGGTGTAGCCGGAGCCGTCCATTTCAGTATGATTCGGGTTGCTGTATTTGCTGCTTTGAGTATACTGCACTATTGACTCATCATCAATTTTAACAGTGTATTCAGGCCCGCCTCCGTCAAACGAGTCAAATGATATGGTTGCTTCTTTATCACTCGGTTGATATATCATGGAATTTGAAGAAGAATAGCTAACCGTAATATCGTGTTCCGGCATAGTAAAAGTGATGATGTAGCCTTTCCTCTCGTTATAATCGGGGTTAATCTGCTCGCCGTCAACGTAGAATTTATAGTCAGTGTCAGTAGCAATCAAGTCAAAGTAAAGAGTAACATTTGCACCTGCTCTGTAAGAGTCCTTTGCGCCCTTGAAGCTGTCCTTCTGACCGTTGTAATCAACGTTATATTTTGCGATGCCGCAGCCACTGAGTATAGACATAATTATACCTCCCAAAAGCATAACAGATAACATCTTGCGCGCCATTTTATCACTCCTTAAGCGTTATTATATCACAACGTCAGTCAAAAGTACAGTAAGCAAAAATTGTATTGTTAAATCGTACGTTAAATGTTATAATTAAGTTTGAGGTGATATTATGACTTATCATTTGGCAATCGACATCGGCGCTTCAAGCGGAAGACATATATTAGGCTATATAGATAACGGCAAGCTCAGGCTTGAGGAAATACATAGATTTGAAGATTATCTGAAAGAGGAAAACGGCTCGTTTATCTGGGATATTGAAAAAATGGTGCACGAGATTAAAACCGGCGTTGCAAAATGCGGTGAGCTTGGCAAAATTCCTGCTACAATAGCGATTGACACCTGGGGCGTTGACTACGTTCTGCTCGATGAAAATAAGAGGGAACTGTTGCCTGCGTATTCCTACCGCGACAGCAGAAATATTGAGGGCGAAAAAAATGTTTCGGCAATTATTTCGCAGGACGAGCTTTATGCCCGCACCGGTATTCAGAAAGCAAGCTATAACACGATTTATCAGCTCTGGTGCGATAAAAAATCGGGCAAGCTTGACCGTGCCGCATACTTTATGAATATGCCGGACTACTTTGCATTTAAACTGACGGGTGTTATTAAAAATGAGTACACCGAGGCTACGACAACCAATCTTGTTAATGCAAATACAAAGACATGGGATACGGAAATCCTTGATACTCTCGGGATAAAAAAAGATATTTTCAGCGAAATTTCCGCACCCTGCACTGAGGTTGGAACGCTGTGCGGATTTGACTTTGACAGCACTGTGGTGCTTGCGCCTTCACACGATACAGCGAGCGCGGTTGCAGCTTGCTCAGTCGGTGATAATGGCGTGTATATCTCGTCCGGCACATGGTCGTTGATTGGTACGGAAAACCTTGAGCCTGTGCTCACTGACGACGCTCTGAACGCCAACTTTACAAACGAGGGCGGCATCAATTACCGCTTCCGTTTCCTCAAAAACTATATGGGTATGTGGCTGCTTCAGAATATCCGCAAAAATCTGAATAATCAGTACACCTATGATGAGATGATGCACATGGCAGAGGACAGCGGCGAGTATGAGTATATTGATACAAATGACAATGCGTTTCTCGCGCCGGATAATATGATAACCGCAATCCGTGACTACCTCGGCAAAAGCGAGCTTCCCGTTGACGTGGTGATTAACTCGGTTTACCATTCGCTTGCGAAGGCGTATTCATATGCCGTTAAAGAGATTGAGAATATCAGCGGCAAGACGGTTGATACAATCAACATTGTCGGCGGCGGCAGCAAGGACAAATACCTCAACAAGCTGACAGCACAGTACACCGGCAAGCGCGTAATCGCAGGTCCTGTTGAGGCAACTGCAACAGGCAACCTCATAAGTCAGCTTATTTATTCAAAAGAGGTCGCTTCACTCGAAGAAGCACGTGAACTTGTAAAACAATCATTTAATACATACGAAATATAAAAATGATGCCTCCGTAATCGGAGGCATTTTTGTTACCAAATATATGGCATTACCTTGTATTTAACTCGTGTTTTGTATTCCTTATATCCTTCCAGATCTTCTTCCAGCACTTTTTCCTCGTTCTTTATCCGCACCGCAATAATCGGGATATAAAACAGCAGTATGCAAAATGAGATCGGCGAGCCGAGTATAACGCCCATTGATAAAAACAGCAGCAGCGTTGCCGAGTACATAGGATGGCGCACCACGCCGTAAAGCCCCGTGTCGATTACCTTCTGGTTATCCTGCACCTCAACTGTTCTTGAAAGATAGGTGTTTTCCCTCAGCACCTCGGCGTACATCACATATGCAGCCAGAAATACGGCGGTTGCAGTCCACACTGCCCATTTAGGGAAGGCGATCCAGTCAAAACGAAATCCAAGTCCTGCTACGACAAATGCTGTGATGAACATAATTCCGCTCAGCGCAACAACTGCCTTTTGCTCGTTTTCCTCTTCCTTTGCATTCAGACGCTTTTTGAGCAACTCGGGTTTTTTGAAGAACATAATTATTCCCGCAACAAACATCGGTACAAACAGCACTGCAATAAGCAGCCAGCCGTTAAAAAATCTGATTGTTCCGGCGGGTATAAAAATCAATAAAGCAAATAGTACAAGACCTGCCGCAAACTTGCCAATTGCCTGTAAAAACAGTTTTTTCATAATGTTACCTTACTTCTTCGCCGGCAAATCGTCAGCGATTGCAGGGATTAATTCGTTCATCAGTTCTCTGTTTTCAAAATCTGCAAGCAGCATCATTTTTGCGCCCTCGTACGGTAACTCAAGCGGCGCGTCGGGTATAATTTCTTTTGCCGATTTTGTGGGCTTAACAAGAAAGCGGTTATCGTAAATTCCGCCTATAACCTTGCCCTGATAATATATGATGTATTCGCCCATCATTGCTCTGTGCGTAATGCCGTCCAGACCGGATAGGTTTTCCAGAACAAAATTGAGATAATCTTTAGTTGAAGCCATAATTGCCCCTCCTTTTACTATTTTAATTATACCATATTGTCCATCGAATGACAAATAATTAATGTTATGCGACAAATCCTTGACAATATGTTGTCAAATCACCTTGATTTAAGGTTTGAAAAATGTTAATATTATAACAGTATATAAGAAAGGGTGCTTGCTATGCACGAACATCATCACCACACAGTTAACGCCGACAGCGCTGCCGAGCTTAAGGCGTTGGTTGAGTATATGGTTAACCACAACGTTTCCCACACTGAAGAGCTTTCACAGATTGCGGCGCAGTTAAAGGAAACCGGCAATGACGTCGCAAGCGAAAAGACTCTTGCTGCAATTGAAGAATATAACAAAGGCAACGCGCTGTTGAAAGACGCGCTTGATAAACTTAAGTAAGGAACTGATAAAATGAAAGATCTGAAATATCTTTACGAATTTGAAAATCTGCTGCAGGAGGCGAATAACGAGCTTGTCCAGCAGGCAAAAAAGGACGGCAAACTCTGCCTTGCCTATACCTGTTACCACGTGCCGGAAGTTCTCTTAAATCTGCCCGGCTGTTTTTCAACAAGACTGCGTGCGCCGCGTACGGGCTCGCTTGACATATCCACATATTATATGAGTTCGTTTTTATGCGGCTTTTCAAAAGCGCTCGTTGAAAGGGGAATTGAGGGCGGCTATCAGCATCTTGACGCACTTTTCGGTACGGAAACCTGCTCGCAGATGAACAGGGCATATGAGCATTTTGAACTCTTGAATCTTGTTGATAACCCGAAGTTTTTTGTAACAATCGCAGATATGCCGTTTAAAATTCAGCCGCACACAATCAGGCATTACAAACGTCAGATGCAGGAAAAAGTGCTTGACAAGCTGCAGGAGGTTTATGGCGTTGATATAAGCGAGGATGCGCTTCGTAAAGCTGTTGAAGAGCACAATGAGATCT
>CAYZPT010000017.1:0-23947 GCA_964480285.1 uncultured Bacteroides sp.
GAGACTAAGTAAGCGGAGGGAGAAAAATGGCTGAAGATAAGAAGAAAAAGCAGTCAGAAAAAGCGGATAGCAAAAAAGCAGACAAGAAGCCCGCAAAGAAGACGGACAACAAGAAGTCTGACAAAAAGCCCGCTAAGAAGACTGACAAGAAGTCTGATAAGAAAAAGACTCGCAAAAACCCCTTCAAGTCTATGTTGGCATTTTTCAAGAGTGTAAGAAGCGAGGGCAAGAAGGTTGTTTGGCCCAACGCAAAAGAAGTAACCAAGAACACTCTTGTAGTACTTGTTGTAATCATCATCGTAGGTGTCGTTATTTTCGGCATTGACCAGGGTCTTACCGGAATTATGAAAGCAGTTAAGAATAAGGCTGCCGAAACGACAACCGTTTCCGAAACGACAACAGAGGCTACAACTGCCGAAGCGCTTGAAGAAACAACCGAAAAGCAGACTACTGCCGACAACAAGAAAGCAGAGTCTGAAACAAAAGCAGAAACCACCACAAAGAAAGCCGAATAACAACTAAGGAGGCTCTTTATGGAAGAAGCAAAATGGTATGTTGCACATACCTTTTCCGGTTACGAAAACAAGGTCGCAAGCGACCTCAGACTCAAGATTCAGAACCGTAATCTTACCGACCTCATCCAGGAGATTGTTGTTCCTACTGAAACAGTAGTCGAAGTTAAAGAGGACGGCACCAAGAAAGAATATGAGAGAAAGATCTTCCCTTCATATCTTCTTATCAAAATGGTAATGAATGATGAAACCTGGTATGTTGTACGTAACACGCGCGGCTGCGCAGGCTTTGTAGGCCCCGAGGGCAAGCCTGTTCCGCTCACCGAGGAGGAAATCAAGAATCTCGGCGTTGAAAAGGTATCTGTTGAGGTTAACTATGCAGTAGGCGACCTCGTTAACGTTATCGACGGACCGCTTGAAGGCTTCAGCGGAACGGTTGAAACAATCGACGCAGCTAACAACAGCGTTCAGGTTATTGTTTCGATGTTCGGCAGAGACACGGCTGTTGATTTTGAGCTTGACCAGCTTGAAAAGGTCAACGACTAAACTAAGTAATTCGCAGTATATCTGCATTTTACCGTAAAGCATACGCTTTATGAGTGGGAGGAATAAAACGCGTTGCGTTTTTCTCCGCAATTTACCACATTTACAGGAGGAAATAATTATGGCTCAGAAGGTAGTAGGTTTAATTAAACTTCAAATCCCGGCAGGTAAAGCCACACCGGCACCACCAGTTGGTCCTGCACTCGGTCAGCACGGTGTAAACATCGTTGCATTCACAAAGGAATTTAATGACAGAACTAAGAATGACGCAGGTCTTCTTATCCCCGTTGTTATCACGGTTTACGAGGATCGTTCATTCACATTCATCACAAAGACACCGCCTGCAGCAGTTCTTATCAAGAAAGCTTGCGGTATTGACAAAGCATCAGGTGTTCCGAACAAGGACAAGGTTGCTACAATATCAAAAGCTGATGTACAGAAGATTGCAGAGCAGAAGATGCCCGACCTTAACGCTGCCAGCATTGAAACTGCAATGTCTATGATTGCAGGTACAGCACGCAGCATGGGTATAGTAGTAGAAGACTAATTCCCTTGTGGGAGGAAAAATCCGATTAACCACTGGAGGTAATTTATATGAAACACGGAAAGAAATTTACAGACAGCGCGAAATTAATCGACCGCGCTAACTTATACACAACAACCGAGGCTCTTGACCTCGTACAGCAGACAGCAAAAGCAAAGTTCGATGAGACTGTTGAAGTTCACGTTCGTCTTGGCGTTGACTCACGTCACGCAGACCAGCAGGTTCGTGGTGCAGTAGTTCTTCCGAACGGCACAGGTAAGGACGTAAGAGTTGCAGTATTCGCTAAGGGCGACCTTGCAAAGGCAGCTCAGGAAGCAGGCGCTGACGTAGTTGGCGATGCTGACCTCGTTCAGAAAATCCAGGGCGGCTGGATGGAATTCGACGTGGCTATCGCTTCTCCCGATATGATGGGCTTTGTTGGTAGACTCGGTAAAATCCTCGGTCCCCGCGGTCTTATGCCGTCACCGAAGGCTGGCACAGTAACGCCTAACGTTGCTCAGGCTGTTCAGGAAGCTAAGGCAGGTAAGATTGAGTACCGTCTTGACAAAACAAACATTATTCACTGCCCGATCGGCAAGGTTTCATTCGGCACTGAGAAGCTTACAGAGAACTTTAACGCACTTCTCGACGCTATCATCAAAGCTAAGCCGGAAGCAGCAAAAGGCCAGTACATCAAGTCCTGCGCAGTTGCTTCAACAATGGGCCCCGGCGTAAGAATCAATCCTAACAAGGTTGGCTCAGACGCAGAATAATAACGATATTAAAAAGCAATCGCACTGCGGTTGCTTTTTTGATTGCCTGTAATATGCAAATACTAATGTCAGTATATTGAGAATACCGCCCTATGCAATAACTACTTGAAAGAAATGAAATACTATGGTATAATTGTTATAATATAATAAAAGGAGTAAACGATATGAGTAAAAGGGTTATAGCATTTGTTATGTCGCTTGTTATGGTGCTCTGTATGGCGTTTGCTGCTCCGATGAGTGCAAATGCGTTAGCGTACGGTCACTGGCCGACACAGGAGGAAATTGACGCAAAAACCAAGGAGTTAAACATTCCTACACCTAAAAACCTGAGGGTAACCAAAACCACAAATACTTCAATCACCGTTTCCTGGAAATACGAGGATTGGGGATATTCCGCTGTTTATACAACTGACGCCAATCAGAAGCCGCAGTGGTCGTCGGAATACTCAAACAGAACAAACGGCTCAAAAGCTGACTGGCAGCATACTTTTGATAATCTGACCGCAGGTAAAACGTATTACATTTACGTGCGCCATGCAACAATTTACAACCTGAACGGCTATCTTACGTATCTCAGCGGTGACTACAGCAAGATTAAGGTTACATTAAAAGCTAACAACACTGTTACTTTCAAGACCGCCGTCAAATCTGTAAAGGCAACTGCCCTCAAAAAAGGCAAAAAGACCGTGAAGCCCCTTACAATAAGCAAAGCAAAAGGCGCTGTCAAGGTTGCGAAGGTAAAGAAAGGCACGTCTGCATCAATATTTAAAAAGATTACCGTTAACAAGAAAACAGGCGCTGTTACGCTGAAAAAGGGCAAATACAAAAAAGGAACTTACAAAATCAAGTTAAAAATATCCGTGGCAGGCAATTCGGTTTACAAGGCAAAAACGGTTACGAAAACAGTAAAAATAAAAATTACTTAAAAATTCTTGACAAATATAAAATACTATTATATAATAACAACGCTGTTCAACCAAAGACAGCAGGTGTCGCAAGACGTAAGCAAGGGTGCAATAGCCCCATCGCCTGCCGAGGAATGAGCATTACGCTATAATTATGTAATGTCGTGCATTCTCTCTTTGGGAATGCACTTTTCTATTTGGATAAACAGCCTCAAGTCCGCAGAAGTGCGGCAAATAATTATGGAGGTAAAGTAAATGCCAAGTACAGTAGTTCTTGAAAAGAAAAAGCAACAGGTTGCTGAACTTTCTGCAAGACTGAAGGCTTCTTGTGCAGGTATCATTGTTGACTACAAGGGCATCAATGTTGAGGATGACACAAAGCTCCGCCGTGAGCTGCGTGAAGCTAACGTTAACTACACAGTAGTTAAGAACTCAATCCTTGCCCGTGCAGCAGAAGATGCAGGACTCAAGATTGACAACAGTGTTGTTGAAGGCACAACCGCAGTTGCTACCAGCGACGACGATTATGTTGCAGCTGCTCGTATTTTGAACAAATACGCAGAAGATCACAAGAATTTCAACATCAAGACAGGATATCTTGACGGCGAAATTATTGACGACGCAAAGATTGTTTCTCTTGCAAAATTACCTTCAAGAGAAGTTCTCCTTGCAACTGTTTGCAGCGTATTCAACGCACCTATCGCAGCATTTGCACGTGGCGTACAGGCTATCGTGGACAAAGGCGGCGTAGAAGCTTGCGAGCCTGAAGCAAAGGAAGAGGCTCCGGCTGAAGAAGCACCGGCTGAAGCTCCCGCAGAGGAAGCAGCACCGGCAGCAGAAGAAGCTCCTGCAGCAACAGAAGAGGCTCCCGCAGAGGAAGCTCCTGCAGAAGCACCGGCTGAGGAATCAGCAGAATAATTTGAATTTTATTACATTAATTTTTTACGGAGGAAAGAAAAATGGCATCAGAAAAAGTTACCGCAATTGTTGACGCTCTCAAAGAGCTCACAGTTCTTGAGCTTTCAGAGCTCGTATCAGCAGTAGAAGAAGAATTCGGCGTAAGCGCAGCAGCAGCTGTAGCAGTTGCTGCACCGGCAGAGGGCGGCGCAGCAGCAGCTGAAGAGAAGTCAGAATTTGATGTAATCCTTGCATCAGCTGGCGCACAGAAGATCGCAGTTATCAAGGCAGTTCGTGAGGCTACAGGTCTTGGTCTTAAAGAGGCAAAGGCTGTTGTTGACGGCGCACCTGCTCCTGTTAAGGAAGGCGTTCCGGCTGCAGAGGCTGAGGAACTCAAGGCTAAGCTCGAAGAGGCTGGCGCTACTGTTGAGCTTAAATAACACAGCTTTACAATCCATAATTCAAAAAACAACCGTAAGGAGAACCTTGCGGTTGTTTTTTATTGCTCAAAATATATTATCTGTCTGTTACGCATAATTAAATATAATTTGAAGTATATTGACTTTAATTAATATTTATAATATAATATAAATGTACTAAAGTGGGGAGGTTTCACCATTATGAAGAAGATTGCTATTACATTACTGGCTGTTATGATGATTTTATGTGCTTGCAGCAATCAAACAGGCAACAAAGAAAACGAATCTCAGAATACATCAACCTCCGAAGTGGTATCGGGACAGACCGAAAACAGCACAGATGCTTCGGGCAAATCCGAAAAAAACAGCAAGGCAGATTCAAAAAATTCGTCAGAAAAAGATGACAAAAACGCAAGCAAATCGTCTGTTACCCTGCCGGAAGAAAAAGCCGACAACGAATCAGGCGGCGTTCCTTTTGAACCAATTGACGGAAAAGAACTCAACGAAAAAACAACCACAAAAAAGAATAGCAAAACAGAAAAAAACAATAATAAGAAAAATTCAAAAACCACAACCAAGGCTTCGGACAAAAATTCAAGTAAGAAAAAGAAAGAAACTACTAAAAAAGAGAATACAACTTCTAAAAATAAAGAGGAAACTACAACAAAGAAGTCAAAAAAAGAGAGTTACGAACTTCCGAAAATTCCGCTCAAATAGTCAGATAATTTCAGGCTGACTGACAGACAAAATACACAAAGGAGGATGATTTATGAAAAAACACATTGCTTTACTCGGCATTATGCTGGTACTTAGTATGAGCGTTGCGATGGTAGCGTTCGGCGATGACGATTACGAACTCCCGAAAGTTCCGCTTACAAACAGCTCAACAAGCAGTGAAGATCCGGAACATGATTGGGGTGAGTGGGAAGAAACTACTCCTGCAGTTCCTGCAACTTGTACTGAGAACGGCACAACTGCTATTGAAACAAGGGTTTGCAAAGACGACCCGACACATATTGAAACCCGCGGCGGCGAGGTGATTCCTGCTACAGGTCATGACTGGGGTGACTGGGAAATAACAACACCCGAAGTTCCTGCAGAATGCGAAAAACCAGGTACAACCGCTATTGAAACAAGGGTTTGCGCTCACGACTCAAATCATATTCAGACCCGCGGCGGCGACGAAATCCCCGAACTCCAGCATAACTACATCGGCACTGTAACGGTGCCCACCTGCACAAACCGCGGTTACACAACCTACACATGCGAGCATTGCAATGACTCTTATGTGAGCGACTATGTTAACGCTAAAGGTCACACTTTTGAGATCAGCTCAATCGATTGGAATACTCTCGATACAGCAACAGGCACAGTAACAGCTAATTATGTATGTTCCAACGACAATAGGCATACAAAAGCCGAGACTGTTCAGACAACATTCGAGGTTATCCGTACTCAGACAGAAGAAGATCCTGAAATCACAAGATTCTCATACACGGAAGGTACATTCAGCGATACTAAAGACATTCAAACAAAAACTCCTGTAGGACATATCACTCACGCTTACACAGTACCTGTAAGCATTGCTTGGGATGGCGCTGACGCTATCACGGCTACAGTTACATTAAAGTGCAATAAGTGTGAAGAGACAACAACTACTGCTGCTTCAGTAACAAGCGAAAAGAAGAGTAACGCTAATTGCACAGATGCTGCCGTATATACTTTCACAGCGTCTTATGACGGACTTGACAGCATCTCTAAGGATGTTACAATAGGTTCACCTCTCGGTCATTCTCTCGGAAAAACTAACGAAGTTCCTGCTGAATGCACGAAAACCGGCACAGAAGCTTACTGGACCTGCTCAACATGTCACAAGATGTTCTCTGACGAAAATGCACAGAATGAGATTGACGCGCCTGTAGTAATTCCTGCAAAGGGTCACTCATGGAATAGTGGCGTGGTTACAGCACCAACCTGTACGGCACGAGGCTATACAACATACACCTGCACAGTCTGCACCCAAACTGATGTCCGAGATTATGTTAATATTGATCCTGAAGCTCATAACTGGGGCGACTGGGAAATAACAACTGCTGAGGTCCCTGCTACATGCACTGAGGACGGTACAACTGCAATTGAAACAAGAATTTGCGCTAATGACCCGACTCACACAGACACACGCGGCGGCGCTGTAATTGCTGCTAAGGGTCATGACTGGGGCGACTGGGAGATAACAACTGCCGAGATTCCTGCAACCTGCACTAAAAATGGCACTACTGCTGTTGAAACAAGAGTTTGCAATA
The DNA here is from genome assembly GCA_964480285.1 of uncultured Bacteroides sp. Classification (GTDB taxonomy): domain Bacteria; phylum Bacillota; class Clostridia; order Oscillospirales; family Acutalibacteraceae; genus Eubacterium_R. Next base: position 6,876 of record CAYZPT010000017.1, read on the forward strand.
ACGACGCAACACATACTGAAACACGTGGGGGTGAAGTGATTCCTGCCGGTCATAAATATGATCCTGTCACTCACATCTGTACAATCTGCAAGGCTATTGACAGAAGATGGGAAACAGACCCTCAGCCGTTAGGTTACAAACTCTCTGATAAAAAATGCACCGTTTCAGGCATAGTTAACAAGGTCTACACTGGCAAGGCAATCACACAGTCAGTTACGGTTAAGTACGACGGCAAAACACTTAAAAACGGTACAGATTACTCTGTAGCATACAAGAACAATGTAAATGCCGGCACAGCTACTGTGATTATTACCGGCAAAGGCTTGTATAGTGAATCAAAGAGCGTTACATTTAAAATCACCGCTCTTGATATCAGCAAGTGCACAGTTTCAGGTATTGCTGCTACTAAAGTTTACACAGGCAAATCTATCACACCGGCACCGACAGTTAAGTTTGGTAAAACAAAACTTGTAAAGGGCACCGCATACACTGTAGCTTACAAAAACAACAAATATGTCGGCGTTGCAACTGTTACAGTCAGCGGCAAGGGCAACTTTAAAGGTAGTGTTAATAAGACCTTTAAGATTTTACCTAAGGCAACCGCAGTTAATCTTGCTTCTCCCAAAAAGGGACAGCTTAAAATCACTTGGACAAAGGTGACTGCACAGACAAACGGTTACCAGCTGCAGTACAGCACAAGTTCAAAATTCACTGCAAAGACAACAAAAAAAGTTACAATTGCCAATCCGAAAACAGCGGCAAAAACAATTTCAAAGCTCAAGAGCAAAAAGAGATACTATGTGCGTGTTCGCACTTACAAGAAAGTAGGCAAGGCAACATATTTCAGCTCATGGAGCACAAAGAGCATTGTAATTAAATAATTAATGAGCAGACGGGCCGCCTCGTGTGAGGCGGCTCGTTTTAAAAATTCATAAATTATTATTGAATTATATTAAAATTAAATGTATAATATTATAAGTATGTAAAATTGAGGTATAGTTATGGAATTTGTTTACGGTACGCACGGCGTATGCTCAAGGCAGATTAATATTGATGTTGACGAAGTTAATAAAACTATCAACAACGTGTCCTTTGTCGGCGGCTGCAACGGCAACCTCAAGGGCGTTTCCGCTCTTGTAAAAGGCAAACCTATTGACGAGGTTATTGAAACTCTTAAAGGCATTGACTGCAACTTTAAAGGAACCTCCTGCCCCGATCAGCTTGCACTGGCTTTAGAGGAAATCAAAGAAGAATTATAATTGAGAATTGAGAGCGGAGAATTTAGAATTACGGTTACTCGCTTCGCTCAGACAATAAACACAACCTAACGAGGTATCAAGATGTTCAAATTAGAGAGCAATGTATTAAAACGCGAGTTCAAAATCACAAACGGCAACTTTTACGCAAGCCAGATTCTGAACAAGAAATCGAAGCAGGGCTTTGTTCCGGACGGTAACGGATGCGAGTTTGTTATACTGTTTACCGACGGCACGGAAGTGTCTTCAAAGGGTCTGCAGGTTATGCAGAGCAGCGAAGAAAACAACAAATTAAAATTCGTTTTTGCAGAGGAACTCGGCACAACTGTTACACTGGAGTACTGGATGCACGAGGACGGCAACACCGTTTGCAAGCAGATTACTATCAGTCAAAACAACAGCAAGGTTATTGACCGTGTCTTTCTTGAAAACATCGGCACAATTAATGCTCAGACTCATTACGGCGTTGAGCCGAAAACTCACAGAAGCGGCATTAATTTAATTACCGCTCTCGGTCAGCCGTTTTACATTGACAGCCTTTTCTTTGCGTGCGAAAATCCCGCTGTTGAAAGCAAAATTATTCACGGCGCAGGTCAGATTCGCTACTATCTTGGCAAGAATGTCGGCAAGGACTTCAAGTGCCCCGTAACCGTTATGGGCGGCGGCGATGACAACACTATACCTGCTATGAAAAAAGCGTTTAACGATTATCTTGATTTTATCAGCGTTAAATCACCGCTGCGCTTTAACTACAGCGACCAGATCGAAGTCGCTGCTCCGCAGGAGGCGGCAAGCAAGGTTGAAGACGTTAAGGCGCTGCAGACGCCCGATATGCCGCAAATTTGCGACTATGTATTTACAAACCTTATCTGGAACGCCGAAAAAGCGCCGTTCTGGGAATTCGGCAAGCAGTGGCAAAACGGTTTTAAGGAAATTAACGCTGCCTGCAATGCGGCTAATGTCAAGACAGGTCTTGGAATTAAGCTTGCAGGTAGCAGCAAAAAATTTGCAAAAAAGGTGCAAAAAGCAGGCAACGGCTTTGTAAGCGCTTCGGTTAACGACGAGCTTTGCCTTGCCTCTGCAAGATATAACGACAAAATCAGCGAATACCTCGCTAACTTCGTAAGAAATCACAACATTGATTATATTGAGCTTGACTTCGGCAAGTCGGAAACCGCACCATGCTCCGACTCGAGCCACGACCATGGCACAGGCGGCAAGGGTGATATGTACTATGTGAACGATTTGCTTGAAAACCGCATTGCGCTTGTCAGTGCGCTTCGCAACAGCAAGCCTGATATGTTCATCGCCCTGCGCGGCGTACACAATGTTTCTCCGTTCTGGAGACAGTGGGTCAACGCAATCGACTGTACTGCTGTGGGTGATACAGACGGCTCATACAAGGACGACGAAATGCCGACAGTTGAAGCGGCTATCACAAACGCGGACACACTGTATTACGATGTAGTTTGCAAGCACGGCGTTCAACTGCCAGCAGACGCAATGATGGCAGACTTCCCGTTTGAAGGAGTGCTTAGCAACGATGAATTCAACAAGGCCGCTATGTGGAGCGCTGTGCGCGGCGAGGGACTTATTGACCTTGACTACGGATACAAGACTCTTGACGATGCAAAGAGGGGCTATGTTGCAAAGGCACTGAAATTCAAGTCGGACAACCAGCATATCCTCAAAAACTGCTCGTTCATCGGCGGCAGACCTGCAGACGGCAATATTTACGGCTTTGTTTCATGGACTGACGAGGGTGAAGGCATTATCGCAATGCGCAATCCTACAAGTGAAAAAACTCCTATTACGCTCACGCTCAACAAGCTTATGGGCACACCTCAGGATCTTTCAGACGCAAAGCGCGAAAACGCATACAGCGTATCAGTTCCCGGTACATCGGATACATTCTCATACGGCAGCAAAATCGATATTGAGTTACATCCTTACGAGAGCGTAATCTTTAAGTTTACAAAATAATTCCTTTATGGACAGGAGATCAGTATGAAGTTTATTGAAATAATTTGCCCCAAATGCGGTGCAGTAGTTCAGGTTGACGATTCAGCTACTGAAGCAGTATGCCTTTTCTGCAGCGAAAAATTTGCTGTTAGTGAGGCTGAAAGGGCTCCGGAACCGCAGCTTGAAGAACTGCCTGAAGAAATGAGTCAGAAAAAAGATAAAAGCAAAAAGAAAGATAAAAAAGCTGACAAAAAGAGCAAAAAACGCGAAAAGAAAAAATCGTCAAAAGAATCTGATGACGAAGTACAAACCGAACCTGAATATAACAGCAATAACGGAACTGAGGACGAAACCAAGAAGAAGTCCAAAGGCAGAGAGGTATTTGAATTTATCCTGCCGATTGTCATCGCTTTTGTGGTAGCTATGCTGCTCAAAACCTTTGTGTTTGCAAATGCAATTGTACCGACAGGCTCAATGCTGAACACAATTCATGAGGGCGACAGAATTATCGCCAGCCGAATTGAGTATAACTTCCATGCACCTGAAAGATATGATATTATTATCTTTAAAGCTCCGGATGAGGTTGCTGCGGGTAATGATGACGTGTACTATGTTAAGCGTGTAATCGGTCTGCCGGGTGAAACTGTTACCGTTGTTAACGGCGTGGTTTACGTTGAGGGCAAGGACGGCAAGTCCGAACAGCTTCGCGATGACTTTATCACCGCTTGCGAACCGACTGGTAACTTTGGTCCATACGTTGTACCTGAGGACAGTTACTTTGTAATGGGTGACAACCGTGAAAGCTCGGTTGACTCACGTTACTGGACGTCAACAAACTACGTTCACAAAGACCTGATTATCGGCAAGGCAAAGTTCTGTTACTTCCCGTTTAACAACGCAGGAATTTTTGAATAAACATAATAATTTAAGGGAGAGCAAATGCTCTCCCTTTTGTATATTGCAGATAACAGAAACTATATTTTTTCTACATCAATCTGTGCGATTTTGTCCATAAACTGCTTTGGGCTGATAACCTCGCCGAGATCGAAAAAATCGTCCATATTCATATTGATGTTATTGACAAATATCGGCACACCCGAATACTCAACATCAATATGCAATCGCTTTGCGTCCTCAAAAATCTGCTTTACATTGTAGTCGCTGAAATCATAAAGCTTCTGCGCCATAATATCATCGTTGTTTATATACTGCAAAACTACATTGCGCTGTGTTTTTGATATTGTAATATAGCGGTTATGATTCTTTGAAATCGCCTGCCCCATGGTCATTTTTGCAACAGCCTTGCATGCACCGCTGTTAAGAAAAAATTCATTGATAAAAATTGACTCAAGCGCGCTTGTATCATCAGGAATAATAATTGCAAACACATTTTTTGAATACTTTTTGCCGTACTCGTTTTTAATAAATTCCTTGAAATAATACTGGCATTCCGAAATGCGTTTTGCAAACTCATGGTAAAACGGAATATTTACCTCAGGCTCAATACCGGGCATTTCAAAAGAGAGAAACTTGTCCCCTTCCTTTTCCTTAACAAGGATTGTGTCATTTGTGATAATCATAGGTATAGTTTTAGGCATAAGCACACCTCTTTCTTTATTTATTATACACATAGACGCTGAAATGTCAAACTGCGAATTATAACAAAAATCATAAATATTGATATTTTTTAAAAAAATAGTGCATTTTTTATCGATATATGGTATAATACATAAGTAAGTCAAATAATCAACCATAAGGAAGGAATATCTTATGAGCGAAAAAGAAATAGACCAGATTCTTAAAGAACTGAAACAACATTCAGAAGCCGAAAGTGCCCCTGCGCCGAAAATTCAGCAGGCATCTCAGGAAGAACCGCAGCCTGCCAAAGAAGAAATAAAGGCAGAGGCAAATCCTGAACCCGAGCAGGCACCTGAGCCGGTTGCTAAAGAAGAACCGCAGGAGGAGAAAACTCCGGTTGTTGATGAAGAACCCCAATCTTCCGCACAGCCCGAAGAAGATAACGAGTCTAATGCAAAAGAGCAGCCGTCAAAAGATGATGAAGATGTTGATCTTTTCACCCTTTCAGGTGACGGAGAACAAGAGGTAAGCGCTGAGGTTACCGAACCGAGCGAGATAAAGGAAGAACCGTATGAGGCTTATTATGAAAACGAGCCTGCAGCGCCGAAGCGCAACAAAGCGCTCGTAATAATACTGTCGATTCTGCTTCTCGTTGGCATAATCGCTTGCGCATACCTCGGCATAATGGCTTTTAAAGGCGGAACCGAATTCGAGAAAGGCGAACAGGAAGTTACAGTTGCTGAAACAACAGTTAATCCGCTTACAGGTATCAAAGATTTATCAGGCTACGCCGCGGGCAAACGACCCGTGGCGGTTGTTGCCGAAAACGAGTACGGTATTGACGCTGTCAGACCGCAATGGGGAATAAATAACGCAGATATAGTGTTCGAGGGCGAAACGGAGTACTCAACGCGTCTGCTTCTTTTTTTTGCAGACCACACTAAAATTCCGGCGCAGGTAGGTCCTGCACGTTCTGCACGACCTCCGTTTATCCGCTTCAGCGAACTGTTTAACAGCATATTCATCCACGCCGGTCTGTCGCACTCAAAGGGCGATTATGTGGGCGCGGACACTGTGTTTAAAAACGATAAGGTCGACCATGTAAACATTCTTGACTTTGACCCCGACGGCAAGTATATGGGCAGGGATCCTTCACGAACAAAAATCGTTGAACACACCTGCTATTTTAACGGCAAAAACATTGAGGCGCTGCTTAAAGAAAGAAAAATTAACGATAAAATTGATGAATCAAAGTTCACAAAACTGCAGTTCAATGAAAATCCTCAGCCGTTATCTGAAAAATCAGGCAAAACCGTAAAATTCAGATGGTCGAGTGAAAACTGCAAAGAGACTGTCACGTTTACCTATGACGCTCAGGCAGGAAACTACACCACAAAGGATTATGACTCACGCTTCGGCGAAGCAAACGTACAGTTCCAAAACGTAATCCTGCTGCTTGACAAGACTGAGTATATTGAAAAGAAGGACTACCAGGGCAGCGGCAACAGCGAAACCTACTGCAACTATGCACTTGCAGGCGGCAAGGGCAAAATACTGTCGCAGGGCACGGTAATCGACATAACCTGGGGCGTTGAAAACGGCAAGCTTGTATTTAAAAACAGCAAGGGCGAGCAGGTCAAGCTCAACCCCGGCAAAAGCTACATCGGCTACGGCTCATCAAACAACGGCGGAAAGATTACAGTAAAATAATTACTAATCGGGCGGATGATATCCGCCCGATTTTATTGCTATAACTAACAAAAAACTGTTTCGCAAAAAATCACGAAACAGTTTTTATTTATTCTGCCGATATGAATTTGTAATCTTTGTCTTCTATTGCCTTTTTGATTTCGTCGTTTGCAAGGTCGGCATTAAGGTTAAGCACTGCTGTTCCCTGCTCGTGGCTGACCTCGGCACTGTCGACCTGTGGGAAAGCCTCAAGCGCTTTTTTGACTGCTGCCTCACAGTGTGGGCACATCATACCTTCGATTCTTACGGTTTTTGTCATTGTATCAGTCTCCTTTTCAGTGTTAATAAACTCACTTATTTCAATAATCGGCGGTGCTTTGCGGCTGGCGCGTTTTGCCTTGTGAGGATTCAGTAGATTGAGCCTGAGCGCATTTGTCACAACGCAGAAGCTCGACAGGCTCATTGCCGCCGCGCCGAACATCGGGCTTAAGGTCCAGCCGGTGAGCGGAATCCACACGCCTGCGGCAAGCGGAATACCGATAATATTGTATATAAACGCCCAGAACAGATTCTGGTGAATATTTGTGAGAGTTGCCCTGCTGATGCGTATAGCCGCAACGACGTCCGACAGCTTACTGTTCATCAGCACAACATCAGCCGCGTCAACAGCAATATCAGCGCCTGCGTTGATGGCAATACCTGTGTCAGCACGTGTGAGCGCAGGCGCGTCGTTGATACCGTCGCCCACCATAGCAACCTTGCCGTATTCCGAAAGCTGCTGAATAACCTTGTCCTTACCGTCGGGCATAACCTCGGCAATCACATTATCAATACCGACCTGCCTGCCGATAGCGTCGGCAGTTCTGCGGTTGTCACCCGTGAGCATAACAACAGCGATACCCATATCCTTAAGTTCCTGAACGGCTTTTTTACTGTCAGGCTTAACAACATCGGCAACTGCAAGCATACCGAGGATTTTATTATCATATGCAAACAGCAGCGGCGTTTTGCCGTTTTCGGACAGTTCTGCCGCCTGTTTTTTCAGCACTTCAGGCACTGCTGAAACTGATGAAATATACTTAAGGCTTCCGCCGAGAATTTGTAAACCGTCAAGTTCTGCGCTTACTCCGTTTCCGGAAAGCGAGCGGAATGAATCAACATTTCTGCAATCAATCCCCTGCTCTTTTGCATATTCGCAAACCGCTTTGGCAAGCGGATGTTCGCTCTTTGTTTCAACCGCAAACGCGGCTTCAAGCAGTGATTTTTCATTTGTATTTTCAGCCGTGATAACGTCCGTAACCTTTGGCTCTCCGGCAGTTACTGTGCCGGTTTTGTCAAGCGCGACTATATTAACCCTGCCGGTTTCCTCAATCGAGGCGGCAGTCTTAAAGAGTATGCCGTTTTTTGCACCCTTGCCGCTGCCGACCATAACAGCAACAGGGGTTGCAAGCCCGAGCGCGCAAGGGCAGCTGATCACAAGCACCGAGATACCGCGAGTCAGGGCAAATGCAAAGGTCTGACCGACTGCAAACCATACAACAAAAGTTACAAGCGCAATCGCCATAACAACGGGCACAAAAACGCCTGCAACCTTATCCGCAACGCGCGCAATCGGCGCTTTTGTAGCAGATGCCTCGCTAACGGTTTTAATGATTTTCGCTAGCGTCGTATCAGCGCCCACGCGTGTTGCCCTGCACTTGATATAACCGCCGCTGTTAACAGTTGCTGTGTAGACAGAATCACCCGCTGTTTTTTCAACAGGCAGGCTTTCACCAGTCAGCGCGGACTCTTCAACTGCGGTTTCACCCTCAATGACAATGCCGTCAACCGGTATATGCGCACCGGGACGGACAATAAATATATCGCCCTGCTGTACCTCATCTGCCGGCACTGTGATCTCCTCGCCGCCTTTGAACAGCACTGCTGTTGGCGGGGCGAGACTCATCAGACCTTTTAGCGCGTCAGTCGTTCTGCCCTTCGAGTAGCTTTCAAGCAATTTACCAACTGTGATCAGCGTAAGTATCATCGCCGCTGACTCAAAATAAAGGTGATGTTCCTGCGGCGCAACTATAACAAGGACTACACTGTAAACGAACGAGACTCCTGCCCCAAGTGCAACAAGCGTATCCATATTCGGCGACTTGTGAATCACACCGCGAAATCCGCTGATAAAGAATTTTCTGTTTATCAAAATAATTGCCGCTGCAAGCGCCATTTGCAGAATACCGGCAGCACGATGATTGCCGGCAAAAAAAGGCGGCAATTTCCAGCCCCACATTGTGTGACCCATTGATACATACATAAGCGGCAATAAAAATACAACTGATGCAATCAGCCTGCGAAGTATCTGCGGCGTTTCTTTGTCCTCCAACGCATTCGGCTCTGTTTTGCTTTCTTCAAAAAGCTCTGCGCCGTAACCTGCGTCGGTTACTGCTTTTATTATATTTTCAGGACTTGCGCTGCCATCAACCGCCATAGAGTTTGTCAGCAGATTGACCGCGCAGACATCTACTCCGTCAACTGCGGACACAGCCTTTTCCACCCTCGCAGAACAGGCGGCGCAGCTCATACCTGTAACCTTATAATTAGTCATATGTTCACCTTGATTAAGTATTCAGCAGTATTTTACAATGCGCAAGAGCAAAAGTCAATATTTTCATACTAAATTAGTAGGAATTATTTTAAAAGCCTGTCCACCCTGCTTTTATACTTCTTATGATATAAATAAACAAGTCGCGGGAAGAGCATTTCGTAAAAAACAAAAACGAGGTTGAAGCCAAGAATCAACACAGGAATTGACCACTTGCCGAAATCGCTTTCAAACGGAATACCGAACACATAAACCAGTATTGCCTGCGACGCGGCAATCGTCACGTTGTAAAGTAAATACTTGAGTATAACTGCCGCAACATTCGGCAGTTTTTCAAACTTTTCGCGTATGACAGTATAGTAACCGAAAAAGAAAATATACGTCAGAACACATTCCTTATCTGGCAGAAACAGTATGCCGATTATACTGCAGACAGCGTAAACGATAAAGCAGTATTTCTTGCCCACACTTTCCTTGATTATAATCATTATAAGTCCGCAGAGCATCGGAGCGCAGTAGCAAAACACCCAGATAACACTGCCTAAAAACATTAATACTATCTGCAACGCAGCAAACATTCCCGCAACTGCAACCTGCTTTGAACGCTTCATACAACCTCCGTAAAGTACAACTTTTATGCACAATGTGTCTATTTTTTCTAAGGTAAAAAATGTTGATTTTGTGAATTAAACGTAAAAAAATTGTTCACATTCTATTATCTCTATTTACAATTATTTTAAAAAAATATATAATGAATTGAACTAAGTATATATTATTACCCCTATGCGAGGTGTTTATTTTGAAAAAAAGTATTTCCATCCTTCTTGTATTTACATTACTGATGACAATGGGACTTGTTGCTTGTAAATCAAGCGGAAATAAAAACGAGCTTGTTGAAGAAGGCGGACTTGAAGCTGCTGACAACCAGTATGGCATTCAGGAGGAAACCGTAACAAACAAAAAGGGTGAAGTTGTTACCGATAAAAAGGGCAAGCCTGTTACTACAGAAGTAAACGTAAGGTATGAGCTTGACAAAAAAGGTAACACCATTGCTGTAGTAGTTGACAAAAACGGCGAGGACGTTACAAACTCTAAAGGCGAAAAGATTACGGTTAAACCGGACATCACCATTACTACCACAGATAAAAAGGATAAAAATAAAGATAAAGACAAAAACAAAAGCAATAACGGTGATAAAGACGACAAATCAAATGCTTCCGGCACTAAACAAGCGAAAACCACAAAACCTACCAAACCGACTGATGTGCCGTCACAGAAAGGCGAGGAACCTACTGATAAAGAATTCTCTACCATCCCGATTGAAAAGGATAAAGTTCCGAGCATCGAAGACGCTATTGATTCTGACAAAAAGAAACCCGTTACCTTCTCAAGCAAGGATCAGCAAATTATTAAAAGTATGCTTGAAGTACCCGGTCTTTACGATGAAAAGCTCTACGAGAGTTCCGCTAAGGAAATCCCAGCCAACATCGCTGCACACGTTGCACTTTGGATGGTTGACCGCGAAGGCTTTAACACAACGTCTTACGCCTCAAGCACAATTGCTCTTTACTTATTCTACTACTTCGGCAAAACTGCTGTCAACTTCAAATTAAACGTTAACGAAAAATCAGGTAACAAAAACATCGTTTACAATGCTAAAAACGATTCGTTTACAGTATCTGCATTTGAATCTAAAAAGCAGGATGTTGCTATTCAGAAGATTGAATACCTCGGCAATAACAACTATTATCTGATTACTGCTAAAGTTACGAACGCCGGCAAATATAACAAGCTATATGCAATAGTTCAGAAGAATAAACTTGAAGCTTCACTCGGCTTCAGCGTTAAAGCACTGAAATGGGAAAAATAATAGTAACCGCATCGGATTCCGATGCGGTTATTTTATACAAAAAAAGTCTATTTTTTTCTACATTATGGTAAAGTGATTCATATTGTAAACAGTCAGATTTTATGATAGAATTATTACGAAGTTTATTTTGGGGAATTCCCTGATTAATAAGGAGATGAATATATGAAACTTCACATCAAAAAAGCGATTGCGCTAATTATCTCAGTAGTAATGATTATTACTTCATTACTTTTACCAAGCGCTGTGTTTGCAAAGTCAGACAGCAGCAACATCAGCAACAAAGCTGAATACGTTGAGGGCGAGGTAATCTGCGTGCTCAACAATAACGTTACAAGCAATTATATGAAAGCTGCAAGCACTAAAACTGTTTACGGCAGTAGCTTCAGCCAGAAGAGCACTTACAAAATCGGCGATACTCAGACCGTAGTGCTTAAATCAAGTACACTTTCCACAAAGGAAATGGTAAGTAAGCTTAAAAAGAATCCTGCAGTAAAGTATGCAATACCAAACTACATAAAACATGCATACGGTATTACAAACGATACTTACAGCAATTACCAGTGGGCACTTGATAACACAGGTCAGAACGGCGGCACTGCAGGTCTTGACACAAACGCCGACGTGCTTTGGGCAGATGCCGAAGGCTCTAAAAAAGAGCAGGTTGTTGCAATTGTTGACACCGGTGTTGACTACAATCATCCTGAACTGAAAGATGTAATGTGGAATAACCCATACGGTAAAAAACTGCTCGGCAAGCACGGCAGAGATTTCACCGGCACTATCACCGACGGCGAGCCGCTTGACGACAACGGTCACGGCACACACTGTGCAGGTATAATTGCTGCACAGGCAAATAATAATGCCGGTATATCCGGTATTAACCAATCCAATGTCAAGATTATGGCGCTCAAATTCCTTGACAAAGATGGCAGCGGCAGCCTTGATTCTGCGCTGGCTGCATACGATTTTATTATCAGAGCCGTTAAACTCGGCACAAACGTTGTAGCCTGCAACAATTCATGGGGCGGCTTCGGCAATTATGAAGAACTTATGCTGCTTGATATGATTTTTGACGAGCTCGGTAAGCTCGGTGTAATCACATTTGCTGCTGCAGGTAACGAGGAAATGGATCTTGACTTTGACGAAAATGAAGAAGACCCGCTTATTATTACCCCGGCATCATGTCAGAGCGACTATGTTATCACTGTTGCAGCAACTGACGAAAAGGATGATCTTGCAGACTTTTCCAACTATGGCAAAAAGAGTGTTGATATAGCAGCACCCGGAACAGAAATACTTTCAACGGTATCATACAACCGGTTTAACCCGACAATTTACAATGCAACCCAGAAATCAGAACTCTGCGCTTATATACAGGACTATAACAGTCCTGTCGGGGCTTCCGATTTCGGTTACTTTAAAGAAACGCCGTATGATACTAACGGGACTTATAAAGACGTAGTTTCCGATAATTACTCATTCAGCTATGTCGATGGTTTTGGCGTTTCCGGCAATGCACTGCAGATTTCTCTTAATGAAAAAACAACAAAAAAGAGACCTTTAAATATCTACGCATTTGAGGTGCCGTTTACCATTACTGACAAAGACACAGACTACTCCATCAGTGTGGCGATTAAAGGCAACAATGAATATGAAGGTCTTATGTATGATGTTCCTGCAACAGAAACGCTCGACGATGTGTTCGGTATGATACCGGAAGATCTCTATTTTATAGGATGTAATAAAGACAACTTCTGGCGTGCAGACTATGTTGATATTGACATCGATCCCGTTGATGAAAAAGGCGAACCGCTTTATACCGATTATGAAAAGTCGACTGAAAGAAAACTGATGTTTGTTTTTGCAACATATAAGGACGACACAGTTATTACTATCGACGATCTTGCAATAAGCACACAGGGTGCAGATCCGGATGACTTTGGTAAATACGATTTCTACAACGGCACATCTATGGCAACACCTTATGTAACAGGCGCCGCAGCACTTATTATGAATGCCCGCCCCGACGCTTCAACCCTGGATGTTATCAATATGATAAAGAATACAGGCAGGGATTCTGCAGCGCTTAACGGCAAAACCCAAAATGCAAAAGTGCTCTCTCTCAACAACACCGAAAGTATCCCGCCAATGATTACGCAAATCGATTACAACAAAGTAAAAAACATTGAGATTACCGGATCTTTCAGAAGCATCACAAAGGTTACTGCAAACGGCACAGAGGTTACACCTTTGTCCACTTCTAACAACAGTATTATAATTAACGACAGTAATTACAACACACAAAAACTTACTGTTACAGTTGAAAACCCATACGGCACCACAGAGTTTGATGCTCTGATTTCAGACAAACCGGGTTTTGATATTGTTGATATGGATACGATTCCGGACACTTACAGTTCCTTTGTTATCCCTGCGGGAGATTCTGCATACTACATAAACAGTATGGGTGCAATCGGTATGCTGAGTTCAAGCGAATTTGAGGACGATATGTATGAGTACATGGAGCTTGGTCAGATAAACGCGGAAAGCATATTCAAAGACGGTACCTGCGGCATAGTATCGGCAGCTAAATTAAAAGATGAAATTTATGCCTGCGTATTGCACTATATCTCAGGCGCATACAACGACAATGCTATTCTCGGTTACGAGGCTGCACTCGTTCGCTATAATCCGGACACAATGGAAACAACAAAGATTGCTGATATTCCTGAGGAATCTTTAAGCGGCGCAACGCTTGCCGCATACAACGGCGAATTATATCTTATCGGCGGTTGCGACTTTACCGATACATTTGAATGCTCATCTTCGGTTTACAAACTCAACACTTCAAAGAAAGAGTTTGTCAAGATGACCGCTACTCTTCCCGAAGGCAGAGCAGGAGCAACGTTTATTCAATATAAAAACAAGCTCATCGGTATGTACGGAATGAACGATGCGGGCACTATGCCGGGCATCATCATATTTGACGGCAAAACATGGAAAGAGTCAAAGGTTACCCTCACCAGTGATGACCCGTCATCCGAAACTGATTTTACAGGCAAAACGCTCAGAGTATTTGAGGGCAATCTCGGCTACGGCAGCAACGGAATCTTTGCTAACGGCCCTTATGTCTACGGTCTTGGCGACTCGTTCACCTATAATCCTGATAACGACACTGTTACAGCCTGCAAGAATTCAGCAAAGAATAAGATTGGCGGCTTAAAACTGATCGGCACAACTGTAGGCAGCAAATTTGTAGGCTTTGAGGTTAAATCACTGTTTGATGATATGGGCGGTGATGTTGCTGTCGGCGCATTATCCTACATTTTCGGTGACACAAATACAAGCGAAACCTCTATTACCGGAAGTAATTCTGAGGAAAATGAAAACAAGGCTTACATTTTTGATACAAATGCCAAGTATCCGACAGTTGATGTTGAAAGCAGTCTTACAAACGCATCTGTTAAAAGCGATGTTATGAACAGTTACCTTTACGGCGATACTGTAAACATCACCCTTGCACCGAATGCAGGTTACGCTATTACATCTATTAAATCTAACGGCACTGTTGTAAGCACCAATTCAAACAGCGCAAAAATTATTGTTAACAGCCCTACAATCAAGATTACTAACACTACAAAACTTGTAGCTGCTCCTGTTACAAACCTTAAAGTTACAAAGGCAGGCACAAAGACCTGCACGCTGACCTGGACTAAGGCAAAAGCCGGAAGCGGATATCAGATTCAGAAATACGCAAACGGCAAGTGGAGCACTATAGCTACAATCAAAAACATAAATACAACTTCATACAAGGCAGCTGTTAAAGCGGGAACTACTGCAAAGTACAGAATCCGCACATACGGCACATATAACAAAAAGAATGTTTACAGCGCATTCAGGAGCAAGAGCATTTACGTTCCTAAGAAGCAGGCTATCAAGTCTGTCAAAGGCGCAAAGGGCGCGTTTACCGTTAAATACACAAAAGACAGCAAGGCAACGGGATATGTAATTCAGTATTCCAAGCAAAAGAACTTCAAGAGCAAAAAGAGCATTGCTGTAAAGAAGAACTCTGTTGTCTCAAAGAAAATCAAAGCTAAAAAAGGCAAGTATTATGTACGGGTTCGCTCATATAAAAAGGTAGACGGCAAAACAATCTACGGCGCATACTCAAAAGCAAAAACTGTAACAGTAAAATAGGATACAAAAAAAGCAATGGCTTCCCCTCAAGGGGGAAGCCGTTTTGATTTACATTCTCACGCTTATTCCGTTTTCGTTGAGATACTTTTTTAGCTGCGGGATTGGAAGCTCGCCGAAGTGGAACAGGCTTGCTGCAAGGACTGCGTCTGCCTTGCCTTCGATCAGAACGTCTGTGAAATGCTCCGCCTTGCCCGCGCCGCCGGAAGCGATTACAGGAATGCCGACATTCTCGCTGACTGCCTTTGTAAGCTCAATGTCGTAGCCGGTTTTCTGCCCGTCCTGATCCATAGAGGTCAGCAGGATTTCGCCCGCTCCCCTACTGTCTGCCTCAATTGCCCACTTGACCGCGTCAATGCCTGTGGGCACTCTGCCGCCGTTGAGGTAAACCTCAAACGTGCCGTCGCCGCGGCGCTTTGCATCAATGGCACACACAACACACTGCGAGCCGAATTTATACGCCGCCTCGTTGATGAGATCGGGGTTACGCACTGCCGCAGAGTTTACGGAAATCTTGTCCGCACCTGCGCGCAGAATTTCTTTAAAATCATCTGTTGTCGTTATGCCGCCGCCCACTGTGAACGGAATGAACACGCAGTCGGCAACGCGCTCAACAATATCGAGCATTGTGCCCCTGCCCTCGTGGGAAGCCATAATGTCGAGCAGAACAAGCTCGTCCGCGCCTTCTTTGTCGTAAATCTTAGCGCACTCAACAGGGTCGCCCGCGTCGCGAATATCAACAAACGAAACACCCTTAACCACTCTGCCGTTTTTCACATCAAGGCAGGGTATAATTCTTTTAGCATACATAGGCTTAACCCTCCTTAACGAAATTGGTAAGCAGTTTCAGACCGGCTTCGCCGCTTTTTTCAGGGTGGAACTGCGTTGCCGCAACCTTGCCGTGCTGAACTGCACACTGAATGTGCGTGCCGTATTCGGTAGTCGCCGCAACAACTTCGCTACCGGCATTGCCGAGATAGTACGAGTGCACAAAGTAGAAATATGTGCCATCGTCAATACCCTCAAAAACACCGTTTTTCTGATTAATGTCAAGCGAGTTCCAGCCCATATGCGGAACCTTTAATCCTGTGTTCGGAATCAGTGTAATGCTGCCGTCAAATATTCCGAGCCCCTGAACACCGGGACTTTCGTCACTTTTTTCAAACAGCAGCTGCAAACCGAGACAGATTCCCAAAAACGGTTTGCTACCGTCTGCAGACCGCTTAATTGTATCTTCAAGTCCGCGCTCGCGTATTGAGTCCATAGCATCGCCGAATGAGCCGACGCCCGGAAGTATAACGTGCGACGCACTGTCAATAACCGCGCTGTCGCTTGTAATCACACTGTCGCAACCCAGGAAATCAAGCGCTTTTTTAACGCTCTGCAGATTACCTGCGCCGTAATCAATAATTGCAATCATATTTTTCTCCTAAATCAGAATAAAACTATAATAACATAAAATTTTGTAATTGACAAACATTATTTATAATGTTAAAATATGTTTCGTTAATTCATATGGAGACGTATCGAAGTGGGGACGTTTGCGAGCGCTGCCTGTGGCAGATGAAGCGAGCAATAAGGAGTGGCAGCGGTCAAAATTTGTCGGCGCTCCAAGCCGAAACAAATTTTGGGCACCGCAACAGGACATAACGGGGCTCCCCGTTCGTGTGCGTTTTCAATTACAAATGCTTCTTAAATTAACAAATAAATATGGAGACGTATCGAAGTGGTCATAACGGGGCGCACTCGAAATGCGTTTGCCTTCACGGGCACGTGGGTTCGAATCCCACCGTCTCCGCCAAAAATATCCATACCGCATTTGCGGTGTGGATATTTTTCTATGATGTAGGATTCGAACCCACAAATATAATTACAGCAGCAGATACTTGTACTGCCGCTGAGAGGAAAAACATATGAAGTGATTATTATCATA
>CAYZPT010000018.1:0-22482 GCA_964480285.1 uncultured Bacteroides sp.
ACAGTGATTCTGCCAAAAGCTGAAATTATACCCGCCACAACGAGCGGCGGACTTGACACAGTTGCAATCCGTATGCCTCAAAATGAAATTGCACGCGCGGTTATTGCAGCAGCAGGCGTGCCCGTTGCCGCACCGAGCGCAAACACAAGCGGGCTGCCATCTCCCACAAAGGCGAAGTATGTTATTGACGATATGTTCGGCAAGGTGGATGCGATTATTGACGGCGGCGACTGCGAGGTGGGCGTTGAATCAACGGTTATCACGCTCGCGACCGACGTTCCCACAGTTTTGCGCCCGGGTGCAATTACAAAAGAGATGATTGAAAAAGTCATTGGCAAGGTTGAAATCTCCCCGGCTGTTCTGAATGAGCTCGGCGAGAATGAAACCGCCGCGTCACCGGGAATGAAGTACAAACATTATGCGCCAAAAGCGGAAATTGTGCTTGTTGACGCTGATAAAGACACTTACGAAACTTTTGTAAACACCCGCAAAAATGCCTATGCCCTCTGCTTTGACGACGACAATGTAAGAATTCCGCACGTCACCTACGGCAGCGAAAGCGACGACAGCGAGCAGGCGCGCGAACTGTTTGACGCACTTCGCAAACTTGACGAGCGCGGCGCCAACCGCGTTTACGCCAGAATGCCGCACAAAGACGGCGTTGCAATGGCGGTGTACAACAGACTTATTCGCGCGGCGGCATTCCGCGTGATTGACTTGAAAAAGCCCTTTACTATCGGGCTGACCGGCGCAACCGGCGCAGGCAAGGGTCACGTTTGCAAACTGCTTAAATCCAGAGGCTTTAACATAATCGACAGCGACCTCGTTGCGCGCGAGGTTGTGCAAAAGGGCTCTCCGCTGCTCGGTGAGCTTGCAAAAAACTTTGGCGATGACATAATCAAAAACAGTGAGCTTGACCGCGCACTGCTTGCAGAGAGAGCATTTGCAGACAAAGCGCAAACGGCGAAACTGAACGCAATTATGCACCCCGCAATTATTAAAAGGTGCGAGGAGCTTGCAAACGGTCTCACCGTACTTGACGCGCCACAACTGTTTGAGGCGCACGCCGAGGATAAGTGCTACAAAGTTATCGCCGTTACGGCTCCCGTAAACCTGCGAATAAAACGCATTACGGCTCGCGACAACATAACTGCAGAGCAGGCGCAGCAGCGCATATCCGCACAGTTTGATGACGAATACTACGCAAATCACAGCGACTTTGTCATAATCAATGACGGCCGCGCTGTCAAAGATCAGATAGATAAAATATTGGATATAATACTATAACGGAGGGATATATATGAGCGAAAAATCAAAACAGTTAAAGGAAATGCTGTTTAACAAAAAAGAAAATGCAATTGACTTTATGTCGGCTGACGAGCTTGCAGTCTGCGATGAATTCTGCGAAGGTTACAAAGCGTTCCTCGGCGAGTGCAAAACAGAGCGCGAGGTCGCTGCCTGGGTTGAGAATATCGCAATCAACAACGGATTTGTAAAGTTTGACGAGTTCGGCGAGCCGCTTGAGGCAGGCGATAAGGTTTACTATGCAAACAGGGGCAAGGCGGTCATCCTTTGCGTTAAGGGCAAGAGAAGCATAAAGGACGGCGTTCGTATTTCCGCCGCTCACATCGACTCCCCGAGGATCGACCTCAAGCAGTGCCCGATTTACGAGCAGGAAGGGCTCGGTCTGTTCAAAACTCACTATTACGGCGGTATCAAAAAGTACCAATGGGTTGCAATTCCGCTGTCGCTGCATGGCAGAATCTGCAAGAATGACGGCACCTTTGTTGACGTAAAAATCGGCGAAGCACCGGACGAGCCGAAGTTCTGTATTACCGACATTCTCCCCCACCTCGGTCAGGAGCAGATGAAGCGCAAAACAAACGAGATTATTCAGGGTGAGGAGCTCAACGTCGTAATTGGCTCACGTCCGTTCAAGGACGATGATGAGAGCGAGCGCATTAAGCTCAACCTGCTTTCACTCCTCTATGAAAAGTACGGCATTGTTGAGCGCGACTTCCTGTCCGCTGAGCTTGAACTCGTTCCCGCATTCACTGTTGATGATATCGGATTTGACCGTTCGCTTATCGGCGGATACGGCCACGATGACAGGGTTTGCGCTTACCCTGCGCTTCAGGCAATTCTCGACATTGACGAAGCACCCGAGTACACTGCAATCACTGTGCTTACAGATAAAGAAGAGGTCGGCTCCGACGGCAACACCGGTCTTAACTCATCGTACCTGCGCTACTTCATTGACGACCTTGCAAGGCTTGAGGGCTTTGAGGGCAGAGATGTTCTGCGCAACTCAAAGTGCCTGTCAGCTGACGTCAATGCGGCTTACGACCCGACATGGGCCGGTCCTTATGAAAAGAACAACGCCAGCTTTGTTAACCACGGCGTTTGCGTAACTAAATTCACCGGCGCACGCGGCAAAAGTGGTACATCGGACGCGTCTGCCGAATTTGTAAGCTGGGTTAAGATTCTGCTTGAGGAAAACGGCGTGCTTTGGCAGAGCGGCGAGCTCGGCAAGGTTGACGCAGGCGGCGGCGGAACAGTTGCTATGTACGTTGCAAATATGGATGTTGACACTATCGATGTCGGCGTGCCGGTGCTCTCAATGCATGCACCGTACGAAATCGTTGCAAAAACCGATGTATATTACGCTTACAAAGCGTTCCACACTTTCTTTACTAAATAAACTCACCGCAATCCCCCTTTTCACACAGAAGATGGGCAATGAAAGAATGAGGAAATATTATGGCTAATGATAATGTGGCTGCTCTTGCTGCCGAAAGAGAAAAAGCCATTGTTAAAACAAGCGTTATCGGCGTAATTGCCAATGTTATGCTTGCTGTATTCAAGGCGGCAATCGGTATGCTGTCGCACTCAATCGCAGTAACTCTCGACGCCGTTAACAACCTGACGGACGCACTGTCGTCGGTTATTACAATCGTCGGTGCAAAGCTCGGAGCTAAAGCGCCGAACAAAAAGCATCCGCTCGGCTACGGCAGGATTGAATACCTGAGCTCAATGACGGTTGCGGCTATTGTAATTTATGCCGGTATCACCTCGCTTGTAGAGTCGGTTAAAAAAATCATCACTCCCGAAAAGGCTGACTACAGCACCGTATCGTTAATTATTATCGCTGTTGCAATCGCGGTTAAGCTCGTACTCGGTCAATATGTAAAAAAGCAGGGCAAAAAGCACAATTCCGGCGCACTCGTTGCATCGGGTTCAGACGCGCTGTTTGATGCAATTCTTTCCGCTTCCGTGCTTGCTTCTGCATTGGTTTACATTATCTGGGGCATATCGCTTGAGGCATATGTCGGCGTTGTTATCGCCGCTATCATCATAAAGGCTGGCGCCGAAATGATGATAGAAACACTTAACGACATACTCGGCAAGCGCAGTGACCGCGATGAAGTTGTAAAGATAAAACGCCTGATTTGCGAAGAGCCCGAGGTTCGCGGAGCATACGACCTGATTATGTACAACTACGGACCGAACAAAAACTATGCGAGCGTTCACATTGAGCTGCCTGATACTATGACTGTTGACGAAGTAGACAAGATAACGCGGCGGATTGAAACAAGAGTTTATCACGAAACCGGCGTTATACTTACAGGCGTAGGCGTTTACTCATTTAACACGGCGGACGATGAAGCGGCAATAATCCGCAACACTGTGCAAAAAACAGTTTTGGCTCACGACTGGGCACTGCAGATGCACGGCTTTTATGCCGATACGGACAATAAAACATTGCGTTTTGACGTTGTGTTAAGCTTTGACGTAGAGCAAAAAGATGCAATTGAAACGCTGACAAAAGAAACGCTGGAGCTATACCCCGACTATAAAATACAGATAGTACCTGACATAGACGCATAAAAATATAATATTTTAGGGACGACCATGACCCACGGTCGTCCCTTTTATTTATTTACAAAAATAGTGATTGCCGATTACCTTGATAACAGGTCGCGAGCGCATCCAGGCGTTGCTTGTTTTTGCAGGGTTGTAGTAGTAAATCGCACCGCCTGAGGGATCCCAGCCGTTGATCGCATCCTGCGCGGCGCGCTTTGCCGATTCCGCAACAGGCTGATACCAGTTTGAATCGTACACGCAGGAGAATGCACCGTTCTGATATACCACGCCGCTGATTGTGTCAGGGAACGACGGATGAGCCACACGGTTAAGCACCACTGCGCCGACTGCAACCTGCCCCTCATAACTCTCACCGCGAGCCTCGGCAGAAATAACCTTTGCAAGCAAGTTAATCTCCTCGGCATTGTATTTGCTGCTACTCGTTGCACTCGAGGACGAGCCGCCGAGTCCGAGATACAACAGCGTTTGCGGACCCGCAATACCGTCAACGGTTATGCCGCAATTACGCTGAAACGCTGTCACAGCGTTTTTCGTCTGCGTGCCGTATATTCCGTCAACCGTTCCGTTATAATATCCAAGCTTTTTCAGCACTGTCTGTATACTTTTGACCTCACTGCCTGTTGAACCGTAACGCGAGAGCGCATATGTGCTTTTTTCGTTGAACAAAACCTCGCTCACAGCGAACGATGCGCCGACAACAGCAACCGCCATAAGAAGAACAAACGCGATTTTCAACACATTTTTAACTGTTCTGGTCATTTTGCCACCCCCTGTAAAACTGCGGACAGCACAAATGTCATCACCGTACCTGCGCCTATGCCGCAAGCAATGTATAAAGCGGTCAGAAATACCTCTTTTTTTGTGCGTTTATTCTTTGGCGGCTTTTTGATCTGGCGGGCAATACTCTGCGCTTCGCCGTGGAGCTTTTCCTCACCCGCAGTTGCGCCGTCCGAGCTGACAAAAAAGAGGATTTTGTCAAAGTAAGGCGACTCGGGATTTGTCACTTCTAAAATTTGCCTGTTGATACCTTTAATCATCATTTTCAATCCTTTCAAATTATACATATAGTGTTTGCCGCGTGGCAAAATTTATGCAAAAATCTCCCTGTCGATTTTTGTGAAAAATGAGAATAAAATTTTGCTTGACAAGGTGTTTTTAAAACGATTTGTATTAAACAGTGTGTAATAAGTATTGTTGAAAACTCGGTGCAAAATGTTGAAAACATAGCCAAAAAAGGCTATAAATGCGGCATTTTCGGGTGTTCAAAACAGATTTGTTCACAATTTATGCGTAGTTTTGAACATTTTACACATAGTTTTCAACATTACAATTCTTTAATTATTTTTTGTACAAATTGCCATTTTTCACTTTCCCTCTTGACAAAAAAATGTTATAATCCAAATAATACAAATAGTGATAAGGGGAAAATTTATGACAATAAAAACAGTCGGCGCCGACCTCGTTGTAAGCGGTGTGGAATGTCTTGATCTTGACCTCACTCTTGACTGCGGACAGGCGTTCAGATGGGTAAAACAGGACGACGGCTCGTACAGCGGAGTTGCAGGCGGTTACTTTTTGAATATATCAAAAAACGACAGCGGCGATCTGATTTTTAAAAACACAACCAAGGACAGTTTTGACAACTTTTTCAGAAATTATTTCGACCTCGATAAAGATTATAAAAAGATTTGCGAAACACTCAAACAGGATGAGCTTCTGCGCGCCACTATTGACGAATATTACGGCATACGCATACTTAATCAGGAGCCATGGGAAGCGCTGTGCTCGTTTGTAATCAGCCAGCAGAACAACATCAAGCGGATCAAGCTTATAATCTCACGCCTTTGCAAGGCATACGGCGACGAGGTTGCCGGCGGCTGGTACACATTTCCGTCAGCAGAGCGACTTGCAGAACTCAGCGAAGAAGACTTTGCTGCACTCGGGCTCGGCTACCGTGCTAAGTATGTTGAAAAGCTCGCAAAGGACGTTGCATGCGGCAAAATTGATCTGGATAAAATAAAAAACCTCCCGCTTGAGGAGGCAAGAAAAGAGCTTCTGAACATTTACGGAGTGGGAATAAAGGTGGCAAACTGTGCGCTGCTGTTCGGTTTTCAGTTTTACAGCGCGTTCCCCGTGGACGTGTGGATGAAGCGTGTTATGGAATACTATCCCAACGGGCTGCCCGAATGCTTTGACGGAATTGAGGGCATTGCGCAACAATATTTATTCCACTGGGCAAGACAAAACCTTTGAGCAAATGCTCAAAGGTTTTGTCTTTTATAGATTTATTCTAGATTATTTGTCAGCAACATAATTGCCGTGAGCGCCGCAACGGGTGCGGTCTGCGTACGGAGTATGCGCTTGCCGAGCGTGGCAACGTGTGCGCCGCTGTTTTTTAGCAACTCCACCTCGCTCTCATCAAATCCGCCCTCAGGACCTATGTAGACCGAAACGCTTTTAACCCCGCTGTCAATCAGCGCAGTCAGCGGCTCGCCGCCGCCCTCGTAAAACAGTATTTTAATGTCGCTGTTATCCTCTGCAATTGCTTGCTTCAAGGTTATCTGCGGCGAAATTTCGGGAATAATTCCGCGTCCGCTCTGCTGTGCGGCTTCAAGCGCTATTTTTGAGTAGCGCTCGTTTTTCTTTTTTGCGCCCTTTTCGTCAGGGCGGCTGACGCAACGCTTTGTGAGCGTGGGTACAATCCGGCAAACACCGAGCTCGGTGCATTTCTGAATAATATCCTCCATTTTGCTGCCCTTTGGCACGCCCTGGTAAATCGTGACCTTGCAGTCGGGCTCGCTGTCGTTAGCCTGCTTGTAACAGACTGTGAGCGACACTGTATCCTTTGTAATCGCGTCTATCTGGCAGCCGAAATCACTGCCGCTGCCGTCTGTTACAGTGAGCACATCGCCCACCTTCATACGCAGTGATTTTGCAATATGCCGCGCCTGCTCACCGTCAAGTATAAAGTTTTTATCGGGTGTAAAATCTATGAACAACTTTTGCATAATTATTTAATCTTTAACGCTCTTAATGAGTTGAGTATCGCCAGTGCGGATATGCCCACGTCCGAAAACGCAGCAAACCACATCGGCACTTCTTTTTCCATAAATACTGCAAGCAGCAGCACAACCGCCTTGACTGACAGCGCGACAATAATGTTTACGCGCGAGATGTCAAACGCTTTTTTTGCAGCCCTTTGCACAAACTGCAGCTTTTCATTCTCATCGCCATCGGTGATAATAATTCCGTCGGTGGCGTTATTTTTATACAGATTTTCAAGCGCGCTTGAGTGGTAAATGTATACGCCCTTTCTTGTACAGGAATCAATTGCGCACGAAAATGACAGCGGCACGGAAATAACAATTGCGCACGGGCATGCAATAACAAGCACCTCAAGCCCGCGGTAAAACCATTCGCGGAATGTGCCGCCGAGAATCGTAGGAATAATAATTACAAGCAACGCTATTACAGAAACAACCGGAGTATATATTTTGGCAAACTTCGCAATAAAAGTTTCGCTTTCCGTTGCCTCGTGCACGTGTGCGCCGTGATCCTGTTCTTCAATTTTACGAATCTGCTTTTTGCTTTTTGACAGCGCGGCGCCGTGGATAAATTCGCCGATTGAGTAAAGCAGCATAACCGAACAGCCCTCGCTGAATTCCTTAATTGCAAACGCGCCGAGCGACGCAATGCTTATCATCAGGCACTCGTTAAAAATATTTTTAGCAAGCACATCCTCAACCGCGTGCTTTATGATGTCAAAACCAACCGCGAGGTACGAAACGCAAAAGCAGATTATGTTAAGCGCATCGGGTGCGGAGGTAAACTTTTCAAGCACAATGCCGATGACAAAAAACACCGCGGATACGATAATTTTAATCAGCTCGCGATTTTTTGTTTTGTCAAAATCCTCGTGATTGTGCGAGTGGTCGTGCGTGTGGTTATGCTTGTGATGCTCATGGTGAGCATGTTCAAAAACCGTTTCATCAGACATATGTATCACTCCTCAATATGCTCGATCGCCATATTAATAATTGTTTTAACATGGTCATCGGCAAGGGAATAAATCATCTTTTTACCGTCGCGGCGGCATTTTACAAGATGATTCTGTTTGAGCGCACGGAGCTGATGCGACACTGCTGTCTGCGTCGCTCCGATTTTTTCAACAATCTGTGTTACGTTAAGCTCACTTTCAAAAAGAGTGAGCAGAATTTTTATTCTTGTAGGATCGGAAAACATTTTGAAAAGTTCCGCCATATCATAGATTTCTTCTTCTAACATAACGCACCTCATATGCAAGATCTATTCATATGATTCATATGAATCATATGAGCGGTGCTATTATATATCAATCAAAATAAAAAGTCAACAGTCCGTTAGCAGAAAACCTCCACTCTTCCCGACTCACTGACTACGATTAAACTAAGATCGTTAATCCTGTAGCCGCGCTGTGCAAGGAATTCGGCAAGCTTCTGTTCGGTAAACCCGAGCGAGGCAAGCCGCGCGTAATCAAGACTGCCGTTATGGTATACAGCATAACTCATCCCCTCGCGTACAGGCGCAAAATTAAAATCCTTAGGGTCAAGCTGACGCTTGTGTGCCTTTGGCATAACAGTAATGCTTCCGTCACGCTCAATCACTGCGGTATCAACATCTGCTATATTAAAATATCCGTTTTTGCGTGCAGCTGCCATAATGTCAAATTCCGTTACTTTACTTTTTTTCATATTATCATATATAAACGCACCCTCGCGCATTAGTATCTGAGGAGTTCGTTTTCTTAAAAGCTCAAACAATATTACCAATTGTAAAGCAATTGTTGCTGTAAATAACAAAGTGTATAATATATCCATAACATCACCGCTTTTATTATGTGTCACTGTATATAAAATATGAATTGCAAAAACGTATATATAATGTTATAATAAGATGATATGAAAAAGTATTATTACACTGCAGGCATAACGGGACTTGTTGTTAATTTTTTACTGTTTGCCGTAAAACTGTATATCGGCAACGCCTCATTTTCGCTGACCGTTTACTGTGACGCGATTAATAATCTGGGCGATACATTTTCTTGCGGAATTGCAATGCTCGGTTTTGTACTTGCCGTAAAGCTCGGCGACAGACGGTCGCTCCGGGCGCAGAGTCTCGCAGCGTTTGTGATAAGTATAATCATTGCGCTGACCGGTCTGTTTTTTGTTTACAGAGGTCTTGACAGACTGCTTTACCCTGCAGCAGTTTCGTACACCGGTAAATATCTTGCTATTATTATCGGCACAATTTTTGTAAAGCTCGCTCTCGGATTAATATTTGTAAAGCTAAACAAAAAAGCGCCGTCACCGATTACAAAGGCGCTTGCGCTTGACAGCTTCCTTGACTGCTTTATAACGCTGTTTACGCTTATGAGTTCAGTGCTGATAACAAAAGTGAACTTTGCGTTTGACGCATACTTTGCACTATTGTGCGGCACTGCAATCACAGTTGAAGCGATAAAATGTATAATTAAAGAAACCAAATTTTTAATTAATGATTAAGGGGAATCCGTATGGCTACCAAAGAAAAAAAGATAAAAGAAGAGAAAAAAGAAAAGGTTAAGAAAACCCCAAAACAAAAACGCCGTATAGCGCTTAAGGTGATAATATCCATAATTCTTATTATCGCGCTGCTCGCAGGCATTCTTGCTGTGCTTAACCTTGTAAGCATTAAGTCAAACGAAGCGTTTATCAACGATAATATTGAAACGGTAAAATATGAAAAGCAGCTTAAGCCCGTAAAGGACGATAAAGGAAGATACACCTTTGTTACCGATGAGGATTTTAAAATTCTACAGATTACCGACGTACATATCGGCGGCGGTGTTATGTCTTCTTCTAAGGACAGCGAAGCGATCAACGCGGTTGCAGCAATGGTTACCGAAGAAAAGCCGGATCTTGTTGTTGTAACCGGTGACATCGCGTACCCTGTGCCGTATCAGTCAGGCACATTCAACAACATCCTAAGCGCAAAACTTTTTGCAGGACTTATGGAAAAGCTCGGCGTATACTGGTGCCTTTGCTTCGGCAACCATGACACAGAGCTGTACTCATACGCCGACCGCGAAAAAATCAGCAATATTTACGAAAGCAAAGCATATCCGCACTGCCTGTTCACTTCCGGCGACAAGAAAGTTGATGGCTATGGCAACTATGTTATTAACATAAAAGATAAAAAAGGTGCTTTGGTACAGAGCCTGTTTATGTTTGACTCTCACTCCTACGTTGACGGCGACTACTTCGGCATAAAGTGGAAGTATGACTGCGTACATAAAAACCAGGTTGAATGGTACGAAAAAACCGTTAAGGAGCTTACAGACGAAAACGGCGCTCAGCCGAAATCGCTTGCATTCTTCCATATTCCGCCTAAAGAAATGGCCGAAGCATATACCGAATATAAGGACGCAGGCTACAAAGACACTGATAATGTCAAGGTTAAATACGGCGTAATCAAAGAGGGCGGCGAATTCATCGGCTCAAGCAATTACAACTACGGGCTGTTTGACTCGTTCCGCAAAAACGGCACGCAGGGCGTGTTCTTCGGTCACGATCACCTTAACAATATGTCGCTTGAATACAAGGGTGTAAGACTTACATACGGTTACTCAATCGACTTCCTTGCATACCCCGGCATTAACAAGTACGGACTGCAGCGCGGCTGCTCGCCGATCACAGTTAAGCCTGACGGAACATTTGAAAGCACTCAGGAAAACTATTATCAGACAAAGTATGTTTCGATTAAAGAAAAATCACCGGTTGACCTTGAAAAAGATATGGCTGATGAAACAGGAGGCGTAGAAAATCCGTTTGCAGAGGAGTAGTCTGGCTTGTCTTCAAAATAATACTTTTATAACTTATTTATAACAAAAACTGACTCAGTTCTCTGAGTCAGTTTTTGTTGCTTCAGTATCATCTTTTATGTCAGCTGTTGTTTCAGCTTCTTTCGTTGTCGTAGTCGTTGTCTTCTTGTTGGTTGTTGTTTCGTTCTTTTTCTTTTTACCGGATGTTGTTGTTTCAACCTTTTTCTTTTTGCCGGCTGTTGTAGTCTCGACCTTTTTCTTTTTACCGGTCGTTGTTGTTTCAGCTTTTTTCTTTTTGCCGGCTGTTGTAGTTTCGACCTTTTTCTTTTTCTTGGCTGTAGTTTTTTCAGCTTTCTTTGTTGTTGTAGTCGTTGTCTTTTTGTTGGTTGTTGTTTCCCTGTCTGTATCCGGTTCCAGTTTTTCCGGTTTTACGTAGTTTTCATCGACATATTTTTCGATTTTAACAATTGCACCGTGGAATATGTCAATGTTATTGTAATTACCGTAAGTATGGATAATATGCGGAATCATCGCTTTTTCGCAATAAAACTCAAGCACGTCCTTTGACGCTGCATACTGATGGGTTTTGTTTGTGTGTCTGTCCGCTTTCTGGTCACAGAGAATTACATTAATCTGATTTCCTGTATCAAAAGTAATGCGGTACTTTGTGCCGATAGTAGAACCGTAATATGAACCCATTGCAACACAGTAGCAACCGTCAACCATACGTACGCCTGTCTTTTTATCGGTTGTGCACGCTTTTGAGTTTAGCAGTTTGTACTGCGGAGTACTTGTTGCCGTTACCGCCGTATAATATGCGAAGGTTTTAACTTCACCGCTGACGTCAGGCAAACCCATTTTTTCAAGAGTTGTAGTGTGTTCTACATTTGAAAAACCGCTTGAGCAAGCCTTTTTCTTGCCGTTTATACCGCGGTGATAAGCTACTGCCTTAGCCTTGTAATAGTATGTCTTTGCATCATCAACCGTTTTGTCGGTATAATTCTTCTTTTTGTAATCAACCTCAGCGATTTTTTTATAATCTTCGCCTTTCGCCTTGCGGTAAATATGAATTTTTGAACCTTTTTGCGCATCCGAAATCTGAAGCTCAACTGCGTCGCTGGCTGTATCCTTGATTTTGATGCTCGGATCTTTCATTCCCGTGGTGAAATCCTTAAAACCAAGCAATTCACCGGTGTTGGAATTAATAAATCCGTACTTATATGATGTACTGGGAAGAAGATTTGCAAACTTATGCGAAGT
Source organism: uncultured Bacteroides sp. (assembly GCA_964480285.1). Classification (GTDB taxonomy): domain Bacteria; phylum Bacillota; class Clostridia; order Oscillospirales; family Acutalibacteraceae; genus Eubacterium_R. Next base: position 11,984 of record CAYZPT010000018.1, read on the forward strand.
TTTTGTAGTCGTAAAATACGGCTCCCACATCTGCTTAATAGCATTGAAGCGGCATATTGTGTAACCGAAAACTATATTGTCGCTGCTCCACGAAAGCGTAACGCTTGTGGTGTCGCAATCGGAAACACGAACCCTGAAGGTGCCTTCGTCAATAGGCGATTCCTCTTTACCCAGCGTCGTGATCATAGCAAAACTTGTCTGCTGCTCGCTCGGATTATGCGCAAGGTTTTCGATAGTTTCAACTTTCATTATATCGTCGTTTGCCAAAACAGAAATACCGCTTTGCAAACAGAACAATGCACATAACATCACCGCAACGAGTCTGATTACTGATTGTCTGATGGTGATACTTCCCTTCGTTGTAACTGTTTTGTAACCAACAGTGTTATAGCATATTTTTTTGGTTTTGTCAAATTCGCGCGGTTTTTAAGACAATTTTTAAATATTTGTCTGTTTAATAATGTATATTATTTAACATGCTTGACAAATACAACGGTTAGCATATAATAGTATTGCAAATGTTTCGGGGCGAGGTGAAATTCCTCACCGGTGGTAAAGTCCACGACTTCCGTAATAGCGGAACTGATACGGTGAAATTCCGTAACCGACGGTAATTGCTTATGCATAAGTCCGGATGAGAGAAAATATTGTAAACATACAATAATGCCCCCGAATTATCGGGGGCGTTCTCTTTTTTCAAAACTGATATTTGCAGAAAGAGGTAAAATTATGAAAAACGAAAAAACAAAAACTCTAAGCACCAGAATGATAGCAGGCTGCGGCATGCTGTCGGCAATCGCATTTGTACTGCAGCTGCTCGAGTTCCCGCTGCCACTGCTGTTGCCCGATTTCATTAAGTTTGACTTTTCCGACCTGCCGGAAATCATCGGCGCGTTTGCATACGGTCCGATTGCAGGCATAATTATCGCGCTTGTAAAGAATCTTCTTCACGCGCTGCTTGCAACACATTCTTTCGGCGTCGGCGAACTGTGCAACTTCCTGCTCGGTGCGTCGTTTGCAGGCACGGCAGGTTTTATTTACAAAAAGAAAAAGACCAAAAAAGGTGCTGCACTCGGCGGAATTGCAGGCTCTGCAGTTATGGCGGTGCTCAGTTTCCCGTTTAATTTTTTTATCGTATACCCGTTTTACTACAACTTTATGCCGAAAGAAACTATTATCAACGCATATCACTCAATACTTCCTTTTGTAACGAGCATTGAGGTATCGCTTCTTATTTTCAATGTGCCGTTCACGCTCGTAAAAGGGCTTATCAGCGTTGTAATATCAATGTTTATTTACAGACCTCTGCGCCCGTTACTCAAAGGAGAAGTTGAGTAACCCGGCAACTAAAAACATCTTGCTATTTATAATGTTATATAGTATAATATATAGGTAAAAATTTTTAGGAGGGTAATAATTATGCCACTTGTAACCACTACCGAAATGTTTAAAAAAGCTTACGAGGGCGGCTACGCTATCGGCGCTTTTAACGTAAACAATATGGAGATTGTGCAGGGTATCACAAGAGCTGCAAAGAAGCTTGAAGCTCCTGTAATTCTTCAGTGCTCATCGGGCGCAAGAAAGTATGCAAGCCACGACTACCTTGTTGCTATGGTAAAGGCTGCTGCTGAGGAAACAGGTCTTCCGATTGCGCTTCACCTTGACCACGGTCCGGACTTTGAAACCTGCAAAAGCTGTATCGACGGCGGTTTCACCTCTGTTATGATTGACGGCTCATCACTTCCGTATGAGGAAAATGTTAAGCTCACAAAGCAGGTTGTTGAATACGCTCACGCTCACGGCGTTGTTGTTGAGGGCGTGCTCGGCACACTTGCAGGCGTTGAGGACGACGTTGTTGTTGAGGCTGGTAACGAATCTTACACAAGACCTGAGGAGGTTTACGACTTTGCAACACGCACAGGCGTTGACTCACTCGCAATCGCAATCGGCACAAGCCACGGCGCTTACAAATTTAAGCCCGGTCAGAAGCCGCAGCTCCGCTTTGATATTCTTGAAGAGGTTGAAAAGCAGCTTCCCGAGTTCCCGATTGTACTTCACGGCGCAAGCTCTGTAAACCAGGATCACATCAAGATGATTAACCAGTACGGCGGCTCAATGCCCGACGCTATCGGTATCCCCGAGGATATGCTCCGCAAGGCTGCATCAATGGCTGTATGTAAGGTTAACGTTGACTCGGACATCCGTATTGCAATGACTGCTGCGCTTCGCAAGCACTTTGCAGAGAATCCGACTCACTTTGACCCGCGTCAGTATCTCACACCGGCAAGAGACCTTATTGAAGAGGTTGTTGCACACAAGATTGACGTAGTATTCGGCGCATCAGGCCACGCATTTGACTAACAGACCGGCTAAAAAGAGCATAACCACGCCGAATTATTAGTGTTTTTGATTACATCTTTCAGAAAACGATTATCTTATCATTCTGTTTTTCTGCATTATATCAAATTGAAAAAAGTCGCAGACATCGAGTCTGCGACTTTTTTGGCGTTTTCCATTTTTTCTCCGTCTGTACTAAAACTACATAAACGAAGTTACCGCATCAATCACATTTGTGAGTTTGTTTGCGGTTTTTTTGATTGTGTGCTTTGTTGATGAGGCGGCGTTCATCTTGTTGCTGCTCGCCATCATTGTGACAGCAGAGCACACCGCAAGCGTGGCGCCGATGCCCTTCATAATATTTTTTGTTGTATTAATTTTCATAAAAAATTCCTCCAAAACAAATTAATTGCCCTTCGGCAATAATATTATTTGTTTTAAGAGGAATAATAAAAATGTGAAATTTTGAAAAATGTTTACCCCTCATCAGTCGCCTACGGCGACAGCTTCCCCCCAAGGGGAAGCCAAAAAGGATAATTTATATTTCTTTAATCGCCTGACCTTTGATGCCGAGCAGGTGGTGACTGAATTTTATGCCGTATGCAGTGCCTGTCGGGAACAGTTCAAGCAGCGGAATCATAACAAATCTGCGCTCTTTAAAGCGAGGGTGCGGAACGGTAAGATTTGCCGTTTCGATTTTTTCATTTTCGGCAAGAATTACATCAAGGTCGAGGATTCGTGGACCGTTTTTGATTTCGCGCACTCTGCCGAATCCCGCCTCAATTCCGAGGCAAACGCCGAGGATTTCGTTAGGTTCAAGTTTGCTTTCAATCTCAATGCAGGCATTGTAAAAGCTGTCCTGGTCAGCATAACCCACCGGCTCTGTTTCATAGAGCTTAGACCGGCGAAGTACCTCTGTTTTCGGTACAAGATCAAATGCATTGATTGCATCCTCAATATTCTGTTTTCTGTCACCGATGTTGGTGCCGATACCGATAATGTATTTCATAACTATTCTGCTAACTGTATCAATTTCGACTTCTTGAAATTGATACCGCCATATACTCAAAATCTGCTTTTACGGGTGCTTCGGGCTTTTTGACGGTTACGTCAACGCGTGTAACGGGCTCAAATGCGTCTAAAATCGCGTCTGCAACGATTTGAGCGGCTTTTTCTATAAGATCATAGCTGGTTTGCGTAAACGCCCTGCTGACCGTTTTAACAACCTTTGCGTAGGAAACTGTGTCGTCAAGATTATCGCTTTTGCACGCTCTTGTTATGTTTGCATAGTAATCAATATCAATAAAAAAGTTCTGCCCGTTTTCCTTTTCCTCTGGATTCACGCCGTGATAGGCGAATAATTTCAAATTCTTTATTGTTATTTTATCCATTTTTTGAGTTCCTTTGCCGTTAAAATACCCTTAATTTCGTTTTTAACATCGTGAATACGGATTATATCAACTCCTCCTAAAACTGCCGCTGTATCGGCTGCAATGTTGCCGTAAATGCGTTCTGACGGGCTTTCAGTATCGGACGCTGTTCCGATAACACGCTTACGGCTCACACCGATTAAAAGTGGATAATCAGGCAGCTTGTACTCACTGACATTTGCAATAAGCTCTAAGTTTTCTTCATATGTCTTGCCGAAACCTATGCCCATATCAAAACATATCTGCTCTTTGTTAATGCCGAATTTTTCACACTGACGCGCAGTTCTTTCAAAAAAAGCTTTTACTTCTGCGCAGGAGCCTGCGCCGTTATGCATAATTATCCAGCCTGCGCCGCTGTCCTTGACAATCTGCGCCATATCGGTATTTGGTTTGCCGCTGACATCGTTGATGATATCCGCCCCGTTTTTAATTGCCCACTCGGCAACCTGCGGAAAATACGTGTCAACGGAAATCGGCACGTTAATCTTTTTGCGCAATTTCGGCAGAATAGAAGAAAGCCTGAATATTTCCTCTTCAGGCGGTATTTCAGTATATCCCGGACGGGTTGACTGTGCGCCGAGATCAATAATGTCAGCACCGTCCTCAATTAGCTTAAGCGCATGATTATATGCGGTTGTGCCGCCGAAATGCTCGCCTCCGTCCGAAAACGAATCAGGCGTAACATTCACAATGCCCATAATAATCGGGCTTTCTTTTTTTATATCTTTAAAATTAAACATATTCTGTAAACCGAATTCTGAAATATTATTTTGTTAAAAGTGATAATACTTCTGTTCTTGTTCTCTGGTCTGTGCGCATAATGCCGCGTAGTGCTGAGGTCTGTGTTTTTGCTCCAAATGCACGAGCGCCTCGGATTGACATGCACATATGCTCAGCTTCAATAATTACTGCAACTCCCTGCGGAGATAAGTTTTCGTTAAGAAAATCCGCAATATCGTGTGTAAGTCGTTCCTGCACCTGAGGCTTTTTTGCAAAGTTTTCTACAATTCTGGCAAGCTTTGACAAACCGATAATTTTATTATCGCTCGGTATGTATGCAATGTGTGCTGTGCCGACAAACGGCAAAAGATGATGCTCACACATTGAAGAAAACGGAATATCACGAACAATAACCATTTCGTCATTTGATTTTTCATCAAACAATTTAAGATGACGTTTTGGATCCTCGTGAAGACCGCAAAACATTTCCTCATACATATTTGCAACACGCTGGGGAGTTTCAACAAGTCCGGCTCTGTCCGGATTTTCGCCCACTGCAAGAAGTATATCGCGAACTGCTTTTTTAATTATCTCTTTATTTTCATCTGTAATCATATTTTCACCTGTAATAAATTAACTGAAATAACCTTTGATATTTTTAATTGATTCCTGTGTAAGTTTGTTCTTTTTGTATTTTACTTCAGTGCTGTAAACTGTAATTTCATTATTCATTTTACAAAAAACCGTAAGCGCATCTTTTCCATTTTCAAAATTACGCACCGTAATATTTGTTGATGATGATTTAATCAGCAACCTGAACAGCGAATCGCAATCTTCAAAATTTTCTACATTAAAAAGACTTGTATATGCACGCATCAGAACTTCATTCTGCAGAGCATAATTCTTTTCTTTATCAGAATAATAACGCAGTAAGTTTGAAAAATTCTTTGCGTCGAGAGTTGTGTCGCCTGCTTTTATATGAATTGTGTACTTATCGTCGCTTTTACCGCCGCTGTACTTAATTTCTTTGCTTATTGGGCATACAAAAGTGCCTAGTTTGTTGCAGAAATTCACAAAATTTGAATTGTTGAACGCGACATAATAATCAATCTGTATGCCGAGATACTCAGTCAGCTTTGTTTGCATTGAAGCACCGCCGCCGGAATGATAAATATCAATCAACTTTTCTTTATTAACAAGCATATTCGGCGACAGCGCGCAGAACTTATACGCTTTGCCGCTTTTATCAGCCTGAATCAGATAGATATAATGAATTGATTTTTCAAAATCATCGGTTTCAAAAATAAGAAAATTGGTTTTACCCTCAATTTCAGGCAATGCTTCTTCTGTTACATTTTCTTCAGTAACAGTTACCTCGCCTTTACCGAAAAAATCGGATGCAGACGAATAACTGCGCGACAGCATAATAAGAAATGCGACCGTAAAAATAACCGTAAAAATAAGAATTATATGAAGAATACGCGCTTCTTTACTGCTTTTATAATCAGATTTAGGAATGTAAAAATCACCCCTGTATTTAAATATTTTCATATAATTTCTCCAAATAATAATTTGATAAATATAATAATTAAATCCTGTTTTTTATTATATAATACTGTTTTAAAAAATTCAATAATTATTATAAATTATGCCATTTTTCATTTGTACTAAAATATAAATGTTTTTAATTATTAAAATATTTAAAATATATATTGACTAAATTAATTATTTTTACTATAATAAACAATGACACTTTATAGTTAGTTTTGAACAATTGAAAGGTTAAAATATGGAAAACATACAGGAATTATTGCAAAACGTACTTTTGTACTGCAAAGAAAGGACAACCGACACAGCATTTAAACTGTGGATTGAACCTATAAGTATCTCTGAATTTCAGGGAAATACCGCAAAAATATTTTTCTCTAATGAATTTAAGAAAAATACGGTTGTATCTCAATATGACGGTTTGATAAGAGAAGCACTTGAAGCTGTTTGCGGCTTCCCTGTTGAGCCTTACTATTATTCTCCTCAGACTCTGATGGAAGACGAAATGAAAGAAAAAATATCGCTGATTGATTTTAAAAACGATATTTTTACCTTTGATAACTTCATAGTAGGTAACTCAAACAAATTTGCTTACACAGCTGCAAAAGCTATTGCTGCAGATCCGGGCGGAAATATTAATAAACAAAATAGTATTGCAAACTATAATCCTTTGTTTATTTACGGTAATTCAGGTCTCGGTAAAACACATCTTCTCAATGCTATAAGTAATCAGATTTGTCTTGATTATCCTGAAATGAAGGTTGTTTATATTAAGAGTGAAGATTTTCTTAATGAATTTATGGCTGTCCTTACAAATAAAAATACCGAAGAGTTCCGTAATAAATACAGAAATGTCGACGTTCTTTTAGTAGACGATATTCAGTATATCGCAGGTAAAGAAGCTACAGAGTGGGAATTTTTCCACACATTTAACGCTCTTGTTGATAACGGCAAACAGGTTGTTCTGACTTCTGACAGACCTCCAAAGGATATCAAATCAATTATTGATCGTCTGCGTAACAGATTTGAAAGCGGCCTTATAGTTGATATTCAGATTCCGGAATATGAAACACGCTGTGCAATTATTAAGCGTAAAGCTCAACTTCTTAGTTTTGAAATACCTGAAAATGTTATCAATTACATAGCTGAAAGAATTAAATCAAATATCCGTCAGCTTGAAGGTATTACTAAAAAACTGCATGCTATGTGCACATACGGTGAGGAAACACCTACTATTGCTCTTGCACAGGCTGCAATCAAAGATGTTCTTAACGATGTTCAGCCGGTACCGATTACCATTAACCGTATTGTTGATGAAGTAAGCCGTACAACCGGCGTTTCGGTTGAAGACATTTACAGTAAAAAACACACGGCTGAGGTTTCAAACGCACGTAAAATGTGTTTTTATATAGTGCGTGAGGTAACAAATATCAGTTATGATGAAATTGGTAAGGAATTCAACAGAAATCATTCTACTGTAATGTATAATATAAATAATCTTGCCGATACTTTAAAACAAAATTCAACGCTTAATTCGCAGGTTCTTGATATTATTAAAAATATTAAAGATTCTCAATAATTTTGAACAAAATTTTAGTTTTCAACATTAATCTTTTAAACAAGGAATGTTGAAAAAAATATTTTTGAACATTATCAACATTTTTTAAACAATTTTTAATGTTAAAATGTTTACATAAATTTTGTGAAATATAGCGATTTTTGGAAGTTTTAAACATTTTGAACTGCCTATACTATTAAAACTATAAGTAGATATTATGAAGAATAAACAAAAAACTCTGTTTTTTGGTGAATCGTGAGATATAAGAGAAAGGAATTGTTAAAATGAAATTCACCTGTAATACAAAAGAACTTTCGGTTGCATGTAATAATGTTATGCGCGCTGTAAGTACAAAAGGAACTATCCCTACAATAGAAGGTATACTTATCGAATGTGATTCTGACAAACTCAGTCTTGTCGGATATGACTTTGAATTTGGTATCAATACTTTATTGGATGTTGAAATGGAAGAACCCGGTGCAATTGTAATAAATGCAAAGGTACTTTGCGATATTATCGGTAAACTCGCTGATGAAAGTGTAATAATTGAATCTAACGGCACATCGGTTTCAATCATCGGCGGTGCTGCGCATTATACAATCACAGGTATTGATGCAAATGATTATCCCGAGCTTCCCGGCGTAAATAACGGCACAACAATTACCTTTGACCAGGATATCATTTATTCAATGGTTAGCCAGACTCTGTTTGCTGTTGCAGACAGCGAAAGCGGTATGCCGGTTTACACAGGTTTAAAGTTTGATATTAAGGACGGCGAGTTCACGTTAATTGGCGTAGATGGATTCAGACTTGCTATCCGCAAGGAAAATATTGATTACTCAGGCGAAGAAATTGAATTTATTGTTCCTAAAAAGACAATTCGCGAACTTATAAAAATTTTTGACGGCAAAGAGGAAAACAAGCTTAATATTAATGTAGGCAAGCGCCACATTATTTTTGAAATCGGCAATTATTCAATTATCAGCCGTCTTCTTGAGGGCGAATTTATCGATTACAGAACTGCAATTCAGAATACAATAAAAACTACAGTACTTATTAATACAAACGATGCAATCAGTTGTATTCAGCGCACACTTCCGGTTATTGAAAATAATCAGAGAAACCCAATAAGATGTTTGTTTGATAATGATGAAATGAGAGTTTCTACTGTATCAAGTCTTGGTAGATTTGTGGATTATACTCATGCAAATACATCAGGCGCAAGAGTTGAAATTGGCTTTAACTCAAAGTTTATGCTTGACGCGCTTAATGCAGTTGATACTGATGAAGTTAAGTTTGAAATTGCAGAGCCTACCTCACCTGTTCAGATTAAACCTATTACAGGCGACAATTTCCTGTTTCTGGTGCTTCCTATGAGGATGCGTAATGAAAATTAATGTAAAAATAAAAGAACATAATAAAGAAACTGTAATTATTAATACGGATTATATACAGTTACAGTCATTTCTTAAATTTAAAGGTATCAGTGAGACAGGCGGTCAGGCAAAGGAATTTATACAGGACGGTATTATCCGTGTAAACGGTGAAGTATGTACTGCCCGCGGGAAAAAACTTCGCGTAGGTGATGTTGTGAGTGCCTTCGGTACTGATTACGAAATAATAAATGAAAATAAATAGTATTGATATAACCGATTTTCGCAATATTGAAAGTTTAAGTACAGAATTTGACGATGTTAATATTATATGGGGCGAAAATGCGCAGGGCAAAACTAATCTGATTGAAGCAATATATCTGTTTAGCGGCGCAAAGAGTTTTCGCGGCTCAAAGGATAAGGAACTTGTCAGATTTGATAAAAGCCAAGCTAAGCTGCAGATTAAATTTGAAGCAGGCGGCAGAACACAAAATGCGGAAATTGTAATTAAAGGAAGACGTGAGGCAACGCTTAACGGTATTAAAAAGAAAAGTGTTGCCGCGCTCGTTGATGAAATAAAGGCGGTTATATTTTCACCTGTTCATCTCAGTATGATTAAGGAAGGTCCGCTTGAAAGGCGCAGATTTATTGATACAGCGCTTTGCCAGTTAAAGAGCGGATATAAAAAACTTCTCAGTGATTATCAGCGCGCATTAATTCAGCGTAACAATTTGCTTAAAGATTTGATTCACAATCCCGAAATGGAGTCAATGCTCTACATCTGGAACACAAACCTTGCACATATAGGTGCAAAAATTGTGTATCAGCGCCTTAAATATATTGAAGCAATTATGCCGTTTGTTAAAGAAATTTACAGCGGCATCAGCGGCGGCACGGAGGAGATTGACATCAAATACATCGGAGCTGTTGACAGTATCTGTGATGTTGCTGAGATTGAAAAAAATATTATGCAGAGTCTTGATAATAATAAGGTTCAGGATATGCAGAATAAAACTACATCAGTCGGCGCGCACAGAGATGATATTGATATTCTGATTAACGGTAATTCAGCGCGAAAATTCGGATCACAGGGGCAACAGCGCAGCTGCGTGCTTGCACTTAAGCTTGCTGAGGCGGCCCTGCTTGAGCAGATGACCGGTGAAAAGCCGATTGCCCTGCTTGACGATGTTATGAGTGAACTTGACGAAAAACGTCAGGATTACATACTTAACCGTATAAAAGGTCTGCAGGTATTTATCACCTGCTGCGATAAAGAGCAGATCTTAAGACTTAAGGACGGAAAGACAATTCATATTTCTGACGGTAAAGCCGAATCGGCTAACGACTAAAAACTGACGACTATGTATATTCATTTAGGAGAGGACACGGTAATCACCGACAAGGGCGTGATTGGTATTTTTGATATGGATACTTCCACTGTCAACAAAGCAACGCGCGATTACCTGTCAAAAGCAGAAAAAGATAAAAAGGTTATTTATGTTAATTACGACTTGCCAAAGAGCTTTGTCGTCA
>CAYZPT010000019.1:0-12164 GCA_964480285.1 uncultured Bacteroides sp.
AAGAAAAATTATGGCACTTAGAAATATAGTTAAAGTCGGTGACCCTATTCTTGCAAAAAAGAGCAGGAAAGTTGAAAAATTTGACGACAGGCTTGCCGTACTTATTGACGATATGTTTGATACAATGTATGACGCTGAGGGGGTCGGTCTTGCCGCAGTGCAGGTCGGTATGCTCAGGCGCGTTGTCGTTCTTGACTGCGGCGACGGTCCGATTGAGCTGGTTAATCCAGAAATAACAAAGACTGAGGGTGAACAGAGAGAGCAAGAAGGCTGCTTGTCGCTTCCCGGTCAGTTCGGCGTTACAGTGCGCCCGGCTAAAGTTCAGGTTAAGGCACAGGACAGAACCGGCAAATGGCACATATATACAGGTGAAGATTTAAAAGCAAGGTGCTTTTGTCATGAACTTGACCACCTTGAAGGAATATTATTTACAGAAAAAACAATTAAGGAGCAGGCGTAAATGCGTATAGTTTTTATGGGCACTCCAGATTTTGCCGTACCATGTTTAAATGCGCTTGTTGATGCCGGACATGAGGTGGTTGCAGTGTTTTCACAGCCTGACAAACCAGTTGGCAGAAAGCAGATACTCACACCTCCGCCGGTTAAGCAGACGGCTCTTGAGTACGGCATACCAGTGTATCAGCCGGAGAAGGTTAAAAGCTCTGACACGACTGATATAATTAAATCGCTCAACGCAGACATTAACGTGGTTGTTGCATACGGTAAGATTCTGCCGAAAGATGTTCTTGAGTCTGCAAAATATGGTTCAGTCAATGTTCATGCTTCATTACTTCCAAAATACCGCGGCGCAGCGCCGATTCAGTGGGCTGTTCTAAACGGTGACAGAGAATCAGGCGTAACTGTTATGCAGATGGACGAAGGGCTTGATACCGGTGATATGCTTAGTGTTGTCAAAACTCCTATAGGCGAAAACGAAACATCTGCAGAGCTTTTTGACAGACTGTCTGTTATCGGTGCGCAGGCACTGATTGAAACGCTCGAAAAAATAGAAAACGGCACTGCTGTCAGGACTCCTCAGCCGAAAGGTGATTTCGGCTACGCTCGTATGCTAACAAAGGCGGACTGTGAACTTGATTTTACAAAATCTGCTGATGAAGTGCATAACAAGGTAAGAGGTCTGCAAACATGGCCGGTTGCATTGACTTCACTTAATGGTAAGAGAATTAAAATACACAAAACGGCACACGTTGATTGTGTGTGTAATTGCAGAGCAGGGGAAGTCGTAAAAAGTGATAAAAGAATGATTGTCTGCTGCGGTGACGGTAAGTGTCTCGAAATACTCGAACTCCAGCCGGAAGGTAAAAAGCGCATGGACGCAAAAGCTTTTCTTGCCGGAAATCCGATTAAAGAAGGAACTGTTTTTAAAGGAATTGATTAAATGTATTATTATGATCCAACATACTTAATATCAGCTATTGTAGTGCTGCCGGCATTTATATTTGCACTTATATGCCAGGCAAAAGTAAAATCGAATTACAATAAATACTCTAAAGTGATGTCAATGAGTGGTATGACCGGTGCTCAGGCTGCATACAGACTGCTTCAGTGCAACGGCATTACCGATGTCAGAATTAACTGTATTAACGGCGAACTCACTGATCATTACGATCCGAGAACGAAGTGCATAAATCTTTCTCAGGGCGTGTATAATTCGGCAAGTGTTGCAGCTATCGGTATTGCTTGCCACGAGGCAGGTCATGCATGCCAGCATGCTGAAGCATACTCTCCGCTGACACTCAGGAATGCAGTCATTCCTATGACAAGGATTGGCTCCACAATCGGTATACCGATTTGCATAATAGGTCTGTTTATTAACAGTCCTACAATTGCTTATGTAGGCGTTATACTTTATTCACTTGTTGCGTTATTCCAGCTTCTTACTCTTCCTGTTGAGTTTAACGCAAGCAGTCGTGCGCTTGCCACTATAGAAGCTAATAACTTCCTTGTAGGTGAGGAATATTCCGGTGCTAAGAAAGTTCTTACTGCAGCCGCTCTCACATATGTTGCGTCATTGGCTACGGCACTTGCAACAATTCTAAGGTTGCTGCTTGTAATTAACAGAAGACGATGAAAAATGCACGGCTTATTGCGTTTGAAGTATTAGACAGTATACTAAAAGACGGCGCATATTCAAATATATCTGTTGACAAGGCGCTTGAAAATACACAGGGCAAGGATAAAGCCTTTGTTTCAAGCCTTGTTTACGGCGTGATTGAACGCAAATTAACACTGGATTACCTGATTAATCAGCATCTTAAAACTAAAGCAAAGCGTAAGGTTGTGCTTGCGCTTTATATCGGTACTTATCAGCTTTATTTTATGGACAAGGTACCGAGCAGTGCAGCAATCAATACAACAGTTGATCTTGCAGGTGAAGTTGGTCTCGGATACTATAAAAAGCTGATTAACGCAGTACTTCGAAATATTGATAGAAATAGAATTGTTATTGATAAAATTCAGGATTTAAGCGTTCGCTTTTCCTGTCCAGCGCATCTGATTAATATGTGGAAGAAAATGTACGGGCAGGATAAAACACTTGAAATTTTGCATTCAATTAACGGCAAACCGCCTGTATTTGCAGTGCCGAACAAGCTTTATGTGAGTGCCGATGAGCTGCAATATGAACTTGAAAACTGCGACATTCACAGCGATGTTGTCGGTGATGTTGTTATGATAACTTCGAGTTTTGATTTAAATAACTGCAAGCCATTTGAAGACGGGCTATTTCACATTGAGGATTACAGCTCATTTTGTTGTGCTGCTGCACTTGAAGCGAATGAGGGCGACACGGTATTAGACGTTTGCTCTGCACCGGGTGGCAAAGCTTTCACTATTGCAGAGATTTTGAACAATACAGGCACTGTTTGCGCTTATGACCTTTATCCTCACAGAGTTAAGCTTATTCTGGACGGTGCAGAAAGACTTGGTCTTACAAATATAAAAGCTTCTGTTAACGACGCTTGTAAATATAATGGCGACATACCTAAGGCTGATAGAATTCTATGTGATGTTCCGTGCTCCGGCTTCGGCATAATAAGGCGCAAACCCGAAATTCGTTACAAAGATCTTGACAGCATTAAAGAGTTGCCTGAAATTCAACATAAAATTCTAGCAACATCTGCGCAATATCTTAAATCGGATGGTAGAATGATTTACTCAACCTGTACTCTGAATAAGCGTGAAAATGAAAGGGTTGTACAACGATTTCTTAGTGAAAACAGTGACTTTACGCTTATTTATGATAAAACAATTTTCCCGTTAGCTGATGGCGGCGACGGTTTTTACTACGCTGTTATGGAAAAGACTGATGACTGATATAAAATCGCTTACGTTTGAGGAACTGTCAGACGAAATTGTAAAACTGAATCTGCCTAATTTCCGTACAGAGCAGATATATCGCTGGTTACACAAAGAGGGTGTTTCATCTTTTGATGATATGACTAACCTCTCAAAAGACCTACGTGAACAATTAAAAAACGGATACTTTATCCCTTCTTGTGAGATTGAGGACAAATACGTTTCAAAGATTGACGGCACTGTTAAGTACCTGTTCAGACTATATGACGGTGAGTACATTGAGTCTGTTGTTATGAAATATAAATACGGCTACACTATCTGCATTTCAAGTCAGGTCGGTTGCAAAATGGGCTGCAAGTTTTGTGCTTCAACTCTTGCAGGATTTAAACGTAATCTTCTTCCCTGTGAAATGGAAAGTCAGGTACATTCGGCTCAAAATGACCTTGGTGTGCGCATATCTCACATTGTATTAATGGGTATTGGCGAGCCACTTGACAATTATGATAACGTGATTAAATTTATGCGTACAGTCAACGCTGAGAAGGGAATTAATATTTCACTTCGCGACATAACATTGTCAACCTGTGGCGTTGTGCCGGGCATCTATAAACTGATGGAGGAAAACATGCCTGTTACACTTACATTGTCGCTGCACGCTCCGTTTGACGATATGCGCTCAAAAATGATGCCTGTAAATGATAGATGGGGAGTAGATGAAGCTATAAAAGCCTGCAAGGATTATGCTTATAAAACTTCTCGTCGCGTATCATTTGAATACACACTCGTAAAAGGTGTCAACGATTCTCCGGAATGTGCAAAAGCACTTGCGCAAAAGCTCAAAGGTTTCGGGGCACATATTAATCTTATACCCGTTAATGATGTCGAAGAAAGAGGAAATGTGCGATCTTCCGAATCTGTAATTATTAATTTTAAAGATATCTTGAAATCATACGGAATTAATGCTACAATAAGAAGAACGCTTGGTAAAGATATCAATGCATCCTGTGGCCAGCTCCGCAGGAAAAAGAAAAGTGGTGACTAATTTGAAAATAGTTGCAAAAACCGATAAAGGTAAAATAAGAGAGAGCAACCAGGACGCATACGCTGTCGGTGAACTTCCGGATGAAGTGGCATGGGCAGTTGTCTGTGACGGTATGGGCGGTCATGCAGGAGGCGATTTTGCTTCAAAGCTCGCAGTAAAAGTGATTAGCGAAAGAATTACGTCTTGTTACAATTCCAAAATGCGTGATTCATCAATAAAGAACCTGCTTGATTCTGCAATTACTGCTGCTAATATTGAGGTTTACGATACCGCAGATTCTCACAGTGAGTATTACGGCATGGGTACAACCGTTGTCTGTGCTGTTGTAAGGAATAATGAGGTTATTATTGCCCATGTCGGAGACAGCCGTGCATATATTGCGTCCGGTGACAGTATTAAACAGTTAACAACAGACCATTCGGTTGTTCAGGATCTTATTGATATGGGCAAGATTACTGAAAGCGAAGCAGAGCATCATCCTAATAAGAACCTTATCACACGTGCAGTCGGAATTGATAAGGCAATTGAAATTGATTTTGCTCAGACTGAACTTAATAATGGAGAGACTTTAATTCTCTGTACCGACGGTCTTTCAAATTATGTTTCAGATGAAGAACTGCTTGAGGACATCAAAGACGATCAGTACTATGCTTTTGCTGACAGACTTGTAAAACGAGCTAATAAAAACGGCGGTGGTGACAACATCACTGTTGTAGCTATACAAACTAATATTGGAGAGTAAGTTAAATGGATAACTATGTTGGAAAAAGACTCGATGGCAGATACGAGGTTCAGGAGATTATCGGCGTTGGCGGAATGTCTGTTGTTTACAAAGCATATGACAATGTTGACGACCGTATTGTCGCTGTTAAAATTCTCAAGGACGAATTTGCCGGCAACGAGGAATTTAAAAGAAGATTTAAAAACGAGTCAAAAGCGATTGCGCTTTTGTCACATCCTAATATTGTAAAGGTATACGACGTCAATTTCGGCGAAAAGCTGCAGTATATCGTTATGGAATATATCGACGGTATCACGCTTAAAGAGTATATCAACAAGCAGGGTGCTATCACCTGGAATGACGCGCTGTTCTTTATGACACAGATTTTAAAAGCTGTGCAGCACGCTCATGATAAAGGCATAGTTCACAGGGATATTAAGCCACAGAATATCATTCTTCTTTCAAACGGAGAAATTAAGGTAACTGATTTTGGTATCGCACGTTTTTCAAGAAGCGATACAAAGACTCTTACAGAGCAGGCGATAGGTTCGGTTCATTACATTGCACCTGAGCAGGCTAAGGGTGAGTCAACTGACGAGAGAGCTGATATTTATTCTCTTGGTGTTGTACTTTATGAAATGCTTGCAGGCACAGTTCCGTTTGAAGCTGAAAGCGCCGTATCGGTTGCACTTATGCAGCTTCAGGCTGACGCAAAGCGCCTTACTGAGATTAATCCTGATATTCCTCTCGGTCTTGAGCAGATTTGTGTTCACGCAATGCAAAAGGATGCACTTGACAGATATCAGACTGCAACCGAAATGCTCCTTGATATTGAAGAGATTATCAAGAATCCTAATGTTATATTCAATTATGCAACAAAAACAGACTCAAATCCGACTCGCGTTGTGAATAAGAATAAGATCGCCCAGGCGGTTCAGCAGACTCCTGAAATTGATGACGACGATGATGACGATGACTATCCGGATCCCGACAGGAAGAAAAAGATAGTAACAGCTTCTATTATCGGACTTATTCTTCTTGCTGCTGCAATGGTCCTGCTTATTATGTTTGTTACCAACAACGTAAATAAGGAAACCGTTAAACTTGAAAACTTTGTCGGTGCTTCTTATGATGAAATTATAAACAGTAATGCTTACGATTATGAATTTGTTCAGGAAACCAAGAAGACTGAGGAGCAGGAGCCCGGTATAGTTCTTGAGCAGAAACCTGAAGCAGGAACTAAGGTTCAAAAAGGCTCAACAGTAACTCTTGTTGTTGCAGTATCTGCTGATGATATTGAAGTTCCGAATGTTTATAACCTTTCCGAGTCACAGGCTAAAGAACAGCTTGAAAAGAGTAAACTCACTAATTATAAAGTGCTGACAATGTCAAGCGAGACTGTTGAGGACGGCAGAGTTGTTTATACCGATCCTAAAGCCGGCACTGTTGTGAGCGCATCAGCTGAGATTACTATCTATCTTTCAAGTGGTCCTTCTACTACAGTTATTAAATCAATTAAAGTTCCTGACGTATATGGTCTTACACAGAGCGGAGCGAGAGCATTCCTTGAAAAGTACGGATTTAAGAATGTATCATTTGTTACACAGGACAACGCACTTCCAAAAGGAACTGTTATTTCTCAGGATCCTGCTGCCGGCAGCATAGCTCAGGAAAACGACGCAATTAAAGTTGTTATTTCATCCGGCGTAACCACCACTACCACTGAAAAGCCGGTACAGGTTTCAATTACTGTAGAACTTCCTAAATGCGTTGATGAGAACGGAAAATACGTTTCAGACTCACTTCGTGTTAAGGTTGACGGCGAAACATATAAGAACCAGAAAGTTACTCTTGACGGCAGCAATCAGTATATCAGCGTCAGCGGAGATTCCAAGAAAGATCAGGTAATTATTGTTTCTCTTTCAGGTGCAGGCGCAACAGATAATATTACTTCTGACGGCAAGAGCGATAAGTCTGTAAATATTGACTTCTCAAAATTCTCTTATAATAAGGAAACAACTGTTACTTCAACAACGAAGAAGGCAGTGTCAACAACTACCGATAACAGTAAAAAAGAAGATAAAAGCGAAACTAAAGCAAAACCTACAACAAAAACACCTTAATCGAGGTAATTATGGCAATTGGAAAAATTGTTAAAGGCATCGGCGGCTTCTACTATGTAGACGCCGATGATGTCATTTATGAGTGCAAAGCACGCGGTAATTTCAGAAAACAGAAGATAACTCCGCTTATCGGCGACAATGTTGAGATTTCTATTAACGAGGATGAACTCGCAGAAAACCGAATTGAAAAGATCTTTGATCGAAAAAATTCTATGATTCGCCCTCCGCTGGCTAATCTTGACCTACTGTTTATTATTTCATCGGTTGTTGACCCGAAAATTAATACGCTGATTATTGATAAAATGGTTGCAATTGCTGAGTACAAACATATTGAGCCAGTGATCATTCTTACAAAAATCGATCTTGAGAGCGAGTATCAACAATATGTTGATATATATGAAAACGCAGGCTTTAAGGTAATACTCTGTGACAATACGACAGGAGAGGGTGCTGATAAAGTAAGACGTCTGTTGAATGGCAAAATATCAGCATTTTGCGGTAATACAGGCGTTGGAAAATCATCACTGCTTAATAAGATGTTTCCTGAACTGTCACTTGAAACAGGTGAAACAAGCAAAAAGCTCGGCAGAGGCAAACACACAACAAGGCATTGCGAGCTGTTTAAGGTTGAAGGCGGATATATTGCCGATACGCCCGGTTTTTCATCACTTGATATTGAGCGTTGTGAAAAAATATACAAGGATGATTTGCCCCTGTGTTTCAGAGAATTTGAGCCATATATTGACGATTGTAAATTCAACACAAACTGCTCGCATATAAACGACAAGGGCTGTAAGATTGTTGAAGCAGTGAATAGCGGCAGAATTTCTCATTCACGCCATGATAGCTACGTTGCTATGTATAACGAGGTTAAAGATATTAAAGAATGGCAAAAGAAGTAGAAAAAACTAAATGTACCGTTATATCAGGTGCGCCGAATGATGACCTGGATTTTATCAGAGATCATATTGATCTTAACTCCTTTATCATTGCGGCTGACTCTGGCTATCTTAAATGTAAGGAAATCGGAATTCGTCCTGATGAAATAATAGGCGATTACGATTCGGCTGAGCGGCCTGATATGGAAATGTGCGCCAATAGAGTTTTTCTCGATGTTGAAAAAGAGCATACAGATACTTTTGCCGCTGTGCGAAGTGCAGTTTTCAGTAATTATAAAGAAATAGTTATTTTCGGTGCAATCGGCAGCAGGGTAGATCACACATATTCAAATATTCTATGCCTTGATTTTTGCAAAAAGCACGGTGTTAAATGTACGATACTCAATAAGCATAACCGTATTTCGCTTGTTGTGGGTGAAGCTACGGTAAATCATGATTATCAGTGGTTTTCGCTTTTTGCTTTTATTGGCGAATGCAAAGACGTTAAGATTGATGGCGCACACTATGGCGCAGACTTCTACGGAGCAAAGTCACTTGACTTTTCCGTAAGCGACCAGTTCGGTCAGAGCAACTATGTTGAGGATGAATTTGCAAAAATCACCTGTAAAAGCGGCACACTTTTACTAATTGAGAGTAACGATTGATCGTAAATTTCATAGTATATACTAACGCAAGGGGAGTGATACTGTGAAACATCAGTCAGACAAGATTAACAAGAATATCGTATTTGTTGCCTTTGGAGCGGGTTGTGCTATTGCGCTGTGTCTTCCAACAGTGTGGACTACGCGTATTCTTGCCGTTGTCGTAATCATCCTTGGGTTAATATGCTGCAAGAGCAAAGGCAGGGGTGAATGTTGTGAAAGTCGTTTTAATTAAAAGTCCAAAAATACTTGCGCCGATACTGCGCAAAATGTTTAAAATAAAGAAGATTACATATAATGATTAAGTCTTGACTTGCATTTGAAAATTTGTTATTATATGTAAAAATAATTAACGGCAGTGATTAAAAGGAGTAACCTTGTTAATCTTTTAAGAGAGGCGGCGGATGGTGCGAGCCGTCAGGATTGCAGGGCGAAGGTAGTTTATGAGCCGGACGGGTGAACTGACAGTAGTCCGTTTCGTATGCCTGCGTTAAAGGTTTTGAGTGGCACATTATGTGCAATTTGAGTGGTACCACGGAATTATTCCGCCTCATTGTGAGGCGGTTATTTTTTTAGCAATTTATCATTAAGGAGATATAATTATGGCAAAGGAACTTGAAAAACAGTATAATCCAGCCGCGTTTGAGGACAGGACTTATAAATTTTGGGTTGAAAAAGGCTATTTTCACGCTGACGTAAAGAGTGAGAAAGAACCTTATACTATCGTTATCCCTCCGCCGAACATCACAGGTCAGCTTCATATGGGACACGCCCTTGACAATACGCTGCAGGATATTCTTATCAGATACCACCGCATGAACGGCTATAACACGCTCTGGCTTCCCGGCACAGACCATGCATCAATTGCAACGGAGGCTAAGATTGTTGAAGCTATGCGCAAGGAAGGTATCTCCAAAGAGGATTTAGGACGTGAAAAATTCCTTGAGCGCGCGTGGGAGTGGAAGCGGCAGTACGGCGGAAGAATCATTGAGCAGCTTAAGAAGATGGGATCGTCCTGCGATTGGGATAGAGAGCGCTTCACGCTTGACGACGGCTGCAGCAAGGCTGTACGCGAAGTATTTGTACGCCTTTACGACAAAGGTTTAATCTACAGAGGTAACCGTATGGTTAACTGGTGTCCTCATTGCATTACTTCAATTTCTGACGCAGAAGTTGAATATGAGGAACAGGACTCGCACTTCTGGCATCTGCTTTATACAGTTAAAGAGACAGGCGAAAAACTCGAACTTGCAACTACAAGACCTGAAACAATGCTTGGCGATACAGCTGTCGCTATTAATGCGGATGATGAAAGGTATAAGCATCTTCAAGGATGTCACGTTATACTTCCGCTTATTAATAAAGAAATTCCAATTGTTTGCGACGAACACGCAGATATGACAAAGGGTACGGGTGTTGTAAAAATTACTCCTGCTCACGACCCCAATGACTTTGAAGTCGGTTTGCGTCACAATCTCCCGATAGTCAGAACATTTACTTACGACGGCTATTTAACCGGCGCTAAAGAAAAGGCTGAGGCCGACGCTATCCGTAATTCTGGAAAGCCCGGCGCTGAAAACGAGCCTGAAGTTCTTGACTGCGGCAAGTATGCCGGAATGAATACAAAACAGGCGAGAAAGGCTATCCTTGAAGATCTTGAAGCAGGCGGTTATATCAAGGAAATTGAGCCTATCAAGCACGAGGTTGGCACTTGTTACCGATGCCATACAAGCATTGAACCGATGGTTTCAAAGCAGTGGTTTGTAAAAATGGAACCACTTGCCGCACCTGCGATTGAAAGCGTAGAAAAAGGTGAAGTAAAATTCGTACCAGATCGCTTTACAAAAAACTATATGAACTGGATGAGAGGCACAAGAGACTGGTGTATTTCCCGTCAGCTGTGGTGGGGACACAGAATTCCTGCCTGGTACTGTGATGATTGCGGCGAAACAATTGTTTCAAAAACAGACCCGGATTGTTGTCCTAACTGTAATTCGCATAACCTTTCACAGGATCCTGACACACTCGACACCTGGTTTTCGTCTGCTCTCTGGCCATTTTCAACGCTCGGTTGGCCTGACGAGACAGAGGATTTAAAGCGTTACTATCCCACAAATACACTTGTAACAGGTTACGATATTATCGGATTCTGGGTTAGCCGTATGATTTTTTCGGCTCTCGAATACACCGGTAAAGCACCGTTTGACACTGTTCTTATTCACGGTCTTGTTCGCGATGCACAGGGCAGAAAGATGAGCAAGTCGCTCGGCAACGGCATTGACCCGCTTGAAATTATTGACGAATACGGCGCAGACGCGCTTCGATTTACGCTTGCTACAGGTAACTCACCCGGAAACGATATGCGTTTTTCGGACAACAAGGTTAATGCTTCGCGTAACTTTGCAAACAAGCTGTGGAACGCTGCAAGATTTGTGCTTATGTACCTCGGCGAAGGATATGAGTACAAAGGATTACCTGATGTTTTATTGATTGAGGACAAGTGGATTCTCTCTAAAGTTAATTCACTTGCACAAGAGGTTACCGATAACCTTGATAAATACGAGCTCGGTATTGCAGTGCAGAAGCTCTATGACTTCATCTGGGATGTATTCTGCGACTGGTACATCGAGATTGCAAAAATTCGCCTTCAGGGCGATGACGAGACAGCAAAGGACAACGTAAAAGCGGTTCTTGTATTTGTACTCACAAATATCCTCAAGTTGCTGCATCCGTTTATGCCATTCATTACCGAGGAAATTTATCAGGCAATTCCGCACGACTGCGAGTCAATTATGATTTCCGACTGGTGCAAGTTTGATGATGCGCTCTCCTTCGAGATTGAAGAGGACGAGATGGAAAAGATTATGTCTGCTATCCGCGCTATCAGAAACCGCCGCGCAGAGATGAATATCCCGCCGAGCAAGAAGTCCGCAGTATTTGTTGAAACCGACCAGACTGACACCTTCACCTTCGGCACTGACTTCATCAAACGTCTTGCATATGCAAACGAAGTTACTGTTGATACTGCTTTCGGTGACCTCGGCAACGTTGTTACAATCATCACTAACGACGCAAAGATTTATATCCCGCTTGGTGACCTCGTTGACTTTGAGGCGGAAAAGAAGCGCCTTGAAAAAGAGCTTGCACAAGCTGAGGATAAGCTTGCGTTTATCAACAAAAAACTTTCAAATCCCGGTTTTGTTAACAAAGCACCCGAAAAGGTAGTTCAGCAGAACAAGGACGATGCTGCAAAGCTTGAAGAAAAGATTGCGATGATTAAAAAGTCAATTGAGGAAATCGGCAAATAATTATGATTGCAAATTATAATGACGCAATTAAATATCTGAAAAATAAGCAAAGCCTCGGTAATAGTAGTTTTACCAGTACCAGGTCCACCAGTAATAATTAAAAAATCATTCT
>CAYZPT010000019.1:12174-13565 GCA_964480285.1 uncultured Bacteroides sp.
GCATTAAGCCGGGGCTTGAGCGTATTATAAAGTCGCTTGAATCGATTGATAATCCGCAGGATAAGTATAAAACTATTCATGTTGCGGGTACTAACGGAAAAGGTACAGTTGCCGCTACTGTTGCGAAGGCACTGCAGGAAAACGGTTACAAAGTCGGGCTGTTTACATCCCCTTGGGTTGTTGATTACCGCGAGCAAATACAGATAAATGGTGAGTTTATCAGCAAAGATGAATTATCAGAAATCGCAAATACTCTTGAAAAGAATAACACCGCTTTAACTGAATTTGAGTGCTTAACAGTTATTGCCTACTATTATTTTGCAAAAAATAAGATTGATTATGCAGTTATTGAATGCGGTATGGGCGGCAAGGGCGACTCAACCAACGTTGAAAAGGAAAATCTTGCTGTTGTAACTTCAATCTCGCTCGACCACACGGATTTCCTCGGCTGCACTATTCAGGAAATCGCAGAGGAAAAGTCCGGCATCCTGCGCAAAAACTGCACTTGTGTTTTATATAACGATGAGCTAAAAAGCATATTTAAGGATAAATGCGCAAAACTTGTCACAGGCGGACAGAAGGACAATTTAAGCCTTGTTAACGCCGTTCTTAATGAGTTAGGAGTAAATGCGGCAAACTCACTTGTATGCCTTCCTGCAAGGCAGGAGCGCAAGGGTAAAGTGCTTATCGATGGTGGGCACAATCTTGCCGCTGCAAAAGCGCTTGCGCCGCTTGTTAACGGCGATGTCGCATTAATTGGTATGATGCGCGACAAGGACGTCGACGGCTATCTATCTGTAATTGCTTCAAGGTGTAGCAAAGTTATTGCTACTAATGTAAATAATCCGCGCGCAATCAGCGCAGAGGAGCTTGCAGCTATTGCAAAGTTGTACTGCAGCGATGTCGAAATCTGCGACAATCCTGCTGACGCTTTAAATCTCAAACCTACATTAATATGCGGCTCTTTTTATCTTATTCGTGAAATTTATAATTTAATATAAAAATCTTATATTTCGGCAAATTATACTTAATCAATCTGTTATAACTGTAGCAGATTGATTATTTTTTTTGGAGAGATGCTATGTGAATGTAACTATTGAATCCAGCGGCGATTTGCTGATTGCATATTTAATCGGCGAAATTGACCACCACTCATCAGCTGTAATACGTGAGAAAATTGATAATGTTATCAGTTTCAAGAAACCAAAACAGCTTATACTTGATTTTAAAAACGTTAGTTTTATGGATTCGTCCGGAATTGGACTAATTATGGGCAGATACAGACTGATGCAGAATTTTAGGGGCAAGGTTGAGGTTCGTGGAATAACAAGTCAGACAAAAAAGCTTATGGAAATCAGCGGGCTTCCAAGCATTGTTACACTTAACGAATC
>CAYZPT010000019.1:13575-22433 GCA_964480285.1 uncultured Bacteroides sp.
AACACATTTGCAAACCTGTTAAGTGAAATGCTTGGGACATTCGTTTTAGTATTTGGTATATTAGCAATTGGTGCAAATAAATGTGCAGATGGATTAAATCCATTTATCGTAGGTTTCTTAATTGTAAGTATTGGTTTATCATTAGGTGGAACGACAGGATACGCAATCAACCCAGCACGTGATTTAGGTCCGCGTATCGCGCACTTCTTCCTTCCGATTGCAGGAAAAGGCGGTTCAAACTGGAAATATGCATGGATTCCAGTAGTAGGTCCAATAACGAATCTAATTAGGAGGACAAAATGAAGATTATTAATGAATTTAAATTGACAATTAGTTCAAAAAGTATCAACGAGAGCTTCTGCAGGACGGTTGTGTCTGCATTTACATCACAGCTTGACCCGACAATAGAGGAGTTATCAGATCTTAAAACAGCTGTAAGTGAGGCAGTAACAAATTCAATAGTACACGGATATATGGAACACGAGGGCAAGATATACATAACAGCACAGATAATTGATAATAATATGGTAAAAATCAGGATTCGTGACCATGGTGTCGGCATAGAAAGTATCGAAAACGCAATACAACCTTTATTCACAACCGGTGGCAGCGACAGGGCAGGGCTCGGTTTTACGGTTATGCAATCATTTTGCGACAGGGTAAACGTAACTTCAAAAATCGGCAAAGGCACAACTGTCACGCTAACTAAAAGAATTCTTGGTAAATCACAGTGGTAAATAATAGGGAAGAGTACATTGTCAGCAACATTGCGCTTGTGCACTCAATTGCAAACAGATTCAGGGGCAGGGGAATTGAGTACGATGATCTATTTCAGGCAGGGTGCCTCGGACTTGTAAAAGCAGTAGATAACTACGATGAAAGCAAAGGATTTGCATTTTCGACCTATGCTGTTCCTGTTGTTATGGGGGAAATCAGACGCCTTTTTCGTGACGGTGGCAGCATCAAAGTGTCTCGTTCGTTAAAAGACAAAGCACTTCGGGTTAAAGCAAAACAATCCGATTTTGAATCAAAGTACTTCAGAGAGCCTACAATCAGTGAACTCAGTGAAATCTGCGGTATTGACATCGGAGAGCTTAATGAAATTCTTGAAATTATGGAACCTGTAAGATCGCTCAGCATTTTTTATGATGAAACAAATGAAGAGACAGATATTCCGGTTGACGACACTGATAAGCTGTTTGACAGCCTTAGCATTAACGAAGCTATGTTAAAACTAAATGATTTAGAGCAGATTATTATCAAATTACGATACTTTGAGGGCAAAACACAGACTGATATAGCAAAAATACTCAATATATCACAGGTGCAGGTTTCCAGAAAAGAAAAGGCGGCTTTGTTAAACCTGAAACATTTATTGAGATAAAAATAAGAGGGCAAATTGTGCCCTCTTATTTATTGAATTCAAAAGATTCACTGATAAATTTTATTGCCTCATCGTAAGTGAAATTTTCAAACATAATCTCAACAATCCTGCCTTTATCAACATAAGCGAATGTAACGTAATCTTTTTTGTTCTTGCTGTCACTTACCGATACAGAGGCAAACTCATTAGTGCCTATAGCAGTCGATTTTTCAGCTTTGCTTTTTTTGGTTTCAGTAGATTTACTGTTTTTATTTATCCAGTCCTCATTATTAGTGAGTTTTGTATCTTCAACAGTAATTTGCATTGTTTTTCTTTTGTTTTCGTCTTTAGGTACTTCCTCAGCAATGTAATAATCATACGTCGGCACATCAGTATTATCGTGAGTAAGCACAAGGTCGCCGAAGTCCTCCCTTACATAACCTGTCGGAACATAAACCCTGAAACCGAGAGATTTGTTAACATACGTTTCGCCGCGCAGTTTCCCTTGCTCAATGCTGCTTTCCGACTTTTTCGCCAAAGTTGTAGTTTCAACTGCGGTTGTAGTGCCGTCATCTTTCTTGGCATTGCCGCATCCTGCGAATAAAGTGATACACATTGTTGCTATTATGAGCATCAAAAGTAATTTTTTCATATACTAACCTCATATAATGTTATACTTCAAACTTTTTAAGTTCGTTAAGATCGAAGTTACCGATCGACAGTTTTTCGCCTTTCTTAAAGTTTTTTCCCTTAATTTCATCAACGCCGAACACTGACGCACAAGCAGGGCAGACGAGAAAATATACATCCTCGCTCTCAAAAAACGGAAAATCAGCCTTAAGAGTCGCTTTGCCGTTTGAGTAAACAGACATAATGACTTTCTTATTACATTCGGGGCAGATAAGTTCTGTGGTTTCTCCGGTTGCTTTTATCTTTTTGTTATTTCCAATTCTGTATTCCATATAAACACCTCTGTATTATGATACTACACTTTAAGGTTGTGTTCAAGATTAAAAAGATATTTATTTTGATTATGATTATTGTTGTTTTGTTCTGTGGATGCACACAAAATGCAATGATTCCTGAAATAAAAGAAAGTTCTACCTCAATTAGCAGAGAGAATAAAGATATTGTTAAATCAGTATGGTTTACGTATTATGAACTTTCAGCCATGATTAAAGGAAAAAGTGAGGCGGATTTTGCTTCTGAGATAGATGTGGCATTTAAAAAAGTAAACGAAATGGGTTTTAATACCGTTACCGTACAGGTAAGGGCGTTTGCAGACGCATTTTATATATCGTCATATTTTCCGACAAGTGATTACATTGTTGAAAAACAAGGTGAAGATATATCATTTGATCCTTTAACTGTGATGTGTGAGACAGCAAAGAAGTATAAACTAAAAATTGAAGCCTGGATAAATCCTTACAGAGTCAGCCACAGCAACAATATTAAAAGCCTTTCAAATAATAATGTAGCAAAAAAATGGCTTAACACTAAGAAAAAAAAGTCAAATATTTACATATGTGACAGCGGAATATACTTTAATCCTGCAAGTAGCGAAGTTACAAAGCTTATTGTAAAAGGTGTAAAAGAAATTGTAGAGAATTACGATATTTCAGCCATACACTTTGATGACTATTTTTACCCGAGTACAGATAAAGAGATTGACAATGTCCAGTATAAAAAAGAAGGTGGCAACAAGCCGCTCGCAGATTACAGACGTGATAAAGTCAACTATATGATAAAATCAGTATATAAAATCATTAAATCAACAAATAAGAATGTGCGATTCGGAATTTCTCCTGCAGCTGATATCAGAAACGATTACAATAATCTGTATGCCGATGTTGAAAAATGGGCGAGCGAAGAAGGTTATTGCGATTACATCTGTCCTCAGGTTTATTTTGGTTTTCGCAATGTCTATCAACCGTTTATGTTCACAGTTAAAAAATGGATGTCATTCACAAACAAAGACTTGTATATTGGTCTGCCTCTATATAAAGCCGGGAATCCGGATAAATATGCCGCAAAGAATGACAAAAGCATTATTAATGAGTTCAAAAACAATAGCGACATTATTTCAAGGCAGATTACCTATCTGTCAAAACTCGATGATATTGACGGCTTTTACATATTTTCATATAGTAGTTTAAGCGAAAACAGGTGCATGAAGGAAGTTGAAAATATGCTTAAAGTGATGCCTTAACGCAGTCGTTATCAATATCTACATCTTTGACAGTAACGCATAGTTCCTCGCCTATAATATCATTGTTGCAATTAATGCGAACAGGTATGTAGTTTTTTGTATAACCCTGATATGTGTCATTTTCAATTTTATTTTCAAAAAGCACGTTAACCTTACTGCCGACAAGCGACTTCAGATAATTCAGCCTGAGTTCTTCGGCACATTTTATCATAGCTTCCGCTCGTTCTTCTTTAATATGTTTAGGTACATTGTCGCCTTTATTTGACGCAGCAGTGCCAGTTCGTTCAGAGTAGGGGAATGTGTGAACTTTCTGAAAGTCGATTAATTTGACAAATTCAAGTGATTCATTAAAGTCATCTTCCGTTTCATCATGGAATCCGACCATCACATCAGTAGTAAGCGTACAATCATAAAATGTAGCTTTGAGTTTGTCACATAAATCCTTATATTCTGCAGCAGTGTAGTGTCTGTTCATATTCTTGAGTGTTCTGTCGCAGCCGCTTTGAAGTGAGATATGGAACTGAGGGCAGAACTTGTCAATTTGAGCAAGGCCACTAATAATATCATCGGTTATATGGTCAGGTTCAAGTGATCCAAGTCGTACGCGAAGTATGTTTTTGTCCTCAGCACAGATGCGTACAGCATCAACAATATTGTAATCCTTACCTTTGCCGTAAGCAGAAAGATTAATTCCAACAAGCACAATTTCTTTAATTCCGTTTTCGCCAAGCGTTTTAATCTCATTTTTCAGGTTGTCAAGCGACTTTGAGCGCACTCTGCCACGCGAGGTAGGAATAATGCAGTAAGAGCAAAACCTGTCACAGCCGTCTTCAATTTTGACAAAAGCTCTGATACGCTCGGAAAAGCGTGCAATTGAGCAGTCCTTGAATTCGTCGCAGGTTTCGTGTTTGTCGATTTTTACAATCCTGTTGTGCTCGCAGTTATACTGATTTATAAGGTCAAGTATCTCATCATTACTCTTGTTTGTCAGTATAATGTCAGCCTGTTCAAGTTCCTCTGCTTGCTTCGGGAACGCCTGCGGCATACAACCCGTGAGGATAACCACTGCATCAGGGTGCTTGCGCTTGAATTTGCGCACGTTCTGGCGCGTTTTCTGGTCAGCAGTAGCGGTTACCGTACAGGAGTTAATTATATAGTAGTCTGCGTCTTCACTTGGCGCAACAATATTAAATCCTGCTTTTGACAGGATTTCGCTCATATATTCAGTTTCATACTGATTGACTTTGCAGCCAAGTGTGTAAAATGCCGCTTTCATAAGTAACCTCTGTTGATTTTTATTGTATTATATCAAATTGTCCGAATTATTACAATATCTTATGAATATAAATAATTGGTGATTATTATGAAAAAATTATTTGCTTTTTTATTGACTGTTTTGTTACTGTTAACTCCGTTTTGTTCTTATGCAGAAGAAGATGATGAAATAAAGGCTAAATCAGCCGTTCTGATGTGCATGGATACCGGAGACGTTATCTATCGAAAGAACGAGAAAGAACATCTTTCACCGGCGTCCGTTACTAAAATTATGACAATTCTTCTTGTTCTTGAAGCTATTGACAGTAGTAAAGTTAAACTGACTGATAAAGTCTCTGCTTCTGCTGACGCAGTTCAGATGGGCGGTTCGCAGATATGGCTTGAGCAAGGAGAGATAATGACAGTTGAAGAATTGCTCAAAGCAGTTATTATTGCAAGCGCAAATGATGCGTGTACAGCGCTTGGAGAACATATCGGAGGTTCGTCATCAGGATTTGTAAAAATGATGAATGACAGAGCAAAAGAACTCGGCTGCAATGACACTAATTTTGAAAACTGTAACGGTCTTGATGATACTGCAACCAACCATTACTCCTGCGCTTACGATCTTGCGCTTATTTCTACTGAGGTTATGAAGCATAAATCGGTAGTAAAATACACAACCATATGGCTCGATTCACTGCGTGGCGGCAAGACAGAACTTAATAATACAAATAAACTCGTTAATACATATAACGGAATAACAGGGCTTAAGACGGGAACTACTTCAAATGCAGGATTCTGCGTTGCTGCTACTGCTCGGAGGGACGGAATGAATCTTGTTGCAGTTGTGCTTGGCAGCGATACAAGTGAGGATAGATTTGAAACTGCAGCAAAACTGCTTGATAAAGGCTTCGCTGAATACGAAATCATTAAGCCGAAAATTGATAAAAAGAAAATTAAGTCTGTAAAAGTAAGAGGTGGTAAAGTGAAATCACTAAAACCTGTTGCAGAAGTAACAGGCAGATTTCTGGTTAAAAAGGGAAGTGAAAATATTAATTATAAATACACTGTTATAAGCAATGTCAGCGCTCCTGTTAAAAAAGGTGATACACTCGGCAAAATCAATGTTATGAGTGATAAAACTAAAGTCGGAGAAATCAGTTTAATTGCACCTGATAATGTTGAAAAAATCGAATTAAAGTCTATATTTAGTGATATTTTGTTAAAAATATAAATATATATTGATTTTTAGTTAAGATTGTAGTATTATAGTTAAAAATTTTGAGCATTGCTTGAAAAGAGGTTCAAATATGATTAAACTTAACACTAAGTATTCGGAAAGTATTGTTGCTGCTGACGAATTGGGTGTAATGGCTCCTAAGGCTGTTGAATCTATGCGTACGCTTATGAATAAAACAGGCGAGGGCAATGATTACCTCGGTTGGGTTACACTTCCGACAGATTACGATAAAGAAGAATTTACACGTATTAAAAGAGCGGCTGAATATATCAAAGATAATTCCGATGTGTTCATTGTTATTGGTATCGGTGGCTCATATCTCGGTGCAAGAGCTGTAATTGAAGCACTTAAATCTTCAAATTACAACCTGCTTGCTAAGGACACTCCGCAGATTTATTTTATTGGTAATTCCATCTCTCCTCAGTCACTCAACGAGGTTGTTGCTCTCTGCGAGGGCAAGGACATCTGTGTTAACGTTATTTCAAAGAGCGGTACAACTACTGAGCCTGCCATTGCTTTCAGAGTATTCAGAGAGCTTGTCAACAGCAGATATTCAAAAGAAGAGGCTAAAAAACGTATTTTCTGCACAACAGATAAGGCAAAAGGTACGCTTAAATCTCTTGCTGACGAAGAGGGTTACGAAACATTTGTTGTGCCGGACGATGTTGGCGGCAGATTTTCTGTGCTTACCGCAGTAGGACTTCTTCCGATTGCTGTTGCAGGTATTGATATTGATAGACTTATGCTCGGCGCAAGAAATGCTCAAAACGAGCTTGTAAATGAGGATATCAATACAAACGATTGCCTTAAGTATGCTGCAGTCCGCAACTGTTTCTATAATAAGGGCAAAAAGCTTGAATGCTTTGTTTCGTATGAGCCTTGTATGACTATGTTTAACGAGTGGCTCAAGCAGCTCTTTGGCGAAAGCGAAGGCAAGGACGGCAAAGGACTCTTCCCGACCTCATGCGTTTTCTCTACTGATCTTCATTCGCTCGGTCAGTATATTCAGGAATCAGGCTCTAATTTGATGTTTGAAACCGTTGTAAACTTCAAAACGCCACTGAGCGATTACGTTATTGGTGAGCAGGAAGGAAATATTGACGGACTTAACTTCCTTGCCGGTGAAAACCTCAGCTTTGTTAATGACAGAGCTCGTCTTGGTACTTTGCTTGCTCATACAGACGGCGGAGTAGGCAACCTTATTATTGATGTTGAAAAAATTGATGAGGAGAATATTGGCTATCTCATTTATTTCTTTGAAAAAGCTTGCGCCGTTTCCGGCTATATTCTCGGCGTAAACCCGTTTAATCAGCCGGGTGTAGAGAGCTATAAGAAAAATATGTTTGCTCTTCTCGGTAAACCAGGTTACGAAAGTGAGAAGAAAACTCTTGAAAATAAACTCGGTTTATGATAGTATATATTTGAAATAGTAAAGATCCATTAGGAGGAATTAAAATGATAAAGTTAATTATCGGTAATAAAGGTGCCGGAAAGACAAAGAGATTAATTGAGTTGGTTAACAACTGCGTTGAAAATTCTGACGGTAATGTTGTTTGCGTAGAGAATTCTCCGAAACTCACTTATGATGTATCTTCAAGGGCTCGCCTTTTGGAAACCGATACATATTCTATCAGAGGTCACAAGGCTTTTTATGGCTTCCTCGCAGGTATATGTGCAGGTAACTACGATGTAACAGATATTCTTGTTGACGCTACCTTCAAGATTGTCGGCAGAGATTATGAAGAGCTTCCGCAATTCTTTGAGATGCTCTCAAATCTCAGCGAATCATCTGATGTAAACTTCGTTTTCACTATCAGTTGTGATAAAGAAGATCTGCCGGTAGATATTTTTGACTACTGCGAAGAAATATAAATCATTTTATTCGGGGCTACGTTAAGTAGCCCTTTTTTTGGCAAAATATACACTTGCATAATTATTTTTTTTATTATATAATAGCAAATATTAATTTTTTTGAGGTTATTATGGAAAATATTATCGATATGACAGAATTCAAAGAAATACCTGTAATCCCTCTAAGAGGCATAGTACTCTTCCCGAAGATGACTCTTCATTTTGACGTTGGACGTAAGAAGAGTATTTCTGCGCTGAAATACGCTATGAACAAAGATCAAAGGATTATGCTTATAGCACAGCGCGATGCCTCCATTGACAACCCTAAGATGGATGATATGTTTGAAATAGGTGTTATTTGTGAGATTAAACAGCTCGTCAGATTGCCTAATTCCAACAATCTTAGGGTTGTTGTTGAAGGTATCAACAGAGCAAGTCTGATTACAATAATGCAGGAAAAGCCTTTCCTTGTCGGTGTAGCAGATACAACTATCGATGAGATTAAAAGCACTGCAACTCCGCGAGATATTGCTTATTCGAGAGCGGTTAAGAGTGAATTTGAAACATATGCTTCTAATTTCAGTAAGATATCTAACGAAGTTATCTCGAAGATTATTTCTATTACCGATATCAGTGAACTTGCCGATTATATTTGTGCAAACTCGTTTTTCGATTACACCGAAAAACAGAAGATTCTTGAAGAATATAATGTTTCAAAACGAATTGCAGCAGTTCTTGCACTTCTCAAGAGGGAAAATGAAACGCTTAATCTTGAAGCTGAAATTCAGGCAAAAGTTCAGCGTGAGATTGATAAGGGTCAGCGCGAGTACTTCCTACGCGAAGAGATGAAAGTCATCTCAGACGAACTCGGTGAAACCGATAACCCGGTTGAAGAAGCTGATGAATATAAGCAAAAAATCGCTCAGCTTATGTGCAGC
>CAYZPT010000020.1:0-21897 GCA_964480285.1 uncultured Bacteroides sp.
TAATGATAAAGGTATAAAATATAATGAGACTATAAAAGTCGTTTTTTCAAATTGGTTGCGAAGTGGTAATATTACAAGCCCTCTAATTACCGAAAAGGAAATAGTAGAAATAAAAAAACTATAGTAAGATTATCGTTATTGTAATTGATAAATGGTAATAGACTGTTTATCTATGTAACAAGGCTTCGGATTATTCCGAAGCCTTTGATATTTGCTCATTTATATACTTTTCAATTTCAGTGACAAACTTTACTGCGTTCTCGTGCTGTTCTATTACTTCCTTTTTTGAAACAACATAGAAGTCTGCGTAATCGTTATCTTTCCTTAAATCAAACGCGGTGGTTGCGGTCTTGCCGTATTCTTTATCGAATACTTCGGTTTTGATATAAGCATGGTTGAAGTGCGACATAACGCCGGAGTGCTTTTTGTATCCGACTCCTTCAAGAGCGTTTAATGCATTAATCGCATGGAAGATTGCATAGTAGGAACGGTTGGCACTGTCGGAATAAAACTCGTCATCAAGCAGCACCTTCGATGCCTTTAGGCAATCCTTTGCTTTTTCAATTCTGTAATTAGCAAGAGCTATATTGTCTTCCTTAAGCAACTAAATCCACTCCTTCCTTCTCAACATTCTTGAAGAAAGGATAACTTGTCTTATATCTTTCATAAGTTGCGTTATCCTGAATGAACACGGAAAGCAGAACATCATATTCCAAGTCTAAATCATAAATGTAGTCAGATAATTCCTTCTTGCCGTTCTCTCTTTCGGCAGGGGAAATATCTGCAATAATCATAACATCAATGTCTGACTCTTCATCAAAATCGCCGCGAGCATAAGAGCCGTATAGCTTAACCGCTACCAGCGAATCACCGAATACGCTCTTTGCCTGATCGCAAACCTTGTCAAGAACAAGCTTCAAAGTGTCCTGAGTGCACATATTTCCACCTCCTTCATTTCTAATATTATTATACACACAAGCACAATAATAATCAAGTTAATTATATTAACGCCGGGAATAATCACTCTATAATATTATCATTTTATAAAAGTAAATGCAGTTTCAGGTAAATATAAGTCCCATAATTTGTACAGTGTGCTCTTGGTATATTTACAAAGTATATTCAAGATTGATATAATTATGATGGCGGATGTTCCGAAGAAATATTTTGAATGATGAGGTGAGATTATGAGAAATGAAATGAAAAAGAAAGACAGAGTTACCGAAATATATTTTAACGAACAGGATAACATTATGTACGGTAGAACATATAATACCAAGTTCAAAAAACAACTTCGTAAGCTCGCTTCTGACTATCCCAAACAATGCAAAATCAATGTGGATACAGATACGGATATGATTGAATTTGAAATTAATAAAGAACGCTTGACCTTCAGAATTAACCCTGAAATATCCGCCGAACGAAAAGCACAGTTATCAGCAGATGCAAAAGAACATTATAATCTTCTCCTCGGGAATAAAGATAATTAACCAGGGGTTTCAAAACCGTTTTCATATATCAAAAAAAGCCTCAGAAAAAGGACAAAAAGCGGTTAAAGGACATTATAAACATACAAAAGCAGATGTTTACAGATGCTTTGGTTATGGCGAGTTTCGGCTTTGTATTTCGCTCGCCTGAGGCGGCGAAACAAAGCCAGCGGGGATAACCCCGCACCCCCATAATTTAGGAGAACGATAATGAACAGAAATCATATTATGACCTTCAGGGTTAACGATAAAGAGAAACAGATTATTGAAGATAAAGCATTACTAAATACGATACCTTGGCTCCGTATCTTCGTGACGCAGCGCTTGAAAAAGAGATTTATGTTATCCCCGGACTGACGGGCAAACTCAAAGGGACAAGTATATCCGCCTTCTGCAATACAGAATGGACGAAAAAACCGAACAGGAAACAAATGCGGCAAAAAGCCAACTGAAGAAAGCAGAAAAGCGTTTGGCGCAGCTTGAAAAGGTGCTGAACAAACTCTATGAGGACAGAGCGCTTGAAAAGATAACCGAAGAACGCTATCTCGCTATGAACGGTGAATACGAAGCCGAGTACAGTGAACTGAAAGCGCAATCGGCGGAACTCCTTGTCAAAATAACGGAAACTGAAACAGCAGAGCAGAACGCCCAAATCTTCTCCGACCTCGTAGAAAAATATACAGATCTCAAGGAACTCAACGCCCGAATCCTCAACGAGCTGATAGACCGCATCGTCATCCACGAAAAAGAAATCATCAACGACGAAAAGCATCAGATGGTTGAAATCTACTACAAATTCGTAGGGTTGATATAAAAATACTTATTTTAAGCCAATGACCATTTTTTGCTACCAACTATATGTTCACTAAAAATACAAAAATGTTCTCGCATTCTTTGATGTTGTTCTGAAAAACACGCTAATCGTGTTCGAAATCATTAAAATCGTTCTTGACAATTTGGGCTTTGAAATATATAATAGGATTATAACGGAGGTGAAATATGAATTATTCTATAGAAATTAGCAAAATAGTAGAGGGTGCTTTAAAAAGGGACAATCAAAAAGTTGTTAATTATACTAAATTATTAGCAGAAAAGCTAGAAAAAGATGGTGAGGAAAGGTTATCAAAACGATTTATTAAATTGATTTCACAAAATGTTGATAGTAGTTTGACAACAATGGGATTGAATAGTTTTCAAAATTCAATTCCTGTTGATAATGAATCGAGAATGACATTAGCTGAGATTATTTATCCGGATAATAATACGGAGAGCGTTATACTATCTGCCAAAAACGAAAGAGAAATACAAGAGTTTATATTAAGTTATCAAAAATCTGATGATTTATATAGATATGGTATAGGATTATCAAACACTTTACTATTATATGGACCTCCAGGTTGTGGTAAAACAAAGAGTGCATACTTAATAGCGAAAGAATTAAACCTTCCATTAGTCATTGCAAGACTGGATAGTTTAATATCATCATATTTGGGAACAACAGCTAAGAATATTCGTACACTATTTGATTTTGCTCAACGGTATCCATGTGTTTTATTCTTAGATGAATTTGATGCTATTGCAAAAGCAAGAGATGACACTAATGAAATGGGCGAATTAAAAAGAGTAGTAAATAGTTTGTTGCAAAATGTTGATAAGATGAGTAAGGACAGCTTGCTTATTGCTGCTACAAATCATGAAAGATTGTTGGATCCTGCTGTATGGAGACGATTCGAATATAAATTAGAAATCGATTATCCTGATGAAAAAGCGATTAGGGAAATGATTAGTGTTTTTTCTGGAAATAGGTTGATTATGAGCGAAAAAGAGCTGGATAATATTATTCCATTGTTTAAAGGATTAAGTGGAGCAGATATAGAAACGATAATTAAAAAAGCAACAAGAAACTCGATTTTGTATTCTACTGATCTTTCAATAAACAATATTTATAATGAGTTTTTTAATCATAAAAGATTGATTCCGCAAGACTGTACTGATGCAAAACGAATTATATCTATAAAAGCGAAATATTTAAGAAGCTTTAATCCAAAGGTTTTCAGTCTACAGACAATAGCTGATATCTTGGGTTGCTCAAAATCTTTTGTGTCGAAAATGTTAAAGGAGGATGTGTAATCAATGAATGAGAGAAATTTGCCCTTGAAACTAATTCTGCACAAAGAAAATGATACTGTAAAGAATAAAGGTGGCGGTGGAAAGAAATACTTTTGTGAAATAAATGATGAACTAACTGATAGGATTGTCACCTGTTTTAATGACTTATTGAGTTATTATTCAGATGTTTTTCAAGAGAATGATCAAACGCCTGCAGTAGGTAAGATATGTGTAAGAAAAGAAGCTATCGCAAAGTCTCATAAGCCTAATGCATTATGTAGAGAGTGTTCAATTATTGGTAGTGGAGAACTCGGAGAAGTGTATATTAAGCTGAACAAGAAGAGTATTGAGAACACAATACGATTAGTTAAGGAGCCACCTTCAAAAGAGTTTAAAGCGAATATGACTGCTATCGAGAATATTGAACCGTATACTATGGAGGATAAAATATCTGAAAGCATTATTCAGCTTGAGGAAAACGCGTTATTTGATTCTGTAAAGGATAGAATCAAAATTAAGCTTTTCGACTTTGATGATGATTATGATAATAGTCTCATAATGAATTATGTAATGCGTAAACTCGATGAGTTGGGGTTAGCAGAGACAAGTGAACTTATTACATATGGTGAGCATATTAAATATATAAAGCTTTCCACTAACTCTTACAATGATATAATGAATATATCGCGCATTAACGGAATAAAAAAGATTGATTTTTTCAACAGCTTTACCCTCCCTTTAGACACACAGATTGTTACACCGCCTACAATTGACATTAATCGCGATGAATGGGTTGAAAGTGAGACAATAATTGGAATTATTGACTCTGGAATTAGTGAATCTAATCCATATTTAGCTCCTTATGTTGTTTCGCGAGAAGAATATGTACCTAAAGAATATCAAAATAGAAAACATGGTACTTTTGTTGCTTCCACTATTCAGTACGGAAACATTTTAAATGGTATAGAAACAGATCATAAGCAGCTATTTAAGTTTGTTGATGTTGTTGCTGTGCCAAATTCTGATTCTGATTTTGGGCCAACCGATGGACTTGAAGAAACCGATTTTATGCGCATAGTTGTTGAAACTATGAAGAAGTATTCACATCGCGTGAAAATTTGGAACTTTTCATTAGGATTATCTAATTACATTTGTTCAGATAGCATATCTGATTTAGGTGCATTTTTTGATCTAATCCAAGACTTATATGGTGTACAATTTATTGTTTCTAGCGGTAATTATGAGAATATAAATCAAAGAACTTGGCCTCCACAAGAAGGACTTGGAGAATCTGATAGGATTACTTCACCAGCTGATTCCATTAGATCGCTGACGGTTGGATCGGTAGCGCTTTACGATTCACCTGAATCAATTGTAAAAAAGAATGAACCGTCGTCTTTTAGCAGAAGAGGACCAGGTGCTAGTTATATTGTAAAACCTGAAGTTGTTGATTATGGTGGCAATGTTAATATTGGCTATAGCGAAACAAACGTTGCGCTTATTGGTCTCGATTTAGATGGAAATATAACTGGAAATGTGGGAACAAGTTTTTCTGCGCCAAGGATTACTCAAAAACTCGCTTGTGTTCTTGAGGATATGATTGAAAAAGATATACTGCTAGCTAAAGCATTACTTATTCATTCTGCTCGGTTGAACTCGAAAGAAACAATAGAAACTAAAAATGCAATAAACTATTATGGGTTTGGAATGCCTGATGTTGATGCAAAGGATATTTTAAATTGCAGTAAAGATGAAGTAACTCTTATTTTTAGACAAAAGGTCAAGAAGGGAACACATTTGGAAATGATGGATTTTCCCTATCCAAAATCTTTAGTAAAAAATGGTAAGTGCTATGGCGAAATATGTATGACATTACTCTATGCTCCGCCATTAGACATCAAGTTCGGCCAAGAGTACTGTAGATCAAATATTGATGTTAGTTTCGGTACTTGTAAAAGAGATCATTCGGGCAAGTTGAATTATACCGGTCAGGTGCCCCTGGAGGCAACGTGGGAAGAAAAATTCGAGTCTTTTAGAGTTGAGAATGGATTCAAATGGAGTCCAGTTAAAGCATACTATCGTAAACTTCCTAGAGGGACGCAACTTGGAGAGGGATGGAAAATACGAGTAGATTTGACCGAGAGGAACGAAGCAGATGTATCAAATCAAGAGTTTGTTCTTATTGTTACTGTAAAAGATCCAGGTAAAAACGATATTTATAGTGATGTTGTTAATATGTTAAGAGAAAAAGGATATATAGCTGAAGATTTGCAAACTAGGTACAATGTTAGAGAAAGAAGTACTATATAATCTACCCTTAACTACAACCAGAGGTCGAGGGTTCGACTCCCTTCAGGTCCACCAAAAAAGAACATATACCGTTTGGCGTGTGTTCTTTTTTATGATTGGGAGTCGAACAGGGCAATCTTTGTCAGAAGATAGAAAAAGTCCTGTGGACTGTTTCGTTGCCCGCGGGCGTGCCGTCGAGCGCAGAAGCGAGACGGGCGACTCCCATCAGGTCCACCAAAAAACAAGTCTGCACTTTTTGCGCAGACTTGTTTTTATGCATATTATTGCAGCAAAAAAATTACAATTGTTTATCAGTTTTTATATTATATTGTTTTGTATTATACTGTATGATATTATTAGTATAAATTATACAAACAGTGGAGTTATTATGGATATTAAGCTTGCTTATGTTGAAAAGGGATGCGGTAAACCGCTGATACTGATACATGGAAACGGTGAGGATCACAAGATATTTAAGGCACAGATTGCAGAGTTTTCACAGTATTATCATGTGTACGCTGTTGATACCCGCGGTCACGGTGCTTCACCTCGCGGCAGCAAACCGTTCACAATAACTCAGTTCGCAGATGACCTTGCAGATTTTATGGTTGATAAAGGTATTGAAAAGGCACATGTTTTTGGCTTTTCCGACGGCGCTAATATCGCAATGGTGTTTGCTGTAAAGTATCCCGAAAAGGTGGATAAACTCATCCTTAACAGCGGCAATTTTACGGTTGACGGACTGAGGGATTATTTCCTTATACCTTGCAGATTGATCAATAAAGCGTACGCGAAAAAAGGCAGAAAAGATAAAACGGAAATGCTCGATCTTATGCTGAACGACCTCGACGTAGGCACTGATGACCTTAAGAAAATCACTGCGCCGACGCTTGTAATTGCAGGCACGCGCGATTTAATAAAAGTAAGTCACACGCGTCTTATTGCAGATTGTATTCAAGGCTCGCAGCTGAAATTCATAAACGGCAACCACGCTGTTGTGTATATGAGGCCTGAACCGTTTAACAAAATCATAATTGAATTTTTAAAGGATTAGATATGGAATTTTATACCGAAATACGCCTTAAGGGTGACGAATACGGCGGCAATTACACAAACGGACTTACACTTTCGGGCGGCAGTACTTCACAGAGCCTGAAAGCTGTGTCAGAAACGGATGACATAACTGTTTACGAAACCGAAAACGGACTGCAGGTAACCTGCTTTCATGAGAAATGCGGCAACGTTACGCGTTGCAAAACGGTGGTTAATAACAATTCCGACAGTACGGTAACGCTTGAACTGCTTTCAAGCTTTGCGATCAGGGGAATAAAGGCTGATACAATCCACCGTGCAACGTCATTCTGGAGCGCGGAGGGCAAGCTCCTCACACAAAAACTCACCGATCTCAATATGGAATGCTCATGGTCAAAGCACGGTGTCAGGATTGAAAAATTCGGGCAAATCGGTTCAATGCCGGTGCGTAAATGGTTCCCGTTTTTAGCACTTGAGGACAGCGAAAGCGGCAACTTCTTCGGCGTGCAGCTGTACTGCGGTTCAAGCTGGCAGATAGAGATAATGCACAAGGATGACGATGTTTTCATTCAGGGTGGAATTGCTGACAGAGATTACGGTCAGTGGTCAAAAAACGTTAAGCCGGGCGAGAGCTTTGAAACTCCTGTTGCAGTTGTTGCTTCCGGCAAATCCCTTGAAGATGTCTGTGACAAACTCGTTAAAGCGCAGCAACCACGCATTGCTGAGGTTGATCGCGATATGCCTGTTGTATTCAATGAGTACTGCACAACATGGGGCAATCCTACACTTGATAACATCAGCCGCACAGCCGAAAGGCTTGACGGCTCGGGCGTGCGTTACCTTGTTATTGACAGCGGTTGGTATAAAAAGCAGGGCGACGGCGACTGGTACAATAAGACCGGCGACTGGATCCCGAGTAAAGATCTTTTCCCAAACGGGATAAAGGAAGTTGCCGATATTATAAGATCTCACGGACTTATCCCCGGACTGTGGTATGAGTTCGAGTGCCTTGGCAGCGGCGCAAAGGGCTACAATATGACCGATCACCTTGTTAAACGTGACGGTGTTCCTGTTACCGTTGCGGGCAGGCGATTCTGGGATATGCGCGATAAGTGGGTTCGGGATTTCCTCGATGAGCGCGTTATCAAGCTGCTCAAGGACGCAGGTTTCGGTTACCTTAAAGTCGATTATAACGAGAATATCGGCTCAGGTGCAGACGGCTCAGACAGCTACGGCGAAGGGCTGCGCGAGTGCGTTGAAGCAAGCCGCGCATACTTTAAGCATATTACCGAGGAAATGCCTGAACTTGTATTTGAGAATTGCTCGAGCGGCGGCCACAGACTTGAACCGTCATTTATGGAACTATGCTCGCAGGCGAGCTTTTCAGATGCTCATGAGTGCACGGCAATTCCACTGATCGCAGCTAACCTGCACAGACTTATCCGTCCTGAGCAGAGTCAGATCTGGGCGGTGCTAAGAGCAAATGCCGACCTGCACAGAATTAATTATCTACTCACTTCATCTTTCCTCGGCAGGCTCTGCCTTTCAGGCGAGATATTTGATCTTACAGACGAGCAGTGGCAACTTGCGCTTGACGGCATAGAGTTTTACAGCGAGATAAAGCATATTATCAAAAACGGCTTCACATCGGTTATTCGCACTGATGCCGTGGACTATTCCGACCCATGCGGTTACCAGGCAGTTCTGCGTGAATATGGCGATGAAGCACTTCTGATTGTGCATACGTTTAAGAACAGTGCAAATCCGCCGATTGAGGATCTGTTAATCGGCTACAATATAGTTAAAATCTTTGGCTCAGACCTTGACGGTGACTTCAGAGGCAGGGCTTACTTGCTCAAAAAATAACGAAAGTGTGGTGAGAGAATGAAAAAGCTGGCAGTCGGTATTCTGGCGCATGTTGACTCGGGCAAAACAACACTGTCCGAGGCGATGCTTTATCGTGCAGGCGTTATTAACAGGCTCGGCAGAGTCGACCATGGCGATTCATTCCTCGACACTAATTCGCTTGAGCGCGACCGCGGAATTACAATCTTTTCAAAACAGGCAGTATTTACGGTGGGTGATACCGAATTTACACTGCTTGACACTCCCGGTCACGTTGATTTTTCGGCGGAAACCGAACGAACACTGCAGGTGCTCGACTATGCAATCCTTGTTGTCAGCGGTACTGACGGTGTGCAGAGTCACACCGTAACCCTTTGGAAACTGCTTGCAAAGTACGGTGTTCCCGCCTTTGTTTTCGTTAATAAAATGGACTTGGACGGTGCGCATAAAGATGTGGTTATGAACAGGCTTAAAACCCATCTCAGCGAAAACTGCGTTGATTTTTCAGGCATTAACACTCCGGAATTTTATGAAAACATTGCACTCTGTGACGATAACTTGCTTGATAAATTTTACGATACTGAAAAGGTAGAAAAGAACGATACAGTGCGGGCAATTGCAAAACGCAGAGTTTTTCCCGTTATGTTCGGTTCTGCACTTAGAATTGACGGCGTGGATGAGTTTATGCGCGTTTTGTGTGACTACACATCAATGCCTGATTACGGCAGTGAATTTGCCGCAAAGGTGTTTAAAATCGCTGAGGATAAGCAGAAGCGCCGCCTTACGTTTATGAAGATTACCGGCGGCACGCTTAAGGTTAAAGATATTCTTGAAAGTCCAAATAACACTGAAAATGAGAAGGTGCAACAGATCCGTATTTATTCTGGGGACAAGTTTACCTCAGTTGATGAGGCGGAGGCAGGAACCGTCTGTGCACTCAGCGGCATAACATTTGCCGCAGTCGGCGACGGTCTGGGTGCGGAACAAGATTCCGCTATGCCTGTACTTGAGCCCGTACTTACATATCGGCTCATCCTTCCTGACGGTACCGACGCTCACACAGCACTGCAGGATATGCGTGTGCTTGAAGCAGAGGACCCGCAGCTCAGGGTTGTCTGGAACGACAGACTCGGCGAAATACAGGTGCAGTTAATGGGCGAAATTCAGCTTGAAGTGCTGCGTTCCGTAATTCTTGACCGATTTGGTTACGCTGTTGATTTCGGCAGGGGAAATATTATTTATAAAGAAACTGTTGCGGATACGGTTGAGGGCGTCGGTCACTTTGAACCACTGCGCCACTATGCCGAGGTGCACCTTATTCTTAAACCAGCAGAGCGCGACAGCGGACTGGTTTTCAGTTCACAGTGCAAGGAAGACCAGCTTGACAAAAACTGGCAGCGGCTGATTATCACTCATCTTTATGAAAAAACTCATATCGGTGTTCTGACAGGATCGCCGATTACAGATATGGAGATTATTCTTGCCTCGGGTAAAGCGCACCCCAAACACACAGAGGGCGGCGATTTCAGGCAGGCGACTTATCGCGCTGTGCGTCAGGGACTTCGCTCGGCAAAGAGCATTTTGCTTGAGCCTGTATACGATTTCACACTTGAAGTCCCTGCGGAAAATGTCGGCAGGGCTATGGCTGATATTCAGCGTATGTCAGGTAATTTCAATCCGCCGGAAACACAAGGTGAGTTTGCAGTAATTACCGGTACTGCGCCGGTGTCCGAAATGTGCGATTATAACAAAGAGCTTGTGCAGTATACCCACGGAAAAGGAAAGCTTGGCTGTATTCTAAAAGGCTATGAACCCTGCCATAATGCAGAACAGGTTATTGCCGATATCGGTTACGATTGCGACAGCGATGTGCAGAACACGGCTGACTCTGTTTTCTGCTCACATGGTGCGGGCTACAACGTCAAGTGGGATGAGGTCGGCAGTCATATGCATCTGCCGAGCGCGCTTTCTTCACAAAAGAAGCCGGCTGCAGCGGCAGACGCACGGCAGTACTTCAACAACTGCAAATCGCAAAAGGATATATTTGCCTTTGACAAAGAGCTTATGCAGATTTTTGAGCAGACCTACGGTCCTGTTAAAAATCGCACTGCGTTTGATAACACCCAGGTTACTGCACAGTCAAAGAAGCCTGAAACCGTTAAATACAAAAAGACTTCGCCAAAATATGACGGCGATGAGTATCTGCTTGTTGACGGGTACAATGTCATTTTTGCATGGGATGATTTGCGCAATCTGTCAGAGAGCAGTATCGACGGAGCGCGCAACACGCTGATAAATATTCTCTGTAATTATCAGGGTTATAAAAAGTGTGAGGTTATTGTTGTTTTTGATGCGTATAAGGTCAAGGGCAACCGCGAGGTAGATAAAATCGACAATGTAAATGTCGTTTATACCAAAGAGGCCGAAACAGCCGATATGTATATCGAAAAGGTTTCTCACAAACTCGCAAAGAAAAATCACAAAGTCCGCGTTGTCACATCAGACGCGCTTGAGCAGTTAATCATTCTCGGAAACGGTGCTTTGCGCGTATCCTCAAGATCATTTTATAACGAGGTCAAAGAGGCGGAGGAAGAGATAAAAAGCATTATTGATAATTATAAAACTTTGCAGTAGATTATTTTGTACGCTTATGTTATAATAAAGAAAATCAGGAAAGAGAGGTGATAATATGGCTGTCAGCGAAGAACAACTTATAGAATCCTTTTACGATACTGTAAAAGCTTTTACGAAGTATCAGGATCTTATAGAAGCTACAAACAGAATGGTTGATTCAACGCTTGTTTATTTTGAAAATTATTCGGTTATCAATAAGCCGATCAAACG
Organism: uncultured Bacteroides sp.; assembly: GCA_964480285.1. Classification (GTDB taxonomy): domain Bacteria; phylum Bacillota; class Clostridia; order Oscillospirales; family Acutalibacteraceae; genus Eubacterium_R. The sequence continues at coordinate 11,607 of CAYZPT010000020.1, forward strand.
TCGCCGTACAATTATCACCGTTACTCCTGATACTACTTTTCACCAGGCGATGCAGTTTGTCGGTACCGGCAAGCGTATTGCAGTGCTCAATTTTGCAAACCCTCTACATCCCGGGGGCGGTGTTGATCAGGGTGCAATGTCGCAGGAGGAATGTCTTTGCCGCAGCAGTAACCTCTATGCTGCGCTCACGTGCAATTATGTGCTGACTAATTATTATAACCGCAACGGACGTAATAACACGCATTACGGCACGGATACAGTTATTTATTCAAAAGGCGTTACTGTTTTTAAATCTGATGACGCGGTGCCTGTTAAACTTGACAGACCTTTTACGGTTGATGTTATCACCTGCGCAGCACCGTTTTATAACCGTTCAACGGCAGGTGCTTATAATTATAAGAATTACGAAAGAGCTTTTTACAGCAGGATTACAAATATCCTTGAGGTTGCAATAGCAAACGACGTTGATGTTCTTATACTCGGCGCATTCGGCTGCGGTGTGTTTAACAATCCGCCAGAGCTTGTAGCAGGTGTGTTTAATCATCTGCTTTCGCGTAACGGTTATTCGCACTTCTTTAAGGATGTTGTGTTTGCGGTTAAGCCCGATAGCAGAAATAATTATGAAATGTTCAAAAATATTCTTGATACCGGGCATAACACTATTAATGAGGAGAACCGGATTAACACGGATGTTTAAGAGTGAGCAGTTTCGGCTGCTTACTTTTTACTGTACATATATAATAAACTGTTCAAAATACAAAAATAACACTTTATTTGTTTGTGTTATTGGTATATTATAAACAGGTATTTACTTAAGGAATGGAAAAGATTATGGAAGAAACAAGAAGTACGTTTAAAGGCAAAATAGGATTTGTTCTTGCAGCGGCAGGTTCGGCAGTCGGACTCGGTAACTTGTGGCGATTCCCGTATCTTGCTGCAAAATACGGCGGAGGCGCATTCCTCCTCGTTTATATTATTCTTGCAATCACATTCGGCTTTGTGCTAATGGTAACCGAGATTGCGATAGGTAGAAAAACGCAGCTTAGTCCGCTTAAAGCGTTTGGCGTGTTAAACAAGAAGTGGGGCTGGCTCGGTAAACTCGCAACTATAGTACCGGTGCTGATATTCCCGTACTACTGTCTTATCGGCGGCTGGGTTACAAAGTACGCCGCAGTTATGGTGACGGGTAAGGTTGCGCAGGCTGCAAACGATGACTTCTTCGGTAAATATATCAGTGATACAACAAGTCCGCTTATCTGGTTTGTTGTATTTATTGTTGCAACAACTCTTGTTATTGTTTTCGGCGTAAATAAGGGTATTGAAAAACTGAGCCGTATCCTTATGCCTGCGCTGCTTGTACTTACAATAGTTCTGTCAGTCTATGTTGTTACGCGCCCGGGTGCGCTTGAAGGCGTTAAGTACTATATGCTGCCGGATCTTAAGAATCTCAGTGTTAAAACCTTCCTTGCGGCGCTCGGTCAGCTGTTCTACTCGATGTCACTTGCTATGGGTATTATGATTACCTACGGCTCATATTTCTCAAAGGATGAGCATATTGAAAAGGCAACACGCCAGATAGAAGTGTTTGACACTCTTATTGCGTTCCTTGCCGGACTTATGATCGTGCCTGCAGTTTTTGTATTCTCGGGTGGCGACAAAGAAGCACTCGGAACAGGTCCGTCGCTGATGTTTGTAACTCTGCCTAAGGTTTTCAATGATATGCCTGCCGGCGGTGTAATCGGCGCAATGTTTTTTGTGCTTGTGCTGTTTGCGGCAATCACAAGCTCTGTGTCGATTATGGAAGCTATTGTGTCAGGTATGATTGACGAGTTCAATATGAAGCGCGGCACTGCTACTACAATTGTCGCAGTATTCGGACTTGCTGTCGGTATTGTCTGCTCGCTCGGCTTCGGTATCTGGAGTAATGTAACTATCTTCGGCTTCTCGATTCTCGACTTCCTCGACTTCGTATCAAACAGCGTTCTGCTTCCGCTTGTAGGTATGCTCACCTGTATTGTTGTCGGCTTTGTTATCAAGCCGGACGCAATTATCAGCGAGGTAGAACTCAACGGCGAATTCAAAATGAAGCATTTTTACACCGCTATGGTAAAATGGATTGCACCGATTTTCATATTTGCAATTCTTGTTTCAAGCGTGCTTCAGGGACTCGGAATTCTGAATATTTAATTTAAAGCCCCGTGAAAACGGGGTTTATTTTTTACTGCGGATATGTTAAAATATTGGCGGTGATATTATGAGTAAATACCATATTCTTTCGGTAAAAACAGATACAAATACAATTGATTACTTAAAGTTCGGCTACGGTGAACGTGCGTTTGTAATGATACCCGGTCTTTCTGTCAAGAGCGTAATGATTTCTGCAAATGCAATTGCCAGTGCTTATGCTGAGTTTGCAGAACGCTACACTGTTTATGTTTTTGACAGACCGCAAGATATGAAATACGGAGTTACAGTTGCTGATATTGCCGAAGAAACTGCTAAGGCAATGAAAGTTCTCAAAATCAGCAACGCTGACGTCTTCGGCACCTCGCAGGGCGGAATGATTGCACAACTTATCGCAATAAATCATCCGCACCTTGTTCGCAGACTTGTGCTCGGCTCAAGCGCAGCACGTCTGAACATAAAGGCAAAAGAAGCCACTGCAAATTGGTGCACGCTTGCTGAAAGCGGCAGGGCAGAGGAACTGTGCCGCGATTTTATCAATAAAGTCTATTCAAAGCAGTTTACCGAAAAATACGGTGAAATGCTTGTTCACCTTATGAGTGACTGCAGTGATGAGGAACTTTTGCGATTTGTTACCTGCACTCATTCAAGCGACGGCTTTGATATAACAGGGGAGATTAAGAAAATCAAATGCCCTGTGCTTGTGCTCGGCGCAGATAATGATTATGTTCTCACCGGCGAAGCTTCGCGCGAGATTGCAGATATTCTCAGTTGTGAGATTTATATGTACGGCGAACCTTACGGTCACGCAGTATATGATGAAGCGCCGGATTATAAGCAAAGACTACTTGATTTCTATGGCAAAGAAGGCGAATGAATCAGATAGCTTTGTAACAACAACGATTTAATTAATGTAAAAATGCTGTAAGGGAGGGTTTCCTGACCCTCCCGTTTTTTTGCACATTCGTAAAAAAATTAACGAAAAACATTAAAAAAGTGTTGACAAACATAAATCAATGTGATATACTGCAATTGAAAGTTAACGATAAACGTTAAATATTTAATGAAGGAGATGTAATTATGGAAACTAAAATGAATAAAAGCATTAACACTATCGGCAAAGTCGGCAAAATACTCACAACAATAATTGCTGTATTTATGATTCTTGCAGCAATTGCAACAGCAGTCGGTATCGGCGTAGCGGCTTCGCTCCCGAAGGACGCGCTTTCTGTTGAGGTTACCGGCACTGCGGACATCACTGCAAAGGGCGATATTCTTGAAAGCATTGCCGAAGCGATAATCGATTCTTCAAAAGGCGGCAAAGGGCAGATTAAGCTCGGCGAGTCAAATGTTGCGGTAGGCGACGTTAAAGACTCCGTACCCGAGGGCGTTACAGCAGAAAAAACTGACAAGGGCATTGCTCTCAAAATGAACAATCAACGCCTTGATTTGAACGTTCAGGCAATTATTACAACTTTGATTTTTGTTCTTCTTAACACGGTTTGTACTATCGTTGTCCTCTTTATGATAAGAGCGCTTATGAAGTCGATTGAAAACTGCGAAACACCGTTTTGCGACAGTGTAATCAAAAATATGAAGCGCTTTGGATTCTCGCTCATTCCTCTTGCATTTTTAAGCGGAACGTCAGAGAACTCACTGCAATCGCTGTTTAGCTTGGGCGTTAATGTTCATATGGGAATTGATTTTAAGATAGTATTCGGAATTCTTGTAATATTTATGCTCGCAATGATTTTCTCATATGGCGCGGAGTTGCAGAAGCAGTCCGACGAAACTTTGTAAGGAGGGCTCGCAATGGGACAGATTGTATTAAGACTTGACAGAGTTATGGCAGACCGCAAGATGAGCCTTAACGAGCTTTCCGAAAAGGTCGGCGTGGCAAACGTCAATCTATCAAAGCTCAAAAATGGGCACGTCAGCGCAATAAGGTTTTCAACCCTGCAGGCGCTCTGCGAGGCGCTGCATTGCCAGCCCGGCGATATAATTGAATACCAATTTGATGAATAACAAAGTAAAGCGGAGGGATTGTTACAACCCCTCCGTTTTCTTATTGGCTCCAAGGGCTGTTGCCAACAAGGTTCTGACTTGCGGTGAGCAAGTCAGGTTCTTATTGCATACTACTGTTGCTGAACTTCTGCTTCAGATTATTAATCTTATTTTGCTCTGCCTGCTCGGTCTGGTACCAGCCCTTTGACTCCATCTTTTTGTAGATGTCGTCCTGCATCGTCAGCGAATTGTTGAGCGCAGTTTTAAACACTTGATTGATGTTCTGGCTTGAGCTTTCGATTGTTCCGTGCATATAGAGGTCACACGCGCCTTTTTCAAGCAGGAGAATATCCTGCATTAAGTTTCTGTCGTCCATAGTTTCTCCTTAGTTGAGTGTGTTAATAAAGCTGTTAAAAATCTCCTGATGCTTTGTCTGCATAGAGTGTACGGCGTTTTTCAGCTCGCCGTCCTGGAGATTGTTTGCAACCTCGCTGCATTTTGTCTGGAAGTACTGCTCGTGACCGAGCGCGTCTTCAACGTATAAAAGTTCTTTTGATGTCATAATTTCACCTCCGCATTACTATCTTTTACCAAAAAACGTCTATTATTCATACTGTTGTTGACTTGTATTTGCGGTTTGTGTTATAGTATTGTTGAGTTAAAATTATTATTTTTAGGAGAATTAACTATGTGGAGAGAAATTTATGAAGATAAGCTGATGTCTGTTGACGAGGCTATTAAGCTTATCCACGACGGCGACAAGGTTGTTGTCGGATTCGGTTGCGGCGAACCCTTCGGCATCGAAAATGCGCTTGTTGAGCATTATGAGGAGTATAAGGACATTACTATCGTCAATATGCTCACACTCGGCAATTCTCCCTGGTGCGAGCCGAGGATGAAGGGGCATTTCAAGCTCAACTGTCTGTTTGCGTCGCAGTCAAACAGAGCCTCGATTTCCGACGGTTCAAGCGAGTTCACAACATCGCATTTCTATGAGATACCGGAAATTATCAGGTCTTACATATGCCCGCGTGTATCTATCGTTATGGTATCACCGCCCGACGAGCACGGCTATGTGTCCTTCGGCACAACCGTTGACTACACCAAGGGCACAACCGACCACTGTGAGGTTGTTATCGCTCAGGTTAACAAGAATATGCCGCGTACCTTTGGCAACAGCATCAAGCACGTGCGTGACATTACCGCATTTGTTGAGATTGACGATCCGCTTCCTGAGGTTAAGACTGTAAACATTTCAGATGTTGAAATGGAAATCGGTAAAAACTGTGCGTCGCTTATCAAAGACGGCGACTGCCTGCAGCTCGGTATCGGTGGTATCCCTAACGCAGTGTGCGCGCAGCTTACTGATAAAAAAGATCTCGGCTTGCACAGTGAGCTTGTAGGCGACGGCGTTGTTGATTTGCTCGAAAGCGGCGTAATTAACAATAAACTTAAAACTACAAAACCGGGACGTACCGTTCTCGGCGCTGCGTTCGGTTCAAAAAAGCTTAATGAATATATTAATAACAATCCTGCAGTTGAACTGCACCCGATTGATTATGTTAACAATCCGATTGAGATTGCTAAAAACGACAATATGGTGTCGATTAACTCCTGTATTCAGGTTGACCTTCTCGGTCAGGTTGTCAGCGACACAATCGGTCTGTCGCAGTTTTCTGCAGTCGGCGGACAGGTTGACTTTGTACGCGGTGCGACTATGAGTAAGGGCGGTCGTTCGATCATCGCTATGCCTGCCACCGCAAAAAAAGGTATGGTCAGCCGTATTGTGCCGCTTATCACAGAGGGCAGTGCTGTTACCACACCGCGTAATGACGTTAATTACGTTGTAACCGAATACGGTATTGCTCAGCTTAAGGGTAAAACGTTAAAAGAACGTGCCAAAGCCCTTATCGCAATTGCACATCCGCGTTTCAGACCTCATCTTATCGCTGAGTATAAGCGTCGCTTTAATGAGGAACCGTTCACCAAGGAGGAACTCTCTCAGCTCACAGGCACACTTAAAGAGCGTATTAAGGACGAGCGCGAAATCCTGCACGAAAAAAGGGAAGAGGGCAAAGAGCGCATAAAAGAAACGCGTGAAAAGATTAAGGAAAACATCAACGAGCGTATCCCTCGCCGCAAGGAGGATTAGCCTTTTTGCGATTGACGGATTATCCGAAATGTAATATTTATTATTGACTATAATATAAATATCTGTTAAAATAATTTAAATTAATAAACAAAACACCTATTTTTGTGGAGGAAATTTATGGCTATTTCAGGCGAACACCATTTTGGTATTGCACGTAAAATCGTTAGTAATATGACTTCGGAAAGCTGGGAGCAAATCCCGCACGCCGTTATGAACTATGAGCCCGATGTTACCGAGTTTATGAAGGAGTGCAAAAAGCTCAACGATGGTAACACCGACCCGTCAAAGAAAATTACAATCAACACTGTAATGATTAAGGTTATCTGCGAGGGCTTGAAGCAGGCGCCGAAGCTCAACGCACACCTTGAATTCAACCGCAGACTTGTAAGAGGCTGCCTCAAAACCTTTGACCACGTTGACGTAAGTATGCCTATGATTCTGCCGAACGGCGAGATGATGACCATCAATATGCACGATATGGGCAGCAAAACTCTCACCGAGATGACGGAAGCAATCAACGACGCTGCGCGCAAGGCTAAGAACACCGACCTCAACGAGGTTATGTTTGAAGTGTCGCTTGACAATACGCTTAACAACCTCAAGCACGGCAAGATTGCGCAAACGGTCAACAGACTGTATGGCTCAAAGACCGGCAAGCACAAGGTACATACTCTCAAGGGTAATGCTAAAAAAGAGTATTATTCAATCCCTGAGACTGACAGACTTACAAAGCATGACATTGAGCAGGGAACAATCACAATAACCAACCTCGGTTCGATTTACCGTCCGTACAGAGGCGAATGCTGCCTGCTTGAGATTATCCCGCCGCAGGTTGCTGCTATTGCTATCAACGCAGCACAGAAAAGACCTGTCGTTACCAAGGATGCAGACGGCAAGGACCAGATTACAATCGGTATGGTTATGCCAATGGCAATCGCTATGGACCACAGAGCTGTTGACTACGGCGATATGGTTCCGTTCTTCCAGAAACTCGACGAAATCTTCGCTAACCCGTCAGTTATCCATGAATGGAAATAATCTGAAAATTTTTTAAACAGAGGCAATTTTGCCTCTGTTTTTTCTTGAAATCTTATAATTAAAGTATTATAATATTATCATATTTGATTTGGAGGTCAAAAGGGTGAAGTTAAAATTCGGCAAAATACTTATTACACTTATGCTTGCGGTGCTGTTTATGCTCCCAGCGTTCAGTGCTTTTGCGGCAGATACGACTGAGGCATTACCGCTCAGCGCGACAAGAGTAACAATCGGCAATGGCGAACTTGTAAATATTTATGAGTTCATCAATGAAAAAGATAAGGATCAAAACACTTATACTTACAAAGTCGGTAACAGCGCGATAGCAAGCGTCAATAAGAACGGTCTGGTAAAAGGTTTAAGTAAAGGTAAAACAAGAATAACCATTAAACGCGAGGTTATCGAAACACCCGAGCCTGCCGAGGGCGAGGAAGAAACGCCAAAGCCCATAGTTCACAAATATTCAGCTGCATTTACAGTGTATGTTAAGGATGCGCCTACATCGGTTAAACTCAGCGCAAAGAATATTGCACTCAAAGTTAAAAAGACATATAGCCTTAAAGGAAAAGTCTACGGCGGATTTTCGCGTCAAAGGAACTATACTTCTTCTGACGAAAAAATAGCAACCGTTGACAGTAACGGTAAAGTGAAGGCTTTGAGAGCCGGTAAAGTCAGGATTTATTTTTCAACCTTTAATCATAAAAGAGCGTATTGTAATTTTACAATTACTAAAAAGCAACCGCAGATCACAGTTATAACTAATACAAGAAAGATTCAGAAGGGCGCCGACTGTCACAGAGTAGTATGCAAAGTCAGCAGCGGACTTAAGACTTCTTTCAAACTGTCTTCAAGCAACAAAAAGATTGCAAAAATAGATAAAAACGGTTATGTTACAGGTGTTCGTAAAGGTAAGTTTTATGTTGATATCAAGACAAATTACGATAACCTGAAGGCAAAGCATTATCTTACCGTGGTTGATGATGCGCTTATTCTTAACCGTAATTCAGTGCAGCTTGCATATGATAATACTAATCTGAAAAGAACAAAGTACGGAAAGTCATCTCAGGGACGTAATCTTGAGGGATTTGAAATTATTAATAAAAAGACCGGCAAGTATAAGAAAACGCTCTTCATTGACTTTACGGTACACGGATTTGAGGACTGGTATTACCGCGACGGTAAAGTGCTTACAGAAGAGGCAAATGCTCTTATAAAATACTTTACTCTGCATTCAGAGGAACTCGGCAAATACCGCCTTGTAATCGTTCCGTGTGCTAACCCGGACGGCGCTATCGCCGGTGTGAATAATAAAAGAGCATGCTCAAGCGCATTCGGCAGATGCACTGCAAAGCATGTTGATATGAACCGTGACTTCGGCGCATTCAGGGCAGTTGAATCGCGTAAGCTACGAAAATATATTCTTGATTGCAATCCGAATCTTTATATGAATATGCACGGATGGCTTAACGAAACACTCGGCTCATATAAACTTAGTCACATAGTTAACAGAAATCTTGGTCTGTCCGGTTATATAAGCAGCTACGGAGGTAATCAGGGATACGTTATCGGTTGGGTTCATAATCACCTTGGTATTCCGGCAACGCTTGTCGAATACCGCTCACCGGGTTCGGTAAGCACTAAAAAGGATATAAAGATGATTAAAGCCGTAATAAAAGCTTATTAAAGGCTTGTTAATGAAAAAAGACAGCCCGAAGGGATAATTCTTCGGACTGTTTTTTGTTTTATTCGGTTTCTACAGTAACGGAGTAATCACCGTAAACCCACGACGACTGATCGTCAAATTTAAAACTCAAAGGATATGTTTTATCCGTGGACTCTTTGCTGATATCGCATTTTATCTCACTGAACTCAACATCTTCGTCACTTGCATCAGAAGGTACATAAGTGACTATTTTGGTGTTACTTATATCTGCAATCCTTGCTGTGCTGCCCTCAGGAGCACCGGTGATTTTAATCATTGACGCGTCAATATAGGTTTCCTTTTTAACGTATTCCGATTCGTCGATAGTAATAACAACGGAGATTTCCTGATCTTCATCGTATACGACAGGTACGCCTTTGATTTCAGAAGTTTTAAACTTGAATTCGTTTTTACCGGTAGCAAGCTCATTAAAGCTGACAGAGCCAATGTTAAGCTCTTTTACATCTGCGCCGTCAAGGAATCCGACGCTTAGTGAATCCACACTGTACGATATTTCAATATCACTATCTTTTACACCTTTCGGTTTGTCTTCAATTGTGACTTTAACAGGCACTTCCGAAAGCTTAACAACCGGGATTGTTACATCAACTGATGATATAGCAACCTTCTTATTACTCTTTGAATACAAACTGATGTATCGTTCTTCAAAAGATCCGCTGTCGCTTTCAAGAGTAATGTCGCAGGTGTTATTGTAGATTTTAGTCAGTTTTTCTTCATCTTTCGGTTTTACAATCAGGTTAGCTCTGTCTACCTTTTCAACGTATGATTTAGGACCGGAAACAACAACTTTATCCTCGCTTATGACCGGCTCACCGAATGCATAACCGTCTTCAAGCTTTAGCTGATCATAATTCAGATTCAGTTCAAGCGTTTTCTCTTCGTTTGTATCAAAATACGCTTCAACAGTTCTCGGTGTATAATCGTCAATCTCAAAATCAAGCGTGTTAGATTTGTTCTTTACTTTGACGGGAACATTGTGCAATCCTGTCCGGCTGATGTTTGAAGCGTCAAACGTAATTTCTATATCATCCTCGTCAACCTGACCGATTGTATATTTTGCACCGCTGATTTTTATGTCTACCCTGAAGGATTCGCTATCGGTATAATACTGCATTCCGAGCTGTTCTGAAACCTTGTTACTAAGTGAAAGGGGCTTGTTGACAACGATGTCTTTTGTATCACTTTCACCC